>VAWL01000079.1 GCA_005883965.1 Actinomycetota bacterium
TGCATCGCGGCTAAGGAGTGGAGCCAACGGGGATCGAACCCGTGACCTCTTGCATGCCATGCAAGCGCTCTCCCAGCTGAGCTATGGCCCCTTGTCGGCCACCAAGTCTAGCCGCGAATTCGTATTCCTCCGCCCAGTTGACGCCGGTTCGCTGGTTGTTCCGCGCCGGCTTCAGGCGAAGCGAAATGTGGCTTCGTCCGTCGAACAGCTCGATTGGAAGGAAGTAGCAACTGCGGAGATCCGCGCAGTAGACGGCGAAGGCATCGATCTCAAAACGTGAATACGTACGTTTGAGGAAGCCGGCTCCGGTACGACGCCCCGAGTAGCAACGTACGACTACTACGTCGCCTTCCTTCACAGCCCACTTGCACTGAACACGGATCAGCCGACCTGCCGCGTCGAGGATCAGGTCGTAGCGACCGCCTTCACCCACCGGCCGATAGACGTCGAGTCCGAGCTTGATGGCCGCGAGCGCGATCGCCGCCTCGGCAATGTTTCCCTTCCGGTCCGTGGTGAGATCCACTTTGGCATCGTAGTTGTCTAATCGGACGACAGCTAGACGACCGCGGCGTCTAGCTCGACGCTGGGGACGTCGCCCCACAGTTCCTCGAGGCGGTAGTACTCGCGCGCCTCGGGAGTGAAGACGTGGAAGACCACGTCCAGGTAGTCGGCGACGATCCAGCGGCCCTCGGGCTCGCCGGCGACCGACCCGGGCAGCGAGCGCTCCTCCTGCTTGAGGCGGGTGTGCACCTCGTCCCAGATCGCCTTCGTCTGGCGCGCGTTCTGCCCAGTCGCGAGCACGAAGAAATCCGTGTAGCTGCACACGGGGCGCATGTCGAGGATAAGGACGTCCTGCGCCAGCTTCTCCTGCGCGAGGCCGGCGATTCGGCGGGCGTGTTCGATCGGTGTCAGTGGCTCGTATGGTCCTGGTCGGAGTCGCGGTCAGTGTAGCCGCGGTACAGGCCGAGGTCGCGAATCGCCTCGGCGACCGCGGGCGGAACGAGGTCGTCAATCGCCTCTCCCCGCGCAACGCGGTCGCGAACCTCGCTGGACGAGATCGCGGGCGAGGCGAGCTCGAACGGAACGATGCGGTCGCCGTAGCGCTCGAGATCGGGGGGCGGATAGCCCGAGCGGGTGCCGACGGCGAGGCGCACCCAGCGCAGAACCTCGTCGGGCTCCTTCCAGCTCGGAAAGGACGCGCCCTCGTCGGCGCCGACGACGAAGAGCGCATCGCCGAAGCGGCCGCCTCGGACCGCGTCGACGGCGAAGGCGTTGTCGTCCAGCTCGACCTCGGCCGGGAGATCGGCGAACGCGGCGCGCGCCAGGCGCAGGCGCGACTGCGCGTCGGCGATGACTTCGCGGTGGCCCGGACGGCTCGCGACCAGCACGAGCAGGCGCTTGACCGGCAGCCGCTGGAGCGCCGCCCGCGCTAGCGCGACGTGCCCGTTGTGCGGCGGGTCGAAGGTACCGCCGAGGATGGCAGTCACTGGAGCTCCAGTGCTTCGCCGGCGACCTCGACCTCGTCGCCCTTTCTCGCTCCGGCCTCGCGGAGAGCGCGCTCGAGCTCCTCCTCCGCCGGCGGACGGCCGATGACACGGAAGCCGCGGTCGGTCCTGAAGATCCGGTAGCCGCGCCGCGGGTCCGGCTTGGGCCGATAGACGAGGAAGTCGGCGAGGCCTTCGTCGTCGCCCTGCTGCGGCTCGGGCGCGGGCGGGCAGAGCTCGAACAGCGCCCGCCGGAAGGACTCGACCCCTTCGCCGGTCGCGCTCGAGACGGCGAACACCCGCTGCACGCGCGGGTCGGCCGGCTCGAAGGCCGGGGCCTCGGAGACGAGGTCGATCTTGTTGAGCACGACCACCTGCGGCAGGTCGCCGAGGCCATGGCCGTACGCGCGCAGCTCGCGGTCGATCTGCTCGAAGCGCTCGGCAGAGTCGCCCTCGGAGACGTCGATCACGTGCACGAGCAGGCGCGCTCGCTCGAGATGCGCGAGGAACTCGTGGCCGAGCCCGGCACCCTCGCTCGCGCCCTCGATCAGCCCGGGGACGTCGGCGACCACGAGCTGGCGCTCGTCCGTCTCGACCGTGCCGAGCACCGGCTGGATCGTCGTGAACGGGTAGTCGGCGACCTTCGGCTTCGCGTTCGAGATCCGGCGCAGGAGCGACGACTTGCCGGCGTTCGGCAGGCCGGCCAGCGCGGCGTCGGCGAGGAGCTTCAGGTGCAGCTCGTACTCGCCCTCCTCGCCGGGAAGGCCGGTCTCCGCGAATCGGGGCGCCTGCCGGGTCGAGGTGGCGAAGCGGCGGTTGCCGCGCCCGCCGGAGCCGCCGCGCGCGAGCACCGCCCGGGCGCCCGCGTGGGCCAGGTCGGCGACCAGTTGGTCGTCCGCGTCGAAGACCTGCGTGCCGGCCGGGACCCGCAGCTCGGCTGTCTCCCCCGTGGCGCCGTGCTTTCCCGAGCCGCCCCCGTTCCCGCCGCGCGCGGCCGCGAACCGGCGGCGCGAGCGGAACCCCGAGAGATCACGCAGGTCCGGGTCGACCACCGCGACGACGTCGCCGCCGGGACCGCCGTCACCGCCGTCAGGGCCCCCCTTGGGCACGTACTTCTCGCGCCGGAAGCTGAGCGCGCCGTCGCCGCCGCGCCCCGCCTGCACCTGGATGCGGGCGCGATCCGTGAACACGGGCGTTACTCGCTGACGATGGCGACCAGGCGGCGGCCGCCGCTGGTCTTGAACGCGACGCGGCCGTCGCGCTTGGCGAAGATCGTGTCGTCCTTGCCGAGGCCGGCCCCCGGGCCCGGGCGGAAGCGCGTGCCGCGCTGGCGGACGATGATCGTCCCAGCGGTCACGCCCTGGCCGTCGAAGACCTTGACGCCGAGCATCTTGGGCTTCGAGTCGCGCCCGTTCCTCGACGAGCCGAGTCCCTTCTTATGAGCCATCTAGTCCTCTTCCTTCGTCTCGAGCGCGGCCAGCGCACCTTTGCGCTTGCCGTGCGCCTGCTCGTACTCGAGCGCCGCCGCGACCTGCTCGGCCGACCAGTTTCCGGCCTTCTCGGCGATCTCCTTCACCGTCATGTCTGCATAGCCCCCCGGCAGCTTCGCCGGCGCCTCCGCCGCCTCGGCCTTCGGGGTGGCTTCCTTCTTCGCGGCCGCACGCGCCCGCCCCGAGCCGATCGACTGGATCTCGATCTGCGAGAGCTTCGCGCGGAAGCCGGTGTGGCGCCGGTAGCCGCTCTTCGGCTTGTACTTGCCGATCCGGATCTTCTGGCCGAGCGGAGAGCCGACGACCTTCGCCGTCACCTGCACGCCCTTCGGCGCGAGCTCGAACTCACCGTCGCCGCCGACCATCAGCACCTCGGGATGGAAGGTCTTCCCCTCCTCCGTCGGGAGGCGGTCCACGAGCAGGCGCTCGCCCTCTTGGACGCGGTACTGCTTGCCTCCCAATGAGATGATCGCGTAGCTCATGGCACCAAAACGCGGGCTGAAACCGCCCGCGGATCCGGAAGTTTAGCTGCTCTCGGCGCTTTCCGAGCCCGGGTTTGCCGCCGCCGCGGCGCCGCTCTTCCGGCGCCGGTTCCGGCCGCCGCGCGAGCCCCGGCGGGTCTTCTTCTTCGGTTTCGGCTGCTCGCCGTTCTTGGACGCTGGCGCGGCGGGCGTCTCCTCCGCCTCGTCCTTGCCGAGGTCGGGCGCGGGCACGTGGATCTTCGGGCCCTCCCCATCGGTGTTCGGGCCGTCGCTCGCCGCCGCGGTCTCGGTGGTCGCACCGGCCGGCTTCTTCTTGCGCCGACGCCCGCCGCGCGAGCCACGGCGCGTCTTCTTCTTGGGCGGCGTCTCCGCCACGGCGTCCGTGGCCTCCGCCTCGGGCTCCTCGGCCTCAGGCTCCTCGGGGGCAAGCTCTTCGGCCTCACTCTCAGCCTCGGCGTCGGCCTCTGCCTCCGGCTCCGGCTCGCGACCCTTGCGCGCGGGCGGCTTGCGGGTCGGCTTCTCGGCCTCACCCTCGGCGGTGATCGGCGCCTCCGGCTGCTTTCCGCCGGCAACCAGCGTCGCGTAGGCGGTGCCCTCCAGCACGCGCTCGATTCGCACCTTCGCCTTCTTGCCGACGAGCCGCGAGGCCCCACCGACACAGACCGAGAGGCCGTCGAGCTTGCCGACCGCTGCGTTCACGTCGTGCTTGGCGACCTCGACCAGCTTCAGCTCGAGCTGCTTGCCCTCCGGCACCGGGCTCGCCCCGTCGAGGCTCTCGAGCGTGCCCTTGCCGAGCACCTCGAAGTGGGCCACGGAGACGTCCTCACGCGAGACGAGGAGGAAGCGGCGCTTGGTCTCCTCCTCGATCGCCATCAGCCGCGAGGCGCCCGGCCCGATCAGCAGCGACGCCACCTTCCCGTTGAGCTCGACCTTGAACGCCTTGGTCCGCGGCGCAGTCGCGGCCAAAGCGCGCAGGTGCCGCTCGGCGTCGACCGCGGCCGAGGCCTCGGAGAGCACGACCCCGTCGCCGCCGCAGATGGTGCACTTGCGGGTGAGGATCTCGCGCGGCCCGTCGGTCACGTTCTGGCGCGTCATCTCGACGAGCCCGAGCGGCGAGATCTCGACCACGTAGGTCTTCGTCCGGTCGCGCTCCAACTCGTTCTTGAGCGCCTCCTCGACCGTCGCCCGGTTCTTCGGGTTCGCCATGTCGATGAAGTCGATGACGATGATCCCGCCGATGTCGCGGAGCCGCAGCTGGCGCACGACCTCCTTGACGGCTTCGAGGTTGTTCTTGGTGATCGTGTCCTCGAGCCGCGAGCCGGACGACTTCGAGCGCGAGCCGACGAAGCGGCCCGTGTTGACGTCGATGACGGTGAACGCCTCGGCGTAGTCGAAGACGAGGTAGCCGCCTGAGGGCAGGTCGACCCGGCGCGACAGCGTCGAGCGGATCTGCTCGTCAACCCCGGACGCCTCCATCAGCGGCGTCTTCTCCCGGTGGCGCTGGACGCGGTCGACCATGTGCGGCGAGGTCTTCTTCAGGTAGCCGACGATTCGCTTGTAGGTGCGCTCGTGATCGACGAGCGCGCGCTCGAAGTCGTCGGTGAACAGGTCGCGGACGACGCGTAGGGGCAGCTCGGATTCCTGGTAGACCAGCGCGGGCGGCTTGGCCGACTTGGCCCGCGCCTCGATCGTCTTCCAGAGGCGCTGGAGGAAGACGAGGTCGCGCTCGATGTCCTCGGCGGAGGCGCCCTCGGCCGCGGTGCGGACGATCACGCCGCCCTTCTTCACGTCCAGGCGCTTGACGATGTCGCGCAGGCGGATGCGCTCGTCGTCCTCCAGCCGGCGCGAGACGCCGAGGCCCTCGCCGTGCGGGACGAAGACTACGAAGCGGCCGGGCAGCGAGATCTCGGTCGTCAGCCGGGCCCCCTTGGATTTCATCGGGTCCTTGACCGCCTGGACGAGCACCTCCTGGCCACGGCTGAGCAGGTCCTGGATCTTGCGGCCGTGCGAACGGCCTTCGAGCTCGGGGCCGACGACCTCGTCGACGTAGAGGAAGCCGTTCTTCTCGAGGCCGATCTCGATAAACGCGGCCTCCATGCCCGGGAGGACGTTGTCGACGGTGCCCTTGTAGATGTTGCCGGCGATCGAGCGGCGCTCGGGGCGCTCGAGGTATGCCTCGGCGACCTTGCCGTCCTCGAGCACCGCGACGCGCTGCTCGCTGATGTCGACGGAGATCATCAGCTCGCGCTTCGCAGGCGGCAGCGGCGGGCGCCTCGGCGGGGTGCGGCGTGTGCGTGTGCGCTGCTTGCGGGCTGCGGGCCGGCGCTCGGGACGCGCGGCGTCCTTCTTCGGCGGCTCGGCCTTTGTCTCTTCGGGCTTGGCCGGCGCGGTGGCGGCGCCGGCCGGCTTCTTGCGGCCGCGTCCGCCGCGGCTCCCGCGCCGGCGCCGCTTGGGCGCAGCAGGCTGTTCGGTTGCGCCCGCCGCGGCGGGCGGCGTGGTTACGGGCTCGTGAGGGGTAGTCGGCGCGCTCGCAGCAGCGGCAGCGCGCTCGTCCATGGTCGGCTTGCGCCGACGGAACAATCGCAACAAGTGGAAACTCCTTGGTTAGTAGCGCGCGCGCAGTCATCGCTCGAGACGCTGCCGTCCATGAGGGGGCGGAGCGCGCGCAGCAGGGTCGGAAAACTCATACCCACAGGCTAGCAGCGCGACCGGGCGAGCCGGTTTGCCGTGCTAGGCGGCTTCCGCCGCGGGGCGGAGCTTCGCGCGCTTCGCACGGACGGCGCGCAGCCGCTGGCTCAAGCGGGCCCACGCCCACGGCTCGACCTCTTTGTAACGGAGCGCGGACTGCGCCCTCGTCGCCTCGAGGTACTCGAACCAGGCGTCGGCCTCCTCGATCAGCAGCAGCTCCTCGGCTTCTGGTCTGGGGACCATGGCGGGATCGTAGGTCCCGGCCCGGACGGACCGCACCCGATAACGGGCCGAGGGGCCGG
>VAWL01000224.1 GCA_005883965.1 Actinomycetota bacterium
TGGCTCGGCGCGGTCGCGGTCTGCGCGCCGTACGTGGGAATCGTCTACGCCGCGGCGATGCTGATCACCGGCCTGACCGGCCACTGGTGGCCCGACCACGTCGTCACGCCCGGTGTCGAGCTCGCCGCCGCGGTCGCACTGATCGCGGCGATGTCGCTGCTCGGCTCGGTCTTCCTCTCCGCGACCGCGAACGGGATCGCGATCTTCATGGTCTTCGGCGCGGGCCTGGTCGCCGGCCTCCTCGGGACGATCGGCCACGGCCTCAACTCGCACGGGCTCGAGCGCGCGGCAAAGGTCGCCGCATACCTGATCCCGTTCGAGGGCCTCTACCAGGACGCCCTGCGAGAGATCGTCTCGAGCACGACCGGCCTGACCGGCTTCCTGCTCGAGCTCGGCCCCTTCGGCGGCGGCTATACCGGCGGCCCCTGGGTGCGCGTCTGGGCGGCCGCGTACTTCGCCCTGCTGGCCGCACTGGCCGCTTGGGGCTTCAGCCGCCGCGACCTCTGAATCACTGCAGCGCCTTCAGCGCCTTGCTCAGCGACTGGCGGGTCGTGAGCACGCCCTCGAACAGGTCGCCGTGCTCGGCGACGCGCTTGCGGACCGCGTCCATCGTGAATGCGCCCGGGTCGAGCTCCTCGTTCACCTCCTCCCAGCGCAGCGGCGTCGACACCGGCGCACCCTCCTTCGGGCGTATCGAGTAAACCGAGGCGATCGTCTTGCCCTCGCCGTTCTGGTTGGCGTCGATCAGGACGCCGCGGCGCTTCGCCTTCGACCACTCGGTCGTGACCAGGCCGCGGTGCGTCGTGGCCAGCGCGCCGGCGACGATCTCGGCGAACTGGCGCGTGTTTTCGTAGGTCGAGCGCCGCTCGATCGGGACGAGCACGTGAATCCCGTCCGCGCCGCTCGTCTTGCAGAACGACTCAAGGGCGAGCGCGTCCAGCGCCTCCTTGACCAGCAGCGCGACCTGCACCGTCTCGGGGAAGCCGACGTCGGGCGACGGGTCGAGGTCGAAGAGCACGAAGTCGGGGCGTTCGAGCTTGTCGACCCGCGAGTACCAGGTGTTCAGGTCGATGCAGCCCATGTTCACCATCCACAGCAGCGCGAGCTCGTCGTTCACGAGCGGCGCGTCGATCCGCCGCCGCTGGCGCGGCCGGTCGCGGGTCGTCACCTCGATGTTCACCGTCGGGATCCAGTCGGGCATCCCCGCCGGCTTGTCCTTCTGGAAGAAGTGCTTGCCCTGCCAGCCGTCGGGAAAGCGCTTCATCGTGAACGGCCGGTCGCGCACGTGCGGGACCACGACCCCCGCCACGTCGCGGTAGTACGCGAGCAGGACGCCCTTCGTGATCCCCTCGTCCGGCCAGAACTCCTTGTCGAGGTTCGAGAGCCGCAGGGTTCGCTTTCCCTTCTTGATCACATCCGGGACCGGCTGGGCGAGCTCGCGCCGCACCTCCGTTGCGTCCTTGTCCTCGCGCAGGCCCTGGTAGACAGGCGCGCGCAGGCGGCCGTCGTGGGTGAACTCGGCGAACGAGACCTCGGCGACGAGCTTCGGCTCGACCCACGCGGCGTCGCCCTTGCGAACGCGCGGCATCTTCGGCTCCTGCGCCTTCATAGGCGCCGAGGACGAGCGCGCCGAAGGAGCCCTCGCGCCGGCCCTGACCCTTCGTGTAGCCGGCGATCACGAACTCCTGCTCGGCGTGCGCCTTGAACTTGAGCCAGTCGCGGCTGCGCTTCCCGGGGAGGTAGCGCGAGTCGAGCCGCTTGCCCATCACGCCCTCGAGCTGCCGCTTCTTCGCCTCCGCGAGCAAGACCCGCCCGTCGTCGAACGACTCGGAAAACTGCACGCTCCGGTTGCGCCGGTCGAGCAGCTTCAGCAGCCGCTTGCGCCGTTCGGAGAGCGGCAGGTCGATCAGAGGCTCGCCCTCGACCTCGAGCAGGTCGAAGAGGTAGTAGACGATCGGCGTGCCCTGCTTAGCCTGCTGCATCGCCGAGAAGCTCGGCCGGCCCTCCTCGTCGAGTGCGCAGACCTCTCCGTCGACCACGCAGTCCGGGGTCTTCAGCGCCTTGGCCAGCTCCTTGGCGACGTTGGCGAAGCGCTTGGTGTAATCCTGGTCCTTGCGCGTGCGCAGCTCGGCCTCGCCGCCGGCGACCCGCGAGACGATCCGGTAGCCGTCCCACTTGATCTCGAACTCCCAGCCTTCGCCGCGCGGCATGTGCTTCTCGTCCTCGAGCGTGGCGAGCATAGGCGCGTACTTCCGGCCGGAGGCCGCGGCGGCGCCGTCCTCGCGCTTGCGCAGGATCAGCCAGTTCTGCTCCTTGCCGTCAAGATGCGCCGGGACCAGAGTCCAGAGGCCGTCGAGCTTCTTGCCGTGGAGCCGGACGGTCAGACCGCCGTCGCCCTTCTCCTCGACGAGCTCGTAAGTCCCCGAGTCCCAGATCTCGACCGTGCCGGCGCCGTACTGGCCCTTCGGGATATCACCCTCGAAGGTCGCGTAGTCGAGCGGGTGGTCCTCGACGTGAACGGCGAGATGCTGCTGGCCTGGGTCGAGCGGCACGCCCTTCGGCACCGCCCAGCTCGCGAGCGCTCCGTCGCGTTCGAGCCGGAAGTCGTAGTGG
>VAWL01000080.1 GCA_005883965.1 Actinomycetota bacterium
CCCAGTGATCTTCCGTCGTGACGATGTCGCCGTTCGTGAGCACCACGACCCGGCGATCGCCGGACTCGCTCGCCAGCGCGATCGTCCCGTAGCCCGCCGAAAAGCCGAAGTGGCCCCACGCAGGCCCGCAGGGCGATGGCGAGATGCCCATCAGCGACGTGACCCGCTCGATCCCGAGCCCGTAGGCATCCGACTCGGGCCAGTCGGAGGGCACGGTCCGGAGTAGCTCCGCGCGCGACTGGGGGGAGAGCAGCCGGCCTCCGAGCAGTGCTTCCAGGAATGCCGCCACGTCGCGCGCCGTCGAGACCATTCCGCCGCCGGCCGGGTTGAACGGCAGGTCGAGGTCGGTCACGTCGACGAGCTCGGGCCCGGGAATCAGCGGGTTGTCCGGCGGCAGGTAGCCATGCGGCATCCCGGCTACCGGCCTGCCGTCCGGCGGCAACTCGGTGTCAGCGAGCTGCAGCGGGTCGAGGATGCGGCGCTTCAGCTCGTCGCGCAGGATCGAACCGGTCGCGTCCTCGATGATCAGCCCGAGGATCTGGAAGTTGCTGCCGGAGTAGGACCAGCCCTCGCCGGGCGGAAACCGGCGCGGCCTCGCCTTGACCGCCGCGAGCATTTCGTCAGGGCCGAGCTCCGAGCGGTGCGCGGGGTCCCGCCGGTAGGGCTCGAACATGGCGATCACGTCGTCCTCGAAGTTCGGGAAGCCCGCCGTGTGGTTCAGCAGCTGGCGGACCGTGGCGCCCTCGGCTATCGGACCAGCGTCGCCGTCGAGCTCGAGCACGCCCTCCTCGACGAGCTGGAGCGCGAGCGCCGCGACGAAGGTCTTGGTCACGCTGGCGATCCGGAAACGGTGCTCCTGCGTCAGCGCTTCGCCGGTCTTGACGTCGGCGAGCCCGCTCGCTCCTTCCCAGCGGAAGCCGGGCCCGGCAGCAACCGCGACGACACCGGTCAGGCCGCCCGCGACTACGGCACCCAGCTCGGCGTCTAGCCCCATCGAGTGACTAGCCTAGGCGGCACCGGACAAGGAGGTCGAATGGCAACGCTCGACGAGAAGGCACGCAGGTTCCTCGAGGAGCCGTTTGTGGGCGAGGTGACGACGCTTCGGCCAGACGGCTCGCCGCACACGACCGTCGTCTGGGTGGACGTCGACACTGACGAGGTGATCTTCAACACCGCCGTCGGGCGCGCCAAGGAGCGATACCTGCGCAAGGACCCGCGCGTCTCGCTGATCGTGGTCGACCCGGAGAACTCGTACCGCTGGGTCTCCGTCAGCGGCACCGCCGCGCTCACGACCGACGGCGCCGACGACGAGATCGACCGGCTCGCCAAGAAGTATCTCGGCAAGGACGAGTACCCCTGGCGCAAGCCCGAAGAGCAGCGCATCAGCGTCCGGATCCGCCCCGAGCGCGTCGACGCGAGCGGGCTCGACGAGTAGCGCTTGGCCCTGACGCTCTGCGACGTCGGCCCGCGCGACGGGCTCCAGAACGAGACCGAGGTGCTGGAGCCGGCCGTACGCGCCGATCTCGTCAACCGGCTCGCCGCCGCCGGGCTGCCGCGGGTCGAGGCGGTCAGCTTCGTGCGCGACGACCGCGTGCCCCAGATGGCGCGGGCAGAGGAGGTGGTCGGGGGGATCGAGCGCCGCGACGGGACCGAGTACTCGGGCCTCGTTCTCAACGAGCAGGGCTACGAGCGGTTCGCGGCAGCCGGGCTCGACCGCGTCAACGTCACGCTCGGCGCGACCGAGTCGTTCAACCAGCGAAACGGAAACGCGTCTCTGCACGAGGCGGTAGCGCGGGTCGAGCGGATCCTGGCCGAGGCGTCGGTGCCCGCGACGGTGACGATCAGCGTCGCCTTCGGCTGCCCGTTCGAAGGCCGCGTCGACCCGGGTCGCGTCGCTGAGCTGGCCGGCAGGTTCGAGGGCACAGAGGTCGTCCTCGCCGACACGATCGGCGTGGCCGTGCCGCACGAGGTGCGGGAGCTCTTTACCCGGACGGGCGCGGCCGGCTTCCACGGGCACAACACGCGCAACACCGGCTACGCGAACGCCCTGGCGGCCCTGGAGGCGGGGGCCTCGCTCCTGGATTCTTCAGTTGGAGGCCTGGGCGGCTGCCCGTATGCGCCCCGGGCGACCGGCAACATCGCGACCGAGGACCTCGCCTACCTGCTCGGGCGCGAAGGCATCGAGACGGGCGTCGACCTCGACGCGCTGATCGCGACCTCGACGTGGCTGGAAGGCGTGCTCGGCCGGCGCCTCGAGGGCCAGCTCTACCGCGCCGGCACCTGGCCCGCGACCTGAGCGAAGGCCTCGACCGCGAGGTCGATCTCCGCGTCGCCGGTCTGCCAGTTCGAGACCGAGAGGCGGATCGCCTTGCTCCCGTCCCAGGTCGTGCCGCTCATCCAGACTCGGCCGTTCTCCTGTACGAGTCGCAGCACCTCGTCGGTGCGCTCGTCCGATTCGAAGCGGAAGAGCACCTGGTTGAGCACGACGTCGTTCAGCAGCTCGACGCCCTCGAGCTCCGTGATCGCCTCGGCGAAGCGCGCGGCGCCGTCGCAGCAACGCTCGACCAGCTCCTGCAGCCCGCTCCGGCCGAGCGAGCGCAGCGCGGCGTAGACCGCGAACCCGCGGGCGCGGCGCGAGAACTCCGGAACCCAGTCGACCTGGTCTCGGACCCGCTGCCCGCCCTCGTCCTGGATCAGGTACGAGGCCGCGACCGTCATCGCCGCACGATGGGACTCCGGGTGCTTGCAGAGGACGATTCCCGAGTCGTACGGAACGTTGAGCCACTTGTGGGCGTCGGTCGTCCACGAGTCGGCCCGCTCGAGCCCGGCGACGAGGTCCCGGAAGCGCGGGGAGACCGCGGCCCAGATCCCGAAGGCGCCGTCGACGTGCAGCCACGCGCCGGCCTGCTCGGCCAGGTCGGCGATCTCCGGGAGGGGATCGAAGGCGCCGGTGTTCACCTCGCCCGCCTGCGCGCAGATGATCGTCGGCCCGTCGCCGAGCGCTTCGCGCAGCGCGTCCGGCACGAGCCTTCCCTGCGAGTCGGCTGCGACCACGGTGGGCAGACCGAGCCCGAGAAGCCGCAGCGCCCGGTCGACGGTGGCGTGGCGCTTCTCGCCGGCTATCACCAGGACCGGCGGCGCGCCGTTCAGGCCCTGCGCGCCGACGTCCCAGCCGACCGCGTCGAGCACGTGCCAGCGCGCCGCGGCGAGGCCGGTCACGTGCGCCATCTGCGTGCCTGTGACGAAGCCGATCGACGACTCCGCCGGCAGCCCGAGCAGCTCGACGAGCCACTCGCGCGTCACCTGCTCGACCACCGAGGCCGACGGGCCGCCGGCGTAGAGGCCGGCGTTCTGGTCCCACGCCGTCGCAAGCCAGTCCGCCGCCAGCGCGGCCGGCAGGGCGCCGCCGATCACGAAGCCGAAGTAGCGCCCACTGCCCATCGCGACGAGCCCGGGCTCCGCCGCCGCGGCGAGCTCCTCGACGACCTCCTCGGGGGGGACGGGTTCTTCCGGCAGTGGCCCGCCGAGCGCCTCGCGCAGGTCGTCGGGGTCGACGTGAGGAAACACCGGCCGCTCGCCGAGACTCTCGACGTAAGCGGCCGCGAGGTCGGCGGTCCGGCGCAGCAGCTCGCGCGGGTCGCTCATGCCTCGAGTGCGAACAGGCCCGCGTCGCGGCGGCCGAAGATGATGTCGCGCTCGTGCTCGAAGCCGAGCTTTCGAGCCACGTTGGCCGAGGCGTCGTTGCCGTGGATGATCAGCGCGATCAGCCGCTTCGCGCCCAGCCGCTCGAGCGCGAAGTCGCGCGCGGCCGCAGCGGCCTCGGTCGCGTAGCCTAGGCCCCAGAACGGCCGGCCGATCGTGTAGCCGACCTCGAGCTCGGTCGGGCCGTCGGCGTCGGCGCTGGTGGTCTTCCAGGTCTCGGGGTTCCAGACGATCAGGCCCACGCGCCCGATGACGGCCTGGTCGTCCTTACGGACGGTTGTGAACAGCCCGAACCCGTCGGCCTCCCAGCGCTCGATCATGCGCTGGACCGACCGCGCCGTCTGCCTTGGCGTCAGCGTACGGCCGTCGCCGAGGTAGCGCATCACCGCGGGATCGGCGTACATCGGCGCCAGCGCCTCGGCATCCTCGGCGACGGGCGGGCGCAGCCGCAGGCGCTCGGTCTCGAGCTCGGTCACGGAGCTAGCCTAGTCCCGTGAACCGCCTGGCGGACGAGACCAGCCCGTATCTCCTGCAGCACGCGGAGAACCCCGTCGACTGGCTCCCCTGGGGCGAGGAGGCTCTCGCCCGCGCGCGTGAACAGGACAAGCCGATCCTGCTCTCGATCGGCTACGCGGCCTGCCACTGGTGCCACGTGATGGCGCACGAGTCGTTCGAGGACGAGGAGACGGCGGCGCTGATGAACGAGCGCTATGTCTGCGTCAAGGTCGACCGCGAGGAGCGCCCCGACGTGGACGGGATCTACATGGACGCGGTTGTGGCGATGACCGGCCACGGGGGCTGGCCGCTGACCGTCTTCCTCACGCCCGAGGGGGAGCCGTTTCTCGGCGGCACCTACTTCCCGCCCGAGCCGCGGCACGGGCTGCCGGCCTTCCGGCAGGTGCTGGTGTCCGTTTCGGACCTCTACCGCGAGCGGCGGGATGACGTGGCGCGGCGCGCACAGGTGCTCGTCGAGGCGCTCGAGCAGGCGGCTTCCTCGGCGCCGTCGGCGGAGCCGCTGACGGAGTCGCTGCTCGTCGACGCCGTCCGCCGGCTCGAGGAGCTGCACGACCCGGAGTGGGGCGGGTTCGGCCGCGCGCCCAAGTTCCCGCCGGCCTCCGCGCTGGAGCTCTTGTTGCGGCGGGGCGAGTCAGAGATCGCCGTCCGCACGCTCGACGCGATGGCGGCGGGCGGCATGTACGACGTGGTCGGCGGCGGCTTCCACCGCTACTCGGTGGACGACCGCTGGCTCGTGCCGCACTTCGAGAAGATGCTCTACGACAACGCGCTGCTCGTCCCGCCCTACCTGCACGGCTGGCTCGTCACGGGCGAGGAGCGGTACCGCGACGTGGCCGAGCGCACCGTCGAGTACGCGCTCCGTGACCTTCGGCTGCCGGACGGCGGCTTCGCCTCCTCGCAGGACGCCGACACCGGCGGCGTCGAGGGCCTGACCTACACCTGGGGGCCGGGCGAGGGCGCGCCCGAGGAGCTGTTCGAGCCGTTCGAGGACGGACGCTTCGTCCTGCGCGGCGAGCTGGACGAGGAGACCCGGACGCAGCTGCTCGAGATCCGCTCGCGCCGGGCGCAGCCGGGACTCGACGACAAGGCGATCGCCTCCTGGAACGGCCTGATGCTCGCCGCGCTGGCGGAGGCAGGGCGGCGGCTCGACCGCGCCGACTGGCTCGAGGAGGGCCGGGCGCTGGGCGAGTTCCTGCTCGGACCGCTCTCCTCGGAGGGCCGCCTGCACCGGAGCCGTCGCGCGGGGCGCTCGAGCGGTGCGGGCTTCCTCGACGACTACGCCAACGTCGCGCACGGCCTCTACGAGCTGCACGTCGCCACCGGCGAGCTGCGCTGGCTCGAGGAGTCGCGGCGCCTCGCTCTGCTCGCGGTGGAGCTCTTCGGCGACGACGAGCACGGCGGCTTCTTCCTCGCGCCCGCGGAAGGCGAGCAGCTGGTCGCGCGCAAGAAGGAGCTGATCGACCACCCGGTCCCGTCGGGGAACTCGATGCTCGCCTACGTCCTGCTGCGGCTCGGGCGGATCTACGGCGACGACGAGCTGGAGCGGTGGGCTGTCAGCGTGCTCAGGCTGGCCGGCCCGAGCCTCGGCCGGGCGCCGACGGAGCTCGCTTGGGCGCTGAACGCGCTCGACCTCTACCTGTCGACGCCACGCGAGATCGCGATCGCCGGCCCGCCGTCGAGCGAGGTCGCCCGCGCCGCGCTGGAGCCGTTCGACCCGAACTCCGTCGTCGCCTTCGGCCCGGCCGCCGGCGTTCCGCTACTCGAAGGCAAGGGCCTGGTGGACGGCAAGCCGGCGGTCTACGTCTGCGAGCGCTTCGCCTGCCAGAAGCCCGCTACCGAACCCGCCGATCTTCGGTCGCTGGCCTAATGGACGAGCAGGTCATCCCGGTGCTCTACGTCGAGGACGCCGACCGCGCCGTCGCCTGGTACGAGCGGCTCGGCTTCCACAAGGAATGGGAGCACCAGTTCGAGCCGGGCTTCCCGTGGTTCCTCTCCGTCGCCCGCGGTCAGGTTCGGCTCTACCTCTCCGAGCACAAGGGCGACGCGCGCCCGAA
>VAWL01000081.1 GCA_005883965.1 Actinomycetota bacterium
GGCGTTGAGAGCGAGTGCCCGGTCGCCGGCGGTTCGGAATACAAGCCGAGCCCGTTCCTCGAGCGCTGGATCCGCTCCGCCCGCCGACAGGGCGTACTCGAGCGCCTGCTGGTAGTGGTATGCGAGCACCTCGGAGTGCTCCTCCTCGCGGCCCAGCGCGGACATCCAGTCGGCCACTGCCCGGTGCTTCTCGGACCTCGCTGCCCTCGGGATCTGGCCGTAGGCGACGTCGCGGACGAGCAGGTGCAGGAAGGCGTACTCGCTCTCGCCCTCGACCGACGGCCGCCGCTGGCGGCGGACGAACTCCTTGCGTGCGAGCGTGTGCAGGCTCTGCTCGACTGCTGCCCGATCGCGACCGTCCATCCGCGCGACCGCGCCCGCCCAGAAGACCTTGCCGAGGACGGCGGCATCCTGGAGAAGCGCCTTCTCCTCCGGCTCGAGGCCGTCGAGCCGGGCGGCGATGATGCCCTGGACGGTCTCCGGTAACGGCAGATCGTCTCCGGCGCCGCGCTCCGTGAGCATGCGCGCGAACTGCTCGGCGTAGAGCGGGTTCCCACCCGCCCGCGTGAGCAGGGCCGTCTGCTGCTCCGCGGGGAGGAGCGTCTGCTCGAGGAGGGTTGCGAGCAGGCGCGCCGTCTCCTCGTCGGAGAGCGGGGAAAGCGAGATCGTGGAGGCGTTGGGCTTGCCGCCGCCCCAGGTCGGCCTGCGCTCGAGCAGCTCCGGCCTCGCCGTGCAGACACAGAGCAGCGGAACATCGGCAGCCCAGTCCACCAGGTGATCGACGAAGTCGAGCAGATCGGCATCCGCCCAGTGCAGGTCCTCGAACACGAGCACTGCCGGGCGCTTGTCGGCCAGCTCCTCGAAGAACCGCCGCCAGGCATAGAAGCTCTCCGCGCGCTTGTCCTGGGTTTGCTCCGGAGACGCCGCGAGGCCGAGCAGGAGCGCCAGCCGCGACTCGACTGTCCGGCTCTCGGACTCTTCCTCGAAGAGCCGGGCAACCTCCGCTCGGAGTTTCTCCGTCGCCTGCTCGGCTGTGTCCGTCTCCAGGATGCCCACCTGGTTCTTGACCATCTCGCCGAGCGCCCAGAAGGTCACGCCGTCGCCGTACGGCAGCGAGCGGCCCTGCCGCCAGGTGACGAGCTCAGGACTCTCCGAGATGAGCTGGAAGAGCTCGCCGACGAGGCGGCTCTTGCCGATGCCGGGGACGCCGACGAGTGTGACGAGCTGAACCGAGCGCTCGTTCTTCGCCCGCTCGAGCGCGCTCGCGAGCAGCCCCCGTTCGTGATCGCGGCCCACGAGCGGCGTCTGGCTCTCGGCGAGGTCTGAGCCGAACCGGGCCCTCGCCTCGAGCGGCTCCCACACCCGGACGGGCTCGGCCTTCCCCTTCGCCACCACCGGCTCGCCCGCGCTGTATTCGATTGCTCTCTCCGTGGCGCGGTAGGTGGTCTCGTCCACGAGGACGCCGTTGGCCGGGGCGGCGGACTGCAGCCGTGAGGCCGTGTTCACCACGTCGCCGGCGGCCATTCCCTCTCCTGCCTCGGGCCGCGCGCCCAGTACGACCAGCGCCTCCCCGGTCGTGACGCCGACGCGGACCTCGAGCTCGCCGTCGTCCCTTGCCCACTCGCGAATCGCCAGCGCCGCGCGCACGGCGCGCTCGGGATCGTCCTCGTGCGCGATCGGCGCCCCGAACAGCGCCATCACCGCGTCGCCGATGAACTTCTCCACGGTCCCCCCGTAGCGCTCTAGCTCGGAGCGAAGGCGCTCGTGGTAGGGACGCAGGATCGCCTCGACGTCCTCGGCAAGCGACGAACTATCAGCGTTGTACGCTGTGGCCATGACGCTCACCCGGGCAGACATCGCCTATGTCCGCGCCAACTACCGGACGCTGGAAGAGCTGTGCGAAGAGCGCGCCGAGTCGCCGGACGAGGTTCGCGGGCTGATCGCGGAGCGACGGCTCCCGGAGCCCTCGTACGTGCTCCCGGGCGGAACTGGGATGTTCCCGGCCGACTACTTCCGGCTGCTCGACGAGGTGGGCGGCGTCGACGGGCTTCGCGAGCAGTTCGCCGCACGTCACCGCGCTGCGAACGGGAAGGACCTCGAGCAGGACTGGGAGATGTACCTGGACGGCACCTGGGGGATCTGTCTCCGGGACGTCATACCGGAGACCATCGTCCGCAAGAACACGCTCGTCACCTCGCTCTGCGAGCTGCTCGTGCTGGCGCGGCCCCGCTACGAGGACTGGCGGCAAGCGTTGCGCGAGCAGGTCGAGGAGCTCGACGAGCTCGAGCGGCAGTTCTCGCCCGACTTCGACCGCAGCGAAGAGATGGACCGCCTGCCGACGCGCGACCTGATCATCGCGGCGGCCCGGGAGCGCTATCCGGAGGTGTTCGCGTGAGGGGAGAGGCGGACGTAGCGGCCGCGGCTGCGCTGCTCGCCGAGCCCGCGCGGGCGGCGCTCGTCGTCGCGCTGACCGAGGACGAGGTGCTGCCGGCGAGCGAGCTGGCCGCGCGGGCGGGGGTCGCGCCCTCGACTGCCAGCGAGCACCTGCGGCGGCTGGTCGAGGGCGGTTTTCTCGCGTCGCGCAAGAACGGCCGCCATCGCTACTTCAGGCTCGCGGACCCCGCTGTGGCCGACGCCGTCGAGGCGCTCGCCATCGTCGCTCCCCAGCCACCAGTGCGCTCGCTCCGCGAGGCGACGAAGAGCGACCTGATCCGCTCCGCGCGCACCTGCTACGACCATCTCGCGGGCCGCCTCGGCGTCGACCTTGCCGCGGCTCTGGAGCGCCAGCGCGTCGTCGTTCGCCGCAACGGGGACTACGCATTGGGTCCGGGAGCGCAACGGTGCTGCGAGGCGCTCGGAATCGACCTCGCGGAGCTCGAGGCGCAGCGGCGTCCTGTCGTCCGCGGCTGCCTCGACTGGAGCGAACGGGAGCTCCACGTCGCCGGCGCTCTCGGAGCCGCCCTCGCGAACCGATTCTTCGAGCTCGGCTGGATCCGCCGCCGCGAGGGCAATCGCTCGGTCGAGATCGTGGACGAGCGTCGCCTGCTTGGCGCTTAGCGCAGGTCCTTGTTCGACTCCATATCGAACCACATCGCGAACAGCGTGAACAGGAGCCCGAACAGCAGCAACAGGGCGATCAGCACGACGACGCCGGCCGTCGCCGCGTAGCCCTCGGCCTTGATCACGATCTGGTAGATCCCGAGCCCGAGCCCGAAGAGCAGCGAGATCAGCCCGAAGACGTAGAAGAAGACCAGCGGGTGGAAGTCCCGGATCACGTACTTCTGCCACATCCGCCACCAGAAGCCCTTGAACAGGAGCCACGAGATCGCCGGGATCACCTTGCGCAGCTTGATTCCCGACCGCTCGCCGACGCCGTAGATCGGTCGCGAGGGAACGTCGCGGACCTTCGCGTTCCAGACGTTCAGGTGCACGAGCATGTCGTTGGGGAAGCCGTAGCGCGGGTAGAGGTCGTCGAGGTCGAGCAGCTCCAGCATCCTGCGGCCGATCGCGGTGTAGCCGGACTGCGCGTCGGCGACGTGCCAGTAGCCGGATGCGATCTTAGTCCAGAGCGAGAGGACGGCGTTGCCGAGGTAGCGGCTGTGCGGGATCAGCTGCCAGGCCTGGCCGGTGAACAGCCGGTTGGCCTTGGCGTAGTCGACCTCGCCGCGCGCCACCGGGAGGACGATGTGGGCGAGGTCGTCCGGGTCCATCTGGTTGTCGGCGTTCATGACGACGGTCACGTCGGCGCCGTCCTCGAGGGCACGCCGGTAGCCGCTGACGACGGCTGCGCCGACCCCCCCGTTGCGGTCGCGAGGGAGCACCTCGATCCGCGGGTCGGCGGTCGCTGCCTCGCGCGCACGGGCCAGCGTCCCGTCCTTCGAGGCGTCGTCGACGACGATGATCCGGTCGACGAGTTCAGGGATGCCTTTCAGCGTCGCCGAGAGGAGGGCCTCCTCCTCGTGCGCCGGGATCACGACCGCGATGCGCTTCTCCTCGACCAAAACGGCGGTCAGCGTATCTTGCGTTTCTCGAAAAAGCTGCCTAGAGTGGCGGCGGTACCGGGACAAACTGCCGTCTGGGGAGACTGGGCATGAGGGGTTCTTCGGCACGTTTTGGAGGCGCAAAGAGTCGAGCCGTTCTCGCAGCGGTGGCCGTCGCCGCGACCAGCGCCGCGATCTGGGCGACCGGCGCGGTGGCCACGAGTTCTGCGAGCGGGAAGATCAACGCCTGCGTCAACAACAACACGGGCGCCGTGCGCATCGTCGGCAAGAGGGGCAAGTGCCGCTCGGGCGAGCGCAAGCTGAGCTGGAGCGTCGGCGGGAGGGGGCCAGCCGGAGCACCCGGCGCGCGCGGTCCTTCCGGACCGCCCGGGGCTCGCGGGCCGACAGGCGCGGGCGGCGGGCCCCCCGGACCGACAGGCAGCCGCGGCCCGACTGGACCGCCCGGAGCGAAAGGCGCACCCGGGCCCCCCGGACCGCCCGGAGCGAACGGCGCACCCGGGCCACGCGGGCCCACCGGGCCACCCGGACCACCCGGGCCTACCGGGCCCGGGCCAGCCAGGCCCGCTGGATCGCAGATCATCACCGCCACCACCCCTACTTCGCCCGCCTCCCTCGTATCGAATGCTGAAACCAACCTCTCCACCGCAACCTGCCCGGTCGGGACGATCCTCCTCGGTGGCGGAGCGGCGATCGCCCAAAGCGGGAACACCTTCGGCGCGATCGAGATCTCGGAGCCTGTCGGGGACACGGCGTGGCAGGCGAAAGCGATCGTCACTTCGACCGATGGCACTGGAAGCTTGAGGGTCAAGGCGTACGCCGTCTGCTCGAGCTAGATCGCGGACAGGGCTTCGACCCAGTCCAGCCGCTTGCCGCAGAGCGAGCGGGCTGCCGAGAGCGGCACGATCTTCACCGGTTCGCGCGCGTTCTCGAGCGTGAGCGCCGCAGGCCCGAACGAGTAAGGCGTCCCGCCGCTCCCGGGGTGCCAGCCGCCCGTCCGGTATCCGATCCCGACGAGGTGACGCCCGGCCGAGAGCCGGATCCGGCCGAGGTCGGTGTAGTTGCCAGGCCAGTCGAGCTCCTCACGCATCGAGCCGACCGGCTTCCCGTCGACCGAGATCGAGGTCAGCCCGTACCAGTCGCCGCCCATCCAGGCCGTGTAGTCGCCGCTCTGCGGAAGGTCGACAAGGGCGGTGCGCTCGCCCGAGGCGGGCGGGTAGCCGAGTGGGATCGCCTGCGGGCGCGACGCGGTCGCGAGCGCCACGGCACCCTGGGTCGCCGCCAGCTCCCTGATCTTGCTGCAGGGAGCCACCCCAGCCGCCTGGCTCGCGTTGCCGAGGGGCATGTGCACGAGGATGCCCCGGCTCGGCTGCTCGGGCCGTTGCCAGACCTCGTAGTAGCGGCCGCTCCAGACGAGCCGGTAGACGGACGGCGGCCTGCTCTCGGCCGGCCCGCGGCGCAGGACGAGGGTGCGGTACGTGAGCACGCCGTCGAGCCGGAAGCGGTCGATGTCGGCCGACTGGCCCTTGTCGAGCGTCGCGCCGTTGGTCAAGTAGTCGAAACGACGGCGGAGCTCCGAGGCACCCTCGGCATCGAGCCGGCGGAGGAAATGCCGCGCGCCGTACGGCTCGTAGTTCGTCATCAGCGCGGGGCTGTCGCCGGCGTACCGGTGGCCGATCGTCTCCAGCTCGTGGAGCTGCCCGCGCGGGGCGAGCCAGACGCCGTGGTACTGGAGTACGTTCGACAGGAGCACGCCGCCTGTGATCGCGACGGCCACGATCGTGGCCGGAACGAAGTGCTGGCGGGCGAGCCCCGCGCCGCAGGCGGCCAGGGCAGCGGCGACGAATGCGGGTGAGGCCATCGCCAGCGTCTTGCCCCCGACCCACGGCGAGCTGGCCGCAACGAAGCCGGCGCAGCCGATCGCCGCGGTCGCGACGTAGGCGAGCAGCTCCCAGCTCTGCTGCGTCCACGCCGACCAGAGGCCGGCGATAGCCGCGACGATAACCAGAACGATCAGGACGTAGACCGGCGCCGCGTTGTGCGGGTGCACGCGGAAGTCGCCGACGTAGGGCGCGTGGTCGACCGGCCAGACGCCGAAGGCCTGCAACGGGCTCAGCTTGTGGATCAGGTTCCCGAGCTCGGTTTCCTTGCCGAAGGCCCCGACGCGCGGCAGCCATTCGACCGCGGCGGCGATCGCGGGGATCGCGAGCAGTACGGCAACGCCGGCGAAGACGCCTGCGCGCAGCAGCAGGGCTCGCGTGGGATGGAGGAAGAGGAACACCGCGCCGGCGATCACAAGCGGGATCAGCCAGGCGCCGCCGGGCAGGCTCAGCACGCAGACGAGCGTGGCGACCGCGGCCGCGAGCGGGATCCCGGCGCGCGGGGTCCGTCCGGCCAGGAGTGCTCTCGGCGCGAGGGCCGCGATCAGCGCGAGCAGCCAGGCGCCGGCCAGTTCCTTGATCCCGCCCCAGAGCGAGTAGCCGTAGAGGATCGCCGGCTGCGCCGCGACGAACGCGGCCCCGGCCCGCAGGGCCGGCCGGAAGATCAGGCGCTCGAGGATCGCGTAGAGCGTCAGCGCCAGCATCGCCGCCAGGAAGGCGAGGTAGGGCTGGAACAGCCAGGCGATGTCGTAGGAAAAGAGAGAGTGGCCGATCCCGACCGGCATCAGGCTCCCGGTCGGGTAGCCGAGCCTGACCGTCGTCGCGAGCGTCGCCTCGTAGGTGGAGGGAGCCAGGCCCGTGAGGCTGCGGGCGTGCTCCATCACGCGGTCGGTCATCGCGAAGTAGGTCGCAGTGTCGTCGAGCTTGATGTAGCCGTCGAAGGTCGCCCGGCCAGAGAGCACGGTTGGGGCGGCGAAGGCTGCGAAAGTGCCGACCGCGGCCGCGAGCGGCGCACGCCAGCAGCGGACCGGCCACGGCGGTCTCACGATCAGGCCTGCAGCGGCGAGCGCGACCGCAAGCGGTCCGGCGAACATGGCCGTCGCGCTGGTCAGCGTGGCAAACTGGCCGGCCAAGATCACGACCGTCAGCCCGGCCGGCAGCAAGAGCGAACCAGGCAGCCGCTCGCCCGAGGCGATCTCGACGAGGCGCCCGCAGCCGAGCGAGAGCCCCGCCAGCAGCAGCGGGAAGGCGACCCAGGCGACGAGCAGCGGGACTATCGGACCGGCTGGATTTGACCCGACGCGATCAGCGCGCGCGCGTGAGCCGCGGCGGGGTCGAAGACCTCGATCTCCTCATTCGTGCCGGGAAACGCGACGTAGACGTTGGTCGGGGTCGAGTTCGAGTAGACCGCGAGGCCGCCACCCGGAACCGGGAACGACGTGTCGCTGTGCTTCGCGAGCGACTTCAGCGCCCCGTAGGCGTTCGGGAACGGATAGGTGCCGATGAAGGTGTACGCGCCCTTGCTGCCGATCGGGACGCCCTGGGGGAGGTAGCGGACGTAGAAGCGTCCGCTCGAGGTGACGCTCAGCTCGTAGGTGCGCCCCGACTCGGGCCCGGCCCAGTAGATCGGATGACCGGCGCGAACCGCGAGGGCCCGGAGCTCCGACACCGTCGCGGCATGAGGCGCGGCGGCCAGAGGGCTGGTCGTGGTCGTCTTCGTCGCTCCCGACGAGCCGCCTCCTCCGCGCACGATCAGCCAGACGATGAACGCGATCGCAAGCGCGACCGCGACGACCGCGCCGATCCGCACATCGGGGCGGGTCCAGGGAGAAGCAGGACGCTCGTTCACCGACACGAAGGATAGGTTCCGTTCCGGCCGTGGCAGTCCTGCGGCGGGCGCGGCTACAATCGGAATCCCAAGGGCGGTTAGCTCAGTTGGGAGAGCACCAGCTCGACAAGCTGGGGGTCACTGGTTCGAGCC
>VAWL01000082.1 GCA_005883965.1 Actinomycetota bacterium
TCCTACGTCCTGAACATGGGCTACGTGATGGAGCGCGCGCCGGTGAAGCCGGAGCGGTCGATCCTCGAGGCGAACATGGGCGGCGACAAGAAGCCGTCCTTCGAGTACTTCCACAGCGGCCACGGCAAGACCGTTCTCGCCGAGACGACGCTGACCGAGGACGCCGTGCGGCGGGTGCTGCGCACCAAGCTCGACGACCTGCAGGAGCTGGCCTGGGCCGGGACGCACGGGGCGATCGCCTCCGGGATGCAGTCGGTCGCGTTCACGCCCGCCTCGGCGATCGCCGCGCTGTTCGCGGCGACCGGCCAGGACCTCGGCATGGTCGGGACGAGCTCGATGTGCCACGGGGCCGCGCGGCGCGTCGAGGACGGCCTGCAGGTCTCGCTCCGGCTGCCGGGGCTCGAGGTCGCCACCATTGGCGGCGGCACCACCCTCCCCTACGCGCAGGCGTGGCTCGAGCTGCTGGGCTGCGCAGGCGCCGGCAAGGTCTATCGCTTCGCGCAGATCGTGGCGGCGGCGACGCTCGCGCTCGAGATCTCCGCCTCCGCGGCGATGGCGACCGCCGGCTCGGCCGAGTTCTTCCGCGCCCACCACGAGCGCGGTGGCCTGCGCTAGCCACAACGTGTGAGAGCATCGGCCGGTGAAGCGCCCCGCCTTGCTCGCGGCCGGCGGCCTGCTCCTCGCGCTCGCCGGCAACGGCGCCGCGCCGGCGTCTGAGCGCCCGGCGCGCGGCGGGCCTCGGCTGGACGACCTCGGCATCACCAGCGGCCGGCCCTTCTCCGGCGACCGCCGTCTGCTCGCGACGGTCAGTCCGAACGGCGACGGGCTCCGCGACCGGGCGGTCGTGCGGTTTCGTCTCGAGCATCACGCGAAGGTCGTCCTTCGGGTGATCGTCTGCGGCAAGCATCCGCGAGCGATCCGGACGATCGGGGCCAGCCTCGGCCGCGGGAGGCACAGCCTGGTCTGGGCGCCGCGACCGCGGCTGCCGGCGAGGACGTACCTCCTCCGGCTCAAGGTCACGGCCCCGAATGGCGCGCGCCGCGTCTACGGAAGCCTCGACCACCGGCTCGCGCGCGCACAGCCCGCACCCGTCGTCCGCGTGCTCGGGATCAGCGCGGGCTTCACGAAACGGAGCTACGCGCCCGGGGCGCTCGCGTACCTGCGCATCGCCACGGACGAGCCCGCCTTCACGCTGCAGCTCTTCCAGGCCGGCCCCGAGACGGAACCGACGACCGGCGACCAGATGGAGGGGATCCCCGTGGGCGATCCGCAGCAGGTCGACTGGTCCGCCAATCGCGACGCCCCGGCGACAATCAGCGTACGCCTAGGAGACTGGCCGAACGGGATCTACTTCGCCCGGATCACGACCCCCGACGACCGGAGCTACTACGCGCCGCTGGTCGTCCGCCCGCAGCAGTGGGGGGTCAACCGCGTGGCCGTCGTCATCCACACCAACACCTGGCAGGCCTACAACTTCCAGGACGGCGACGGCGACGGCTGGGGCGACACCTGGTATGCGTCCGACGACATCCGGAAGGTCGACCTCTCCCGCCCCTTCATCGGCCTCGGCGCCCCGCCGCGCTGGCGCAAGTACGACCTGCCGTTCCTACGCTGGCTGTACCGGACCGGGAAGCAGGTCGATTTCCTCACCGACGACGACCTCGAGCGGTTTTCGAGCCCGGCGGCGCTGGCGCAGCTCTACGACCTGATCGTCTTCCCCGGCTACGACGAGTACGTCACGCGCCATGCGTACAACCTGGTCACGGGCTACCGCAACCGCGGCGGGAACCTGATCTTCCTCTCGGCGACGAACTTCCTCTGGCGCGTCGACCGTCAAGGGAGCCGCATCAGGCGGGTCGCGGAGTGGCGCGCGCTCGGGCGGCCCGAGGTACGCCTGGTCGGCGTCGAGTACGAGGGAAACGACGAGGGCCAGCACCACGGGCACTACGCCCTCTCGCACTTCGGCCGGCGGTCCTGGGAGCTGGCCGGGATCGATCCGGCCGCGCTCGGGGCCTGGCGCTGGCTCGGGATCGAGTACGACATGACGACTCGCAATTCGCCGCATGGGATCCACGTGATCGGTCGCGTCAACCCCCACATGCGCAACCGTCGCCTGCGCGGAGAGATGACGTACTACCGGCGGGGGGCCGCGCAGGTGTTCGCGGCCGGAACGCTCAACTTCCCGGCTGCCCTCGTGTACCCGCAGTTCCGCCAGCTGCTGGAGAACGTCTGGCAGCGCCTGGCGGCTCCATAAAGCTAGCGCTTGGGCCTGGGCCCGAGGCTGACGACGAGGTTGACCTTCCCGCCGCCCGGGAGCACGGCGCCGAACTTCGGGCTGTAGTTCGCCACCCGGCCCTTCTTGGCCCGGTTCGTGTGCGCGTGGGTGACCTTCCCGACCTTGCAGTTGACGCTCCCCAGCACGCGCTTGGCGGCGGCCGGCGTCAGGCCCGCGACCTCTTGCACGTTGCAGAGGCCGGGGGTGTTGAGCTGCACCCAGACGGTTCCCGGTTCATCGTCGTAGCCGCCGGCGCTCGCGAAGTCGAGCCGGCCGTCGCCGTTGAAGTCCGCCAGCGCGAGCGGCCCGCCCCCGGGGTAGGAGGCGTTGGCCACGAACTTCCCGTCGCCGCCGTTGATCAGAGCGCTAACGCCGCTCGTAAGAAGATCGGGCGCGCCGTCGCCGTTCAGGTCGCCCAGCGCGAGGTAGCCGTAGAACGGGTAGCGCCGAGCCGGCGCGAACGAGCCGTCGCCGTGGTTGAGCAAGACCTTGATCCCCTCGGCGTCGTCTGCGACGAGGTCCGGGCGACCGTCGCCGTTCAGGTCACCCGCGATCAGCAACGGCCAGCCGCCGCCGAACGGATAGCCGACCGCCGGCGCGAAGTTGCCGCCGCCCTGATTGAGCAGGATCGTGATCGTCTCGGCGACGCCGTTGCCGGTCGCGAGATCGAGCTTGCCGTCGCCGTTCAGGTCGGCGACGGCGATCGCGTCGGTCCCCGCGCCGGCGGGAAGGTCGCGCCTGGCCGGCCCCGTAGTCGTGGCGCGCCGCGAGGCCCCCCGAGGCGTCGGCGAGCAGCACCGAGATCGTGTCCTCCCAGAAGTTCGCCGTGACGACGTCCGCCTTGCCGTCGCCGTTCAGGTCGCCCACGGCGACCGCGAAAGGCGTCGTGCCGGTGTCATAGGCGCGCGCGGCCTGGAAGGCGCCGTCGCCCGTGTTCAGGAGCAGCGAGACTCCATCGGCGCCGTAGTCGGCGGTGACGAGGTCGGGCTTGCCGTCGCCGTTGACATCGCCTGTCGCCATCGCGATCGGACCGGCGCCCGTCTTGTAGGCGGCGGGGGCCGCGAACGAGGGCAGCTTCTGGTCAGCCGCAGCCGACGGGGCCGCGAGCGCTGTCGCGGCGAGACCGGTGAGGAGCAGTAGGCGCCGCATCAGAACCGGGCCAGCAGCTTTGCGGTCGGCTCGAACACGATCCGGCCGCGCGCTTTCGCCTTCTTTGGCAGGTTGTAGGCGTAGAAGAGGCCCTTGGCCGTGAGCTTCGCGTCGACGAACCGCGCGACCGCGGCCGCGGAGGGCGTGAACGAGATCAGCTTGCCGTCGCTCAGGCGCAGGAGCACCAGCCGGCTGCCCGTCTTCAGCAGCGCGAGCTTTCCGGTCAGGTCCGCGAGCTGCAGCCCCGCCGCGCCGCCGAGAGGCAGCGATCCGCGCTTCGCGCCGCCGGCCGGGTCGTAGAGGTCGAGGGTCGAGCGGCGCAGTACGCCGAGGGCGTTCGAGCTGAGCGCGACGCCGCGTGAAGGATCGTCGGCCGAGGCCGGGACCGTCGCGAGTGTCTTCCCGGTCGCGGAGAGGACGACGATGTCGCCGGCGGGCTCGACCGCGATCCGTCCGCCGCCGACCGCCCGCACCGGGAACTTGCCCGGCAGGAACTTCGGGCGAGGAGCGACCAGCTCGAGCCCCTGGTCGAACACGCGCAGGGTCGAGTTGTCCACATCGCATCCGTCGGGACAGTCGCCGTACTCCTCGCAGTCGGGTGGCGGCGGCGGGAGGATGCAGCCGACCGACCAGAGGTTGTGCACGAGCAGCGGCCCGGCGCCCATCAGCTGGCCTGCCCAATCCCCGGAGAGATCGCAGGGGCCGGCGCCGCAGTCGTCCTCGATGTCGCTCTCGAACTCGTGGTGGCGCCCGCCCGACAGCGGGGCGACGAAGACGCTCCTGTCGCAGGTGCTGTTGCCGCAGTAGTCGGTCGTCCAGGCAACCTTGCCGCCGCCGATCGCGAGCTCGCCGTAGCACTCTCCCTTGAACGTGACGGCCTTGTGCGCGAGGGCATTCCAGACCAGCGGCGGGCCGAAGTCACCGCAGACCGCCGCGCGGCCCGCGTCCGCGGCCAGCGCGGTGATCGGTCCTTTCGCTGCGAAGACCGAGTCCGCCTTCGCCGGCAGGGTCTTTCCCGGCGCGACCGACGGGCCGGCGCCGAGCTGGAAGAAGATCGTGTTCGGACGCGGCGTGGTCGGCCACCACGGCACTCCCCACGAGGCTGCGAAGAGGTCGACCTTGCCGTCGGCGTCGAAGTCGGCGGCCGCGAGCGCCACAGGCGTGTCCGCTGTAAAGGGTGCGAACGCCGCGCGCTTGAAGCCGCCGCTCACTTGCCCGAGGAAGACTGAGATCCGGCCGGTCTCGAGGTCGGCGTCGGGGTCGGCCGTCGCGAGGTCGGTCCGCCCGTCGCCGTTGAAGTCGGCGACGACCGGCGCGTAGTTGTATCCGCCGAGCGTGAACGGCGAGCCGGAGGCCGACTGGAATCGGCCGCTGCCGTCACCGAGCAGAACGGTGATGCTCTCGGGCGCGCCTCTGCTCGCGTAACCGAGCGCGCCCAGGTCGGGCTTGCCGTCGCCGTTGAAGTCCGCGGTCACGAGATCCTGGAGGTCCCTGACCTTCACGGGCGAGCCGGGCGCGACGCTGAAGCGCGCGGTGCCGTCGTTGAGCAGCGCCCAGACCTCGCCGGTGTTGGTGTCGAAGGCAGCGAGGTCGGGCTTGCCGTCGCCGTTGAGGTCGGCGACCCGCTCCGCGAAGTAGCCGTCCCCGCCCGAGGCCGTCACCGTCGGCGTCTCGGGAGAGACCGTGAAGCCAGCTGAGCCGTTGTTGAGCAGAACACGGAGCCGGAAGCCGCTCGCCGTGAAGTTCGCGACGACGAGGTCGGTGCTGCCGTCGCCGTTCAGGTCGGCACTGGCGATCGAGGAGACATCACCGGTGATCTCGACAGGCGAGCCCAGCGCCGAGGCAAAGCGCCCGGCACCGTCGCCGAGTAGGATCGCGACGCCGTCCGACGTCGTGACCGCGAGATCCTTCTTGCCGTCGCCGTTGAGATCGGCCGCAGCGAGCGATGACGGGTACTTGCCGACCTTGAACGGCGAACCGGCGGCGGTGCGGAACCGGCCCGAGCCGTCGTTGAGCAGGATGCGAAGGTTGTCGTGGAAGCCGGAATTGGCGACGGCGAGATCGGGCGAGCCGTCGCCGTCGAAGTCGGCCGTGAGGGCTGCGCTCGGCGTCGGCCCGGCCGGAAGCGAAGGCCCGGGCGCGAAGGACGCGTCCACCGGAGCCGTGCCCGCAGCCCCCGAGGCAGAGAGGAGGAGACTGGCGATGAGGGCAGCGGCTCCGGTGGCGGTGTGACGCATGTCGAACGCCATACTCGGACGCGCCTGCAACGCGGGCGTCACGCCTTGGTAACAGCTCTGCAACAGCCTGCGCCCGCTAGGTTCCCTCCCGTGCTGCGCGAGGTAGCCGAGTACCCCAATTCGTTTAGCCCGCTCGGCCCAGGCAGCGAGCGGATCGAGACCCCTCGGTACACGCTCTGCCTCGGCCCGGGCTCGACGTGGAACACCGTCCAACGGCAGCGCTTCCCGCTCGACGAGCTCGACGAGGTGCTCGAGGAGGTTCGGGACCACCTGCGCGAGCGCGCCAGGACGAAGACGCAGTGGGAGGTCGGCTCGTCGGCCCCGCCCGGCCTGGTCGACGCGCTGCTCGCCCGCGGCGTGCAGCCCGACAAGGATCCCTACGCGGTCGCACTCGTCCTGACTTCCGAGCCGCCGCCGATGCGGCCCGGCTTCACGGCGCGCCGGGTCGAGACGATCGAGGAGCTCGAGGCCGCGTGCGAGGTGCAGTGGGAGGCGTTCGGCTCCACGCCGGCGGAGATCGCCGAGGCGAGGAGCCTCATACCGACGCTCTTCCGCGAGAGCCCGATGCTGCGGCACGCGGTCTGGCTCGACGGCGAGATCGTCTGCACCGGCACGGCGTCGCCGATCGAGCACGGGCTGCTGCTGTATGGCGGCGCAACCGCGGAGCGAGCCCGCGGCCGCGGCGCCTACCGAGCGCTGATCCGGGCGCGCTGGGACGACGCCGTCGCGCTCGGCACGCCGGCCCTGATCACCCAGGGCGGCTCGATGTCGCGCCCGATCCTGGAGCGCCTCCACTTCGAGCGCGTCGGCGAGGTGCACATGCTGATGGACGACTTCGGAAGCTGAGAGGCGCCGACCAGAATCGAACTGGTGTGCGAGGCTTTGCAGGCCTCTGCCTAACCACTCGGCCACGGCGCCGGGGCGCCCATCGTAGCGGGATGGTTCCGGGGCTCACGGTCCGGGTAGCAGCCGAACATGCCGCGCCAGCTCTCCCTCGACGAGACCGCAGCGCCGCTCGTCCCGGAGCGGCCGAGCCTCACAAAACTGCGCGAGGCCGCCGCCGGCTGCACCGCCTGCGACCTCCACAAGACCGGCACCCAGACCGTCTTCGGCGAGGGCAAGGCGAGCGCCGAGGTCGTCTTCGTCGGCGAGCAGCCCGGCGACCAGGAGGACCTGCAGGGCAGGCCCTTCGTCGGCCCAGCCGGGAAGCTCTTCGACAAGGCGCTGGAGGACGCGGGCATCGACCGCACGCAGGTCTACGTCACCAACGCCGTCAAGCACTTCAAATGGGTCGGTCGCGGCAAGCGCCGCATCCACCAGAAGCCGAACTGGTCGGAGATCGCCGCCTGCCGGCCGTGGCTCGACGCGGAGCTGGAGGCGATCAGGCCGCGTGTGCTCGTCTGCCTCGGCGCAACTGCGGCGCAGGCGCTGCTCGGCCGTGACTTTCGCGTCTCGCGGCAGCGCGGCGTGCCGGTCGAGTCGGAGCTGGCCGAGCACGTGCTCGCGACCGTCCACCCGAGCTCGATCCTGCGCGGCGACCCGGAGACCCGCGAGCAGGAGTACAAAGCCTTCGTCGCGGACCTCAGAGCCGTGGCGAAGGTGATCTAGAGAAGATCGAGGTCGTCGTCGTCCGGCTCGTCCTGGTGGCGCGAGCGGTAGACGAAGAAGCCGGCGCCTGCGAGGGGCACGGCGAGCAGCAGCCAAGGATCTGCCCACGCCGTGGAAAGCCAGAGCGCGGCCGCCGTGGCGGCCGCGCTCCAGCGGAGGGCCCGCTGCTCGCGGGCGTTCAGGTTCGTATACAGGTCACGAAACATCGCTACGGAAGGATGTTCGCGACGCTCTCGATGGCGCTGCGGACGTTGTCCGACAGCAGCGTGATCGCTGCAACCACGGCCAGCGTGATGACGGCAAGAACGACACCGTACTCCGCCATCGTCTGCCCCTCCTCGCGGCGGCTGAGAGCGTCGGCCACGTCCGTGGCAAACACCTGCGTGAAGGCGAAAAGCTTGAGCACGAGTTCACCTCCCTTCGAATTTTCGGGGAGGGCTGAATGCTCGGTTGTGAAGGTAAGACGGTGCGTTCGCTCCACCACGCGATCCCTCCGAAGAGACCTGTCTCGGCGGGGCCGCTCCGCCCGTTTTCTGCTTACGAAGTGCTAATCGGCGGCTCAGGCGCCTTCGGTCGATCCCTCACAGGAGCGATTTGCATCAAACGGCGTAGAGTCGGCGGCTGTGAGGCGCGGTGCCTAGCTGGCTCGAGATCCTCGTTCTCGCGGTCGCTTCGGCCTTCTGGCCCATCCTCATCGCGATCGTGGTGCTGGCGTTGCGGCTCGCGCATCCGATCAGGGTGCTCGCAGCCGCCGGCCTCTACCTGACGATCCGCGGGCTCGTCCACGCATTCGACTGATGCAGATCGCGCTCGCATTGGTACTGACGATCGTCTCGGCCTGCGGGCTCAACCTCGGGTACCTGTTCCAGCACGACGTCGCGGCGAGCCTGCCGCCGCTCTCGCTTCGCCGGCCGATCGCCTCTCTGCGCTCGCTGCTGCGCGAGCCGCGATGGCTGATCGGCTTCGGCGTGCAAGCCGGCGGGTTCGTCCTCTATGTGGTCGCGCTTGCGCTCGCGCCGCTCTCGCTCGTCCAGGCGACCGCCGCAGGCGGCATCGGGATCCTCGCGCTGATGGTCTCGCGGATCACGCGCGTCCCCTTGACTAGATACGAGCGGGTCGGAGCCGTCGTTTCCGTCGTCGGGCTCGCGCTGCTCGGCGTCTCGCTGCTCTCCAGCCACAGCGAGGGAAGCGGAGCGACATACGCCTGGGTCGGGATCTGGCTCGGCGCCTCGGCCGGCGGTGCCGTGCTCTGCGTGCTGCTGCTCGCGCGCGCGATCGGGAAAGGGCCCGCCTGGGGCATCGCCTCCGGGATCCTGTTCGCGGCCGGTGATGTGTCCACGAAGATGGCCGTCTCCGGCGGGGTCGAGAACGCGGCCTTCCTCGTCTGCCTGATCGTCTTCT
>VAWL01000083.1 GCA_005883965.1 Actinomycetota bacterium
TCGGGTAGACGAACGAGCCGCCGAACTCGCGGTACTTCGCGCCGGCGCGCAGCGGCCAGCCCAGCGTGTGGATGACGCGGTCGAGCGGCTTCTGCACCTGCCAGACCTCCTTGACGCCGAGCGCCCAGACCTGCGGGCTCTCGCCGTGAAGGCCGAAGCGATCGAGCGCTACGCCTGTGAGGTGCCCCTGGGTGCCCTCCGCCAGAACCGTCACGCGCGCGAGGACGTCCGAGCCGGGCTCGAAGTTGGCCAGCTCCTCGCCGCCGCGGCCGCGACCCTTGTCGCCGGTGCGCACGCCGCGCACGCGCGCGTCCGAGGCGAGCAACTTCGCGGCCGCCGTCTCGGGCAGGATCGTCGCGCCGCCGGCCTCGGCCTGCTCGGCCAGCCAGCGGCCGAGCTGCGAGAGCGACGCGACGAGGTTCCCGTGGTTGCGCATCGTCGGCGGTGCCGGGATCCGCATCGCGCGCCCGCGCGTGAGGAAGTAGACCGCCTCGTGCTCGACGCGGCCGTGGAAGGGCATCTCCGAGGTGCGCACACGCCCCTTGAACAGCGTGCGCAGCGAGCGCGGATTGACGACGGCGCCGGAGAGCAGGTGGGAGCCGGGCTGCTTGCCTTTCTCCAGCACCGCCACCGGGACCTCGCCGAGCCGCTCCGCCAGCTCGGGCGCACCCTCGAGCAGCTGGCCGAGCCTGATCGCACAGGCAAGCCCGGCCGGGCCGGCGCCGACGATCAGGACGCCCACCTCGATCCGCTCGTCCTCGGGATCGCTCGGCGCCGCGACGAACTCGCGCGCGTCGAACGGCGGCGGGAAGTCGGACGGCTTCACGCGGCCCTGCGCTGCCTGACGAGCTCGGTCAACTTGGGCACGATCTCGTTCAGGTCGCCCACCACTCCGAAGTCGGCGTACTCGAAGATCGGCGCGTTCGGGTCCTTGTTGATCGCGACGATCAACGCCGAGCTCTGCATCCCGACCTTGTGCTGGATCGCGCCGGAGATGCCGACCGCGACGTAGAGCTTCGGCGAGACGGTCTTGCCGGTCTGACCGACCTGAGCCGCGTACGGGTACCAGCCCGCGTCGACCACCGCGCGCGTCGCTGCGACAGCGCCACCGAGTGCCTTGGCCAGCTCCTCGACCTGCGCGAAGCCCTCGGGTCCGCCGAGGCCGCGTCCGCCGGCCACGATCACCTCGGCGTCCTCGATCGAAGGCCCCTCCGCCTCCTCGTGTGCTTGCTCGACCATCGTCGCCGCGAGCGAGAAGTCCTGGAAGCGCGACTCGTACGCCTGGACGTCCGGGCTGCCGCCGGTCTCGCTCGGCTCGAAGGTGCCGGAGCGGACGAGCGCCAGGCGCGGCTCCGAGGTCCAGCCCGCGTCGACGTACACCGAGTCGCCGAGCGCCGGCCGCTTGCCGACGAGCTGTCCGTCCTCGACGACAAGGTCGGTCAGGTCGTAGTTGAGGCCCGCGCCGAGCCGGGCGGCAAGCCCGGCGGCGACGTCCGCCGAGAGGACGCTGGCCGCGAAGAGCACGGTGTCGAACCCGCCCTCGCCGACGAGCGTCTCGAGAGCGTCGACCCGCGGTTGCGGCAGCGGCGCCGCGAGGAGCACGTCGTCCATCACGTGCACGCGCGTCGCGCCGAACCTCCCCGCGCCGGCCGCAAGCTCCTCGACGCCCTGGCCCAACACAACTGCCTCGACCTCGCCGCCGAGCGAGACCGCCTTGGAAAGCACGCCCAGCGAGTCCTTCTGCAGCACGCCCTCGTGGTGCTCGAGGAAGACCAGCGTCTTCACAGCGCCTTCTTCTCGAGCAGGAACTTCAAAATCTTGTCCGCGCCCGAGCCGTCGTCCTCGATCTTCACCGTGTCGCCGCGCGCGGGCGGCTCGCCCAGCGCCAGGACCGTCGTCCGCGAGCCCGCCTCGCCGGCCTCGTCGGCGGCGACGCCGAGGTCGCCGAGCGAGAGCGTCTCCTGCGGCTTGCTCTTGGCGCCCATGATTCCCTTCAGCGACGGGTAGCGCGGCTCGTTGATCGCGTCGGAGACCGCAACGACGGCGGGCAGCGGCGCCTCTATCACGTCGTAGCCGTACTCGGTCTGGCGCTTGCCGCGGAGCTTTCCGTCCTCTCGCGTCAGCTCGGCGACCTGGGAGATCAGCGGCCGCTGCAGCCGGTCGGCGACGGCCGCCTGGAGCACGGCGCCGTCGGCGTCGCTCGCCTGCTGGCCGAACAGCACGAGATCCGGCGACTCGCGCTCGAGCGCAGCCCCCAGGATGCGGCTGGTCGCGACGAGATCCGAGCCGGCGGCGCCTTCGTCGGAAACGAGGACGAGCCGGTCTGCGCCCATTGCGAGCGCCTTGCGCATCGGCTCGAGCGCACGCTCCGGCCCGAGCGAGAGCACGACGACCTCCGCCTCGCCGGCCGCCTCGCGGAGGCGCAGCGCCTCCTCGACCGCGTTCACGTCGAAGGCGTTCAGCGCCGCCTCACCGGAGCGGTCGAGCCGCTTCGTCGCCGGATCGATCCGCGTGTGGGCGGACGAATCGGGCACGCACTTGACGCAGACCGCGATCTTCATGCGGCGCCGAGGATACAAGTGCCCCGTCGCCGGACGGGGCACCTGCGACCCCTCTGCTAGGGTCCCGCCCTTCGGCCCGCCCGTGACTCTCTTCCGGACGACAACCCGAGGAACCCTCGCTCTCACGCTTGCCGGTCTCGTGACCCTCGTCGCGGGCAGCGCCACTGCGGGGTACGGCCGCGTGCCGGCGGCGCCGGCGCAGCCGCCGCAGACGATCGTCTTTCCGGTGCTCGGCCCGGTCGAGTACATCGACGACTTCGGCGCACCGAGGCCTGGCGGCCCGCACCAAGGGATCGACATCCTCGCGCCCAAGCGCGCGCTCGCCCTGGCCGCCGAGGCCGGGAAGATCAAGTTCTGGACCAGCTCGGCGACCGCCGGCTGCATGCTCTACCTCTACGGCGCGAGCGGGACGACCTACTACTACATCCACCTCAACAACGACCTGACGGCGAAGAACGACAACAAGGGCAAGTGCGTGGCCGGGACCGCGTACGCGAAGGGTCTGAAGAACGGCGCGAAGGTTGCCGCCGGCCAGGTGCTCGGCTACGTCGGCAACTCCGGCGACGCGGACGGGGGCCCGACACATCTCCACTTCGAGCTGCACCCCAACGGCGGCAAGGGGGTCGACGCGTATCCGTGGCTGCAGAGCGGCCAGCACCTGCTGTTCGCGTCCGGCCGCGGAACCGCGTTCACGCTCGACCTGCGCGGAACGGTCTCCGCAGTAACCGCCGACACCCTGCGCATCAAGGCGGCGAGCGTGACCGCCTGGCCGATGCGCCAGGGCCAGCCGCTCTCGCTCAAGGTGGTCGTGAACGTCCCCTCGTCGGCGATCGTTCAGACCGTGAAGGGCATGGGCAAGCCGGGGACACCAGCCGACCTCCTGGACGCGAAGCCGGGTCAGAAGGTTCAGGTCTGGACCGGCGCCGCGCCGACGACGCTCAAGGCCGAACGCGGCGGGGCGCTGAACGCGTCGCTCGTCTCGCTGCTTCCGCGCTAGCGCGCCCGCCGGACCTCCACGCCGTCGACGCGATCGCGCGTCCGGTCGACATACGCGACATCGCGACCGGCCCACCCTCAAACGAGGTCTCGCGTGTGGTCGCGGGCGAAGAAGCGATCGTTGCCGGGACCACCGTCGGCGCCCAGGCGAGAGGGGCCCGAAATCCCGGGTCAAGTGAGTCTCCCGACCGGTGACCACGTTCACGGTCCAGACCCCGAATCGACGGTAGTCCGTGTGACGGCCGTAGTAGACGTACCGCGAGAAAGCGATCGACTTCCCGTCAGGTGACCAGGTCGCGTTGGAATCGCTTTCAGTCGCCAGGCGTGGCGACGTCAAGGCCCTCAGCTTCGTTCCGTCCGCACGTTCGACGCGAATCGGATTCGTGCGGCCCTTCCCGCCGGTCAGGGCGAGCCGCTTGCCGTCGGGTGACCACGCGGTCTCCGCGTACCGCAGGCCGGTGAGCCTACGCACGTGCGCAAGGTCGCTCAGGGAACCGACGCAGACGGCCGGGGGCGAACCGCGCAGGGCGACCGTGAAGGCGAGCTCCTGCTCGCGTGGTGCGGACGAGGCGAGAGTGACCGGTGTCGCAACGAGGACCACGACGAAGACACGGAGCACCAGCCGAGCCGAGTCCCGCAATGTTCGTAAGTCGTAAATTCAGCGGCCGGTGAAGTGGGCCTCGCGCTTCTCCGCGAACGCGGTCAGGCCCTCACGCGCGTCCTCGCTGCCGAAGAGGCCGCCGAACTCGTCGGCCTCGCGCTGGAGGTTCTCGACGTGGTCGCCCTGGAGCGCGTGGTTCAGGGCCCGCTTGGCCGCCGCGAGCGCGAGTGGGCTCTTCGAGGCGAGCAGCTCCGCGACCTCGCGCGCCTTCTCGAGCACCGGGTCGTGAACGGCGTTAACGAGCCCGATCCGAAGCGCCTCGTCCGCGTCCACGAGGCGGCCGGTCAGGATCAGCTCCTTCGCGGGCGAGCGCCAGCTCGCAGCCGCCCCCGAGCGCGAAGCCGTCGATCGCGGCGATCGTCGGCTTGGGCATCGTCTCGAGCAGCTGCGCGCAGGCCTGGCCGAGCTCGCCCCAGGCCGTCGCCCCCTCGACGTCGAGCCCGCTCATGTACTTGATGTCGGCGCCCGCAACGAACGCCTTGCCGCCCGCGCCGGCGAGGATCAAGGCACCCGCCTCGGTGTCGTGCCGGAGCTCGGCAAGCCGGTCGCGCAGCTCCTCGAGCGTCGGCCGGTCGAGAGCGTTCATCGCCTCCTGGCGGTCGACGAGAACGGTTGCGACCGCACCTTCGCGGTCGACGCGGATGCCTATGCCGGCACCTTCCCGCGCAGGAACTCGACGATCTCGCTCGTCGGCGCGCCCGGAGTGAACACGGCCGCGACGCCCTGGCGCTTCAGCTCCTCGGCGTCCTCGGCCGGGATCGTCCCGCCGAGGACGACGAGCACGTCCTCGGCCCCGTTCTCGCGCAGCCCGTCCATGATCCGCGGCACGAGCGTCATGTGCGCGCCGGAGAGAATCGAGACGCCGACCGCATCCGCGTCCTCCTGGATCGCGGTCTCCACGATCTGCTCTGGCGTCTGGTGGAGACCGGTGTAGATGACTTCCATCCCCGCGTCGCGTAGCGCGCGTGCGATGATCTTGGCCCCCCGGTCGTGACCGTCGAGACCGGGTTTTGCTATGACGACACGAATCTTGCGGGCCACGAGCATCAGTATATGAGCGTGAATTTGACCGTAGTCGGGTGCTCCCCGGCATGGCCGAACCCCGGGGGCGCGCAGTCCGGCTACCTGCTGGACGGCCCCGGGCGGCTGCTGCTCGACTGCGGCCCCGGTGTGCTCGCCAAGCTGCGCGAGCAGGAGCCGTGGCCGACGGTCGACGCGATCGCGATCACGCACTGGCACCTCGACCACTGGGGCGACCTCGTCCCGTGGGTTTGGGGAGGCACGCTCGGCCCGGGCGCGATGGTCCCCCAGCCGGAGCTCTGGGTCCCGCCCGAGGGCCGCGAGCTGCTCTCGTCGATCGGCGGCCGCCTCGGACGGCCGGACATGTTCGAGGTGGCATTCGAACTGCACGAGTACGTCGACGGCGAGCCGTTCGAGGCGGCCGGCTTCGAGATCACGCCGCACCGCGTTCTCCACTACGACCTGCTGGCGTTCGGCTTCCGCGCCTCCGCCAACGCGGCGGTGATCGGCTACTCGGGCGACTCGGGCCCGAGCGACGGCCTCCCGAGGATCGCGCGGGACGCCGACCTCTTCGTCTGCGAGGCGACGCTGCTCCAGACCAACCCCGAAGGCGGAACACGCGGCCACCTCAGCTCGGACGAGGCGGTCGAGGCATTCGAGGCCTCCGGCGCGAAGCGGCTGCTGATCACTCACCGGCCGTTCGAGCGTCCGCTCGACAGCTCGCTCGAGCAGGCGAGCGACGGCATGCGAATCGAAGTCTGAGAAAGAGGCCCGGCTAGTTGACCGGGATCGGCACCGGCTAGTTGACCGGAATCGGCGGGGTCCAGCGCGGCATGAAGTAGTTCACTAGCCACTTCGCCTTTGCGCCCTTGCCGACCGGCACGAGCCCGAGCTGGAAGGTCGTCGGCCTCATCGCGTACTTCGCAGGCGCGGAGAGCCCGACCTCGATCAGGATCTCGTTGCTGGTCGCCTCGTCGAGGTAGTAGTTGATGCGATCCACGTTGTCGACCGGGTAGTAGTTGACCGGCAACGCGTCCGCGTGCGTCCACTTCTTGTACGTGTAGCCGGCCTTGACCGACGGGGCGACGACGGCCCACGAGCGGCCGATGTTCCGTCTCGGAACGACCGTGGCGAGGAAGGTGCGGATGTTGCTCTTGACCTGTGGGTCGAGCTGCTCGAACGTCCTCACCGTGATGCCCTGGCTGTTCTTGAGCGGCGTCGTCTTCTGCGGCAGTGTCGGCACGAAGCCCGGGGACGGGTTCACGTCCGTGTTGTCGTTGCCGCCCGCGATCTTGAGGATCAGCGTCAGCGCTCCGGCGGCGAGCACGAGCACGCCGAGGCCGAGCATGATGCGGTTGAAGCGCGCAGATGAGAGAGCAGTCTGAATCGAGTTCATGGGGTCCGAATCACTCAGACGTCAGAGTAGCGTCATTTCGTCGCGCGTCGACGCCTCCTTCAGCGCCGCCAGCGACCGCTCGGCCGCCGCCGAGTCGCGCCGCTCCCGCAGGGCCTGCACGCGGTCGATCTGCTTCTGCTCCAGCGCCGGGTCGATCCGGAGGATCTCCACGTCGGGCTCGTCCTCGAGCTGGTAGCGGTTGACGCCGACGATCACCCGCTGCTTCGCCTCGACCTCCGACTGGTAGCGGAACGAGGCCTCCGCGATCTCGCGCTGGAAGAAGTTCTCCTCGATCGCCGGGACGACGCCACCGAGCTTCTCGATCCGGTCGAAGTAGTCGTAGGCCTCGGCCTCGAGGCGGTTGGTCAGGTCCTCGAGGTAGTAGGAGCCGCCGAGCGGGTCGATCGTGTTCACGACGCCGGTCTCGTGCGCGATCACCTGCTGCGTGCGCAGCGCGAGCCGGACAGCGTTCTCGGTCGGCAGCGCGAGCGCCTCGTCGAAGGAGTTCGTGTGCAGCGACTGGGTTCCGCCGAGCACCGCCGCGAGAGCCTCGAGCGCGGTCCGGACGATGTTCACCTCGGGCTGCTGGGCCGTCAGCGAGACGCCGGCCGTCTGCGTGTGGAAGCGCATCAGCCACGAGCGCGGGTTCTTCGCGCCGTAGCGCCCGCGCAGCTCGCGCGCCCAGATGCGGCGGGCGGCGCGGTACTTCGCGATCTCCTCGAAGAAGTCGACGTGCGCGTTGAAGAAGAAGGAAAGGCGCGGCGCGAAGTCGTCGACCGCGAGCCCGCGCGCGATCGCGGCATCGACGTAGGCGAAGCCGTTCGCGAGGGTGAAGGCGAGCTCCTGCACCGCGTTGGAGCCGGCCTCGCGGATGTGGTACCCCGAGATCGAGATCGGGTGCCAGCGCGGCAGCTCCTGGGCGCAGAACTCGACCATGTCCGTGACGAGCCGCATCGACGGCTCGGGCGGGAAGATCCACTCCTTCTGCGCGATGTACTCCTTGAGGATGTCCGTCTGGATCGTCCCGCGGAGCTCCGAGCGCGGGACGCCCTGCTGCTCCCCGACGCAGACGTAGAACGCGAGCAGCATCGCCGCCGGCGCGTTGATCGTCATCGAGGTCGAGACCTCGCCGAGCGGGATCCCGCCGAAGAGCGTTTCCATGTCCGCGAGGGAGTCGACGGCCACGCCCTCGCGGCCGACCTCGCCGAGCGAGCGCGGGTGGTCGGAGTCGAGGCCCATCAGCGTCGGCATGTCGAAGGCCGTCGAGAGGCCGGTCTGCCCGTGCTCGAGCAGGTAGCGGAACCGCTCGTTCGTCTCCTCGGCGGTGCCGAAGCCGGCGAACTGCCGCATCGTCCAGAGCTTGCCGCGGTACATCGAGGGATAGACCCCGCGTGTGAACGGGAACACACCGGGATAGCCGAGGTCACGGTCGTATTCGAGGGGGACGCTCTCGGCGGTGTAGAGCGGCTCGTTCTCGAGCCCGGAGATCGTGCTGAAGAGCTCGCCCTGGCGCTCAGGCGTCGCGTCGTAGAGCTCCTTGCGCCACTCCTCGCCCCCGAGCTCGCGCCGGTCTTCGGTCGTCGCCATGGTCTGAATACTGCCCGTTCGATCCCTCGGTGGGACCACCTGCCTACCCCGAAAGGGGGATTTCGCGGACGAATCCTCGTTTTCGACCCGAAAAACCATGTCCCGCGACCGTCTTCCTGCCGATCAACCGGACGGCGAGCAACGATGGTCGACAGCACCCTCGATACCGAACTCACACCCGCGGCAATCTCGGGCATCGAGCCGCGTCCACGGCTGCTACTTCGCTTCGCCGTCTACACGGGCGTTGTGCTGCTCGGCGCCGGGGTCGCGATCGCGTGGCTCGTCAACCGGGAGGTGGCAGACCGGGCCGGGCGCACGGTCGCGAACCAGTCGCGGTCGATCGCTCTCGGGAATCTCCGCAGCCACCTGCGAATCTCGGACTTCACCAGGCCGGTCACCCCGGCCCGGCGCGCGGCCCTGGACCAGCTCTTCCGGCACAGCACCGTTCCGGGCGTCGTCAACGGCGGGCTGGTGAGCGCCAACGGGACCGTCACCTACTCGGCGCAGCACAGCCGCATCGGGCACCGAGTCCTCCATCCAAAGATCTTCGCGCAGGCGCTCGCCGGGACGATCACCCAGCGGGTGACGTACCGAACGTCCTGGCGGACGGGCCGGAACTTGAAGGTCCTGCAGATCCTCGTCCCTGTTCGGGCAAGCCTCTCCGGGCGGCCGATCGGCGTGATCGGGCTCGACCAGGACTACAAGCTCGTCGCGATCGGGACCGGCGACGCCGGCACCCGGCTCGGCGTGATCCTCGCGATTGCGCTTCTAGTTCTCTACATCGCGCTGTTCCCGATCATGAGGCGCCTGACCCGGCAGCTCGAATCGCGGAACCGGCGGCTGCGCGAGCTCGCCGAGGAGCGCAGGCGCCTCTTCGAGGGCGAGCGCGCCGCGCGCGCCGAGGCCGAGTCGGTCCAGCGGCTGCTCGCCGAGCAGAACGACCAACTGCGGGAGCTCGACCGGCTCAAGGACGAGTTCGTCTCCCTCGTCTCGCACGAGCTGCGCACGCCGCTGACCTCGATCCGTGGCTACGTGGAGCTGCTGCTCGAGGAAGAGGGCCAGCTCGACGACGACCAGAGGCGCTTCCTCGAGATCGTCAACAGGAACTCGGAGCGCCTGCTCACGCTCGTCGCCGACCTGCTCTTCCTCGCGCAGATCGACGCCGGCAAGCCGGCGATCGAGCTCGCCAGCGTGGACATGAACCGGATCGTCGAGGAGTGCGTCGAGGCCTCGTCCCCGGTCGCCGACTCGAAGGGCATCGACCTTCGCCTGCAGACCAGACGCCTGCCGAAGCTCGCGGGCGACCCGGTCCGGCTCGCCCAGGTGCTCGACAACCTCGTATCGAACGCGCTCAAGTTCACGCCGAGCGGCGGCAGCGTCGAGGTCCGCCTCCGCGCCGAAGAAGGACTGGCTGTCCTCGAGGTCGAGGACACCGGCCTCGGCATTCCGGAGGAGGAACAGGAGCGGCTGTTCGAGCGCTTCTTCCGCAGCTCGAACGCGATGGAGAGCGCGATCCCCGGCACGGGCCTCGGCCTGACGATCACGAAGGCGATCGTCGAGCGGCACGGAGGGACGATCGAGGTCGAGAGCGCGGCGAACGCAGGCACGACGGTCCGCGTCCGGCTGCCGCTGAAGACGAAGGGCGCGCTCGACGTTCCCTCGCGAGAGCTCGCGGCTTGAGCTAGCGCGCGGCCGGCGGCCGGTAACGGTAGCCGAAGCCTCGCATCGTCTCGATCGGCGACTCGGCGCCGGGCGGCGTTCCGAGCTTTCTCCGCAGGTAGCCGACGTAGAGCTTGACCTGGTCGCGCTCGGCAGCTCCTGCATTTCCCCAGGCCAACTCGATCAGCTGGTCCTGCGAGAGCACCTGGTTGGGGTGCCGGACAAACGCCGCCAGCAGCCGGAACTCGAGCGGTGTCAAGGCGACCTGCGCGTCGCCCGCCCGCACCGACCGCTGCGTGAAGTCGATCGTGACGAAACCGTCCGCATAGGTCGCGGGCTCCTGCGCGCCGGCCGGCCTGCGGCGGAGCTGCGCGCCGACGCGCGCCAGGAGCTCCTGGCGACCGAAGGGCTTCGTGATGTAGTCGTCGGCGCCCGCACGCAAGCCGCGTACCTTGTCGAGCTCGTCGGCATTCGCCGTGAGCATGATCACCGGTGTCTCGCCCAGCTCGCGGATGCGTTCGAGCACCTCCCAGCCGGTAAGGCCCGGCATCGAGACGTCGAGGATGACGACATCGGGGTGCTCGGCGTAGAAGAGCCGTAGCCCCTCGTTGCCGTCGGGCGCCTCCACGACGTCGTGGCCGGCCCGCTCCAGCAGCTCTCGCACGAGGCCGCGAATGTCGTTCTCGTCGTCGACGACTAGCACGCGGGTCACGTTTCGTCCCTCGCTTCAGGGATCTGTGGCTCGTTCATACGGTCCTCATACCGGAACTTTCCCCAATTCCGACGTTCGCCTCCGATGGAAGCGCCGTGGCGAGTTTGAAGGATCTGCGGCGGCATGTCTCTGCGCAACTGGGCGCGCGAGCACTCTTCCTGCTCGCGCTCGCGCTCTCACTGGCGGTCGGGGCCCTTGTCTTCCGGGACAAGGTGGCCCATGGCCGCTCCTCAGGCCAGGCAGCGCGGACGCCGTTCTCGAGCGTCGTCCTCACCGGAAAGAACGGCAGGAACGGTGGCAAGGGCTCCGGTGGCGCGGAGGGCAGCTCCGGCACGCGCGGGCACTCCGGTGCCCAGGGCGCGGCCGGCAAGAATGGTTCGGCGACGGCGGCAAGGCCTGTCCGCTCGAGCCGGGGCGGACGCTCCGGCTCGGGCGGCAACGGCTCGCTCACCGAGTACGCCAACGGACGACACGGCGCGACGGGCCCTGCCGGAGCCGCGGGAACTGCAGGAACGGTGGGGAGCTCCGGAGCTGACGGGCCGCCCGGCCCGGCCGGCCCGATGGGCCTCCCCGGACCGGCAGGAGCAACCGGCGCGACCGGTCCTCAGGGACCGCAAGGCATTCCCGGCACGGCTGTCGCGCGAGGCGCGACCGGCGCGACGGGCCCCGTTGGCCCCCAGGGCCCGATTGGCCCCCAGGGCCCGATCGGGGCGCAGGGTCTCAAGGGCACGACAGGCGCGCGAGGCGTTCAGGGTCTGACCGGGCTCACCGGCGCGAAGGGCGACCAGGGCACCACCGGCAGTCAGGGCCCGGCGGGCGCGATAGGCGCGACCGGCGCTCAGGGCAAGAAGGGCACGACCGGTTTGCAGGGCGTCAATGGCGTCACCGGCTCCCAGGGAGTCAAGGGCGTCACGGGGAGTCAGGGAGCGAAGGGCACGACCGGGGCTCAGGGCCCGGCCGGCGCGAAGGGCCCGACGGGGATCCAGGGCGTCAAGGGCGTCACCGGCGCCAAGGGCGTGACCGGCGCCAAGGGGACGACCGGCTCTCAGGGCGTCAAGGGAGTCACCGGCTCCCAGGGAGCCAAGGGCATCACGGGCAGCCAGGGCGTGAAGGGCACTACCGGCTCGCAGGGCGCCAAGGGCGTCACCGGCTCCCAGGGAGCCGAGGGCGTCACGGGGAGCCAGGGAGCGAAGGGCACGACGGGTGTACAGGGACCGGGGGGCGCTCAAGGCCCGACCGGAATCCAGGGTGCCAAGGGCGCGACCGGCAGCAAGGGCGTGACCGGGGCCAAGGGCTCGACGGGCGCGCGCGGCCTCACGGGGCTCACGGGCCTCGTGGGCGCAACCGGGGCCCAGGGCTCGAAGGGCATCACCGGCAGCAAGGGCGTCACCGGCGCGCGCGGCGCGACCGGGGTCCAGGGCCTGAAGGGCGTCACCGGCGCAAAAGGCGTCACCGGCGCGCAGGGACCTGCGGGAGCGCAGGGCCCGACCGGCGCGCAGGGCGCCAAGGGCGTCACCGGAGCCAAGGGCGTCACGGGCTCTCAGGGAGCGAAGGGCGTCACGGGCAACACCGGCGTGACCGGGGCCAAGGGCTCGACGGGCGCCCAGGGCGCGAAGGGCGTCACCGGCAGCAAGGGCGTCACCGGCTCCCAGGGCACGAAGGGTGTCACGGGCGCGCAGGGACCTGCGGGAGCGCAGGGCCCGACCGGCGCGCAGGGCGTGAAGGGCGTAACCGGCAGCAAGGGCGTGACCGGGGCCAAAGGCTCGACGGGCGCGCAGGGAGTCAAGGGCGTAACGGGCTCGCAGGGCGCCAAGGGCGTCACGGGCAACACCGGCGCGACCGGGGCCAAGGGCTCGACGGGCTCGCAGGGCGCCAAGGGCGTAACCGGCGGCAAGGGCGCGACTGGGGCCAAAGGCTCGACGGGCGCGCAGGGAGTCAAGGGCGTAACAGGGAGCTAAGGGCCCGACAGGCGCGCAGGGCGCCAAGGGCGTCACCGGCTCGCAGGGGGTCAAAGGCGTCACCGGCAATACGGGCGCGAAGGGCACGACCGGCGCGAAAGGCGTCACCGGACCTGCGGGCGCCAAGGGCGTCACGGGCAGCACGGGCGCCAAGGGCGTCACCGGTCCCGCCGGCGCTAAGGGCGTGACCGGAAGCACGGGAGCGAAGGGCGTCACCGGCAACACGGGCGCTAAGGGCGTGACGGGCTCCTCCGGCGCAAAGGGCGTCACGGGCAACACGGGCGCCAAGGGCGTCACCGGCAACACGGGCGCCAAGGGCGTCACCGGCTCGACCGGCGCCAAGGGCTCGACCGGCCCGACCGGCGCGCAGGGAGCCCAGGGCCTCGGCTCCTGGGACACGATCGTGAACACGACCGCCGACCGCGGCACCTCGAACGCCGCCGCCACTGCGGTCCCCGATCTGACCGTGGCGGTCAGCGCCAGCTCGGTCTACGAGTTCGAGGCGGTCCTGTTCATCAACAACTCAGCGGCCGGAGGCTCGAAGTTCGCAATCGCTGGGCCCGCGGCCGCTCTTCCCTACGCCTTCTACCAAGGTGAAACGGCGACCGGCACCGGCGCCGTCTCCGCGACCAACACGCTTGCCGCGCTGGACGGCACGGCCTTCGCGACCACGACCGGCGTCGATCACGTCGTCGTGATCAAGGGAACCATGAAGGTCGGCGGGACGGCCGGCAACCTGACGATCGACCAGGCCCGCGTTACGGGCGGCAGCACGGCAACCGTGCGCGCGGGCTCCGTGCTCAAAGTGCGAAAGGTCATGTAGCCGATGGACAGCCTCGACCACGTCTGGCAGGAACGGCGGCCCGAGCACGGAACCGAGATGCCGGTGACCGAGAACGTCGCGCAACCCGCGATCCCGGCGCGCAGGCGTGGCCATGGACGGATCCAGCTGTTCGTGCTCGGCCTGGCGTCCCTAGCCGCCGCGCTGGTCGTGGCCTGGCTCTTCCTGCACCGCGACGGCGGCTCGGCAACCGGCGCCGTGGTTGGCAACGGCCCGGCGCTGATCTCGCAGGCGCAGCTCGAGCGTCTGGCCGTCTCGCTCGACCAGCCGATCTACTGGGCGGGGCCTCGAGCCGGCTATTCGTACGAGGTGACCGTTGCGAGAAGCGGCCGCGTCTACGTCCGCTACCTCCCGCTCGGCGTCAAGGCGGGCGACTCGCGCCCGAGCTTCCTCGTCGTTGGCACGTACATGCAGCCCGGCTCGTTCGCCGATCTCCAGCACGCGGCCAAGCAGACCGGGGCGATCTCGGTCGGAACCGGGCACGGCGGACTGCTGGTCTACTCGTCACAGCATCCGAGCAGCGCCTATCTGAGCTTCGCGGGCTCGAAGTACCAGGTCGAGGTCTATTCGCCGAGCGGCGACACGGCACGCAACCTGGTGCTCGCCGAAAAGATCACGCCGGTCCCGGCTCGGTAGGCCCACCAGGCCTCCAGAGCGGCTCCTCGCCGCCGGCGTTGGCCGCGCGGGCCAGGATGAAAAGCAGGTCCGAGAGCCGGTTCAGGTAGACGAGCGCCAGCGTGTTCACCGGCCGCTCGCCGGCGGCCCACAGCGCGACGCTCTCCGCCCGCCGGCAGACCGCGCGCGCGACGTGCAGGCGGGCTGCGGCCTCGCTGCCGCCCGGCAGGACGAAGCTCTTCAGCTCCTCCAGCGGCTTGTTTGCGGCATCGCAGTCGCTCTCGAGAGCATCGATCTGCTCCTGGGTCACGCGGAGCCTTCCGTCGCCTTCGACAAACGGCACCGACAGGTCGGCGCCCAGGTCGAAGAGCTCGTTCTGGATGCGCTCGAGCCGCGGGTCGCGCGCCTCGACCTGCGCCCAGCCGACGATCGAGTTCAGCTCGTCAACCGCCCCGTACGCGCGAACGAGCGGATCGAGCTTCGACACACGCGAGCCGTCGCCGAGGCTCGTCTCTCCCGCGTCGCCGCCGCGCGTGTAGATCTTCGTCAGCCGGACAGGCTCGTCCGGCGCGCGAGGGCTCATCCTTGGGCGAGCTCGCGCTCGCGGAGGCCCAGGATCGAGCGGGCGATCACGAGGCGCTGGATCTCGCTCGTCCCCTCGTAGATCTCGGTGATCTTGGCGTCGCGGTAGTAGCGCTCGACCGGAAACTCCTTCGTGTAGCCGTACCCGCCGAGGATCTGGATCGCCTCCGCAGTCTGCCGCCGGGCCATCTCCGATGCAAACAGCTTCGCCTTCGCGCCCTCCTCGGTGTGCGGCCGGCCCTCCTGCTTCAGCCACGCCGCGCGGTAGACGAGCAGGCGGGCGGCGTCGATCTCCGTCGCCATGTCGGCCAGCTTCCACTGGATCGCCTGGAAGTCCGCGATCGCCTTGCCGAACTGCCGCCGCTCGAGCGCGTAGTCGCGCGCGACGTCGTACGCGGCCTGAGCGATCCCGAGCGCCTGCGCCGCGATCCCGATTCGCCCGCCGTCGAGCGTGGACATCGCCACCGTGAAGCCCTTGCCCTCCTCGAGCAGGAGCCGGTCGCGCCCCACCTTCACTTCTTCGAGCGCGAGATCGACGGTCGAGGACGAGTTGAGCCCGAGCTTCTCCTCCTCCCGCGTTACGCGCACGTCGCTCCCGTCGAGCACGAAGGCCGAGACGCCTTTCGCCCCGGGTGTCTCCGGGTCGGTGCGGGCGAAGAGGAGCACCGTCCCGCCGAAGCCGCCGTTCGTGATCCACTGCTTCGTGCCTGTGATCGACCAGCCGTCACCCTGCGGCACCGCGGCCGTGCGCAGCGAGCCGGCGTCCGAGCCCGCCTCGGGCTCGGTGAGCGCGAAGGCGCCGATCGCCTCGCCGCGCGCGAGCGGCGGCACGAACCGGCTGCGCTGCTCGTCGGTGCCGAAGCCGAGGATCGGCAGCGTGACCGCGCTCGTGTGGACGGCAACGGTCACCCCCACCCCCGCGTCCGCGCGCGAGAGCTCCTCGAGCACGAGGATGTACGAGAGGAAGTCCGCGCCTGCGCCGCCGTACTCGTCCGGGATGCAGACGCCCAGGAACCCCAGCTTGGCCAGCTTTCCGAACAGCTCGCGCGGGAAGCCGTGCGCGCGGTCCCACTCGGAGGCGTTCGGCTCGATCTCGGCCCGGGCGAACTCCCGCGCCAGCGACTGGATCTCCCGCTGGTCCGCCGAAAGCTCGAAGATCATCGGGCCGCGAGTATAGTCGTGGCCGGTTTGGCCTCCGGGACTGCGCAGGGCACGCTTCCGTGGAGCTGGTACTCGGACCCCGAAGTGCTGCGGCGGGAGCGGGAACGGATATTCGGCCACGGCTGGCAGTACGCCGGCCCGGCCGAGGAGTCTCCGGCGCCATCCGGCAGGACCGAGCGTTGGGGACCATTGGTGTTCGCGAATACCGACGCCGAAGCACGACCGCTGGCCGAGATGCTGGGCCCGATCCCCGGCCACCTCGCCGCGGCGGGAGTCGACGTCGACTTGCTCCGCTTCCGCCGCCGCAGCGAATTCGAGCTCGCCTGCAACTGGAAGATCGCGGTCGAGAACTACCTCGAGTGCTACCACTGCTCGGTGGCCCACCCCGGGTTCAGCGCGGTCGTGGACGTGAGCCCCGACGCCTACCGGCTCGAGACGGACGAGCTCACCTCGAGCCAGTTCGGGCCGACGAAGACCGGCGAGGGGCCGGTCGAGGGCCAGTTCCACTGGGTCTGGCCCACGACGAAGATCTACGTCCTGCCGGGCCCGCCGAACCTCGCTGCCGGGCCGGTGACGCCGCTCCGCCCCGAACGCTCGTCCGGGTGGCTCGACTACTTCTTCCCCGAGGAGGTCTCGGACGCGGAGGTCGAGGAGCTCCTCGCCTTCGACGACCAGGTTGGGCTCGAGGACCGCAGCCTGGTCGAGTCGGTCCAGGCCGGCGTCAGCTCGGGACTGCTAGACACCGGCCGGCTACTGCCGGAGAGCGAGCGACTGCTCGCCCACTTCCAGCGGCTCGTGCGAGAGGCGCTCGCGTGAAACGCGCCGTCTTCATCGGCGCGATCGCCTGCCTGGCACTCGCCGGCTGCGGCGCCGGCCCACCCTCGGCCGAGAGCGTCGTCCGCGCCTGGAGCGCGGCCCTGAACCAGGACGACAACCAGACCGCCGCCAAGATGTTCGCCCCCGGCGCGAGGGTCGTCCAGGCCGGCAGCGTCCTCACGCTGCACACGCACGGCGAAGCGGTCGCCTGGAACGCCGCCCTGCCGTGCTCGGGCCGGATCCTCTCGATCCACGGCAAGGGCGACACTGCGACCGCGACCTTCCTGCTCGGCGACCGCGCGCACAGCCAATGCGACGGCCCCGGCCAGCGGGCGACGGCGATCTTCAAGGTGGTCAAGGGCAGGATCGTGCTCTGGCACCAAACCGGCTCGGGCGGCCCACCGCCGCCGACGATTTAGGCGGCTAGAACCGCGAGCTCGGCGCGGATCCGGCGCAGCAGCGGCTCGCGCTCCACGAACGCCTGCACGACCATGGGGTCGAACTGGCGGCCGGACTGGGCGAGAATCTCGCGTCCGGCCTGGTCCCAGGGGGCCGCCGCGCGGTAGGGCCGGTCGCTCGTCATCGCATCGAGGGCGTCGGCGACCGCGAAGACGCGGGCGGCGACGGGGATGTCGGTGCCCGGCCGTCCGTCGGGGTAGCCGTCTCCGTCCCAGCGCTCGTGGTGGGAACGGACGACCTCCAGCCCGCCGCCCCGGAGCAGCGTCACCCCGCGCAGCATCTCCTCGCCGATGACCGTGTGGGTCTCCATCAGGCTGCGCTCCGGCTGCGTCAGCGCGCCGGGCTTCTGGAGGATCTCGTCCGGGATCCCGATCTTGCCAACGTCGTGGAGCATGAACCCGTACTGGACGCTCGGGTCCTCGGCGATCTCGGGAGCGATCTCACGGGCCAGCTCCGCGGCGTAGTGGTGCACGCGCTGCGAGTGGGCGCTCGTCTCGGTGTCCTTCGACTCGAGCGCGCTGGCCAGCGCCGTGACCGTCTCGTGGTACGCGCTCTCCAGCAGGCGCCGCTGCTCGCGCTCGCGCTCGAGCAGGTGGCGCAGGTCGCGGGCGTAGAGCAGGAGCTGCTCGTCCGGCAGGCGCTTTCGCTCCGCCCGGAACGGCATTCCGTGCAGGCCGCCGGCCAGGCGCTCGACGACCGCGAGCAGCTCGAGCGGGCTGAACGGCTTGAGGACGAAAGCGTCCGCGCCGATTTCCTCCGCGATCACGTCGTCGGCGTCAGCCGAGCCGCTGAGAAGGACGACCGGGATGTGGTGTGTCTCCGGGTCCGCCTTGAGGGCGGCACAGAACGTCAGCCCGTTGCGGCCGGGCAGGCCCGCGTCGAGAACGATGGCGTCCGGGCGCGCGGCTGCGATCTCCAGCTCCGCGCCGTCAGCGTCCCGGGCCTCCGCCACGTGCACGTCCACGGCCTCGAACGTCGCCCTGAGGAGAGCACGTACACCGTCGTCGTCGTCGACAAGCAAGAGGCGCAAGAAGACCCCCTTCTCGCGTCGGAGCCGAGGCTCGGTGAGCTTCTACGACTGATAGATGAAGAAACCGGCCCCAGACTTGCGGCCCAATTTGCCTTCAGACACCAAATCCTCAAGCAATGGACAAGGGGCGTAGCGCTCGTCGCCGAGCCCTTCGCGCAGGACGTCCATGATCGCGACGCACGTGTCGAGGCCGATCAGGTCGGCGAGCGCCAGCGGGCCCAAGGGGTGCGCGAAGCCGAGTCTGGCGATGGTGTCGATCGCTTCGGCCTCCGCGACGCCGTCGCGCAGCGCCCAGACGGCCTCGTTGATGAACGGCATCAGGATCCGGTTCGAGACGAAGCCGGGGAAGTCGTTGGCGACGGCGGGGGTCTTACCGAGCTCCTCCGCGAGCTCGGTGATCGCGGCGGCGGTCTCATCTGAGGTCTCCTTGCCGCGCACGATCTCGACCAGCTTCAGCACCGGCACCGGGTTGAAGAAGTGCATCCCGATCACCCGGTCGGGGCGACCGGTCGCAGCCGCGAGCGACGAGATCGGTATCGACGAGGTGTTCGAGGCGAGGATTCCTTCCGGCGGCAACACCGAGTCGGCGCGGCGGAAGACGTCCTCCTTGACCGATGC
>VAWL01000084.1 GCA_005883965.1 Actinomycetota bacterium
TGGCCAAGCACGCGGTCCCGGGAGTCCTCGACGGTGACCCGCGCGTCGATCCCGACACTCACCTGATCCCCGAGATCACGCATCTGCAGGCGATCGAGCGGGGCCTGAAAGTGATGGACACGACCGCGCTCTCGCTCTGCATGGACAACAAGCTCCCGATCTACGTCTTCGCGCTCGAAGACGGCAACATCCGTAGAGTCGTCTCCGGCGAGCGCGTCGGAACGCTCGTCTCGACCCCGTAGGAGCAGCCGATGGCGATCGACGACCTGATTCAGGATGCGACGAGGCGGATGGACAAGTCGGTCGAGGCGGCGCACGCCGAGTTCACGACGCTGCGCACCGGCCGCGCCTCACCGGCGCTGCTCGACCGGGTGCAGATCGACTACTACGGGCAGCAGACGCCGCTCAAGCAGCTCGCGACGATCAACGCGCCCGAGCCGCGCCTCATCACGATCCAGCCGTTCGACCCGAACTCCGTTGCCCAGATCGAGCGGGCAATCCAGGAGTCGGACCTCGGCCTGACCCCGTCCAACGACGGCAAGCTGATCCGCCTGCCCATCCCGCAGCTGACCGAGGAGCGGCGCAAGGACCTCGTCAAGGTCGTGCGCGGCCTGGCCGAGGAGGGCAAGGTCGCAGTCCGCAACGTGCGCCGGGACGTCATGCACCACCTCAAGGAGCTCGTCGACAAGGGCGAGGTCGGCAGCGACGAGGAGCACCGGGCCGAGGAGCGCGTCCAGAAGCTCACCGATGACCATGTCCACAAGATCGACGAGCTTCTGAAGCGGAAAGAAGCGGAGATCATGGAGGTTTGACGCGTGAGGCGCCAAACCTTCCTCCCGCTCCCGGCCGCGACGAAGCCGCGGCCTCCGCTCCTGGGCGGCTCCGTCGAGCCTACGCCGCCGTAGTCGTGAACGACCCAGCGCGCGGCGAGCAGGCCAGAACCGTCGCGATCATCATGGACGGGAACGGGCGCTGGGCGGCGAAGCGCGATCTCCCGGTCGCCGAGGGCCACCGCGAGGGCACCCGTGCGCTCAGGCGGACGGTCGAGGCGGCGATCGACCTCGGCCTCGAGACCCTCGTCGTCTACGCGTTCTCCACCGAGAACTGGTCGCGGCCGGAAGGCGAGGTCGACTCGCTGATGGACATCTTCGGCGAGACGATCGAGCGCGAGCTACCCGATCTCGTCCGCCAGGGCGTGCGCACCCGCTTCATTGGCCGGCGCGACCGCGCCTCCGCCGAACTGGGCGCCCAGATGCGGCGGCTCGAGGAGGAGACCGCGTCGAACGACCGCCTCAACCTGTGGGTCGCACTCGACTACGGCGGTCGGGCCGAGCTGGTCGAGGCGGCGCGGCGGCTCGTCGAGGCCGGGATCGAGCCCGCCGAGATCGACGAGAACATCCTCCGCGACAACCTCTACGCGCCGGAGCTGCCGGATCCGGACCTCCTGATCCGGACCTCGGGCGAGCTGCGCATCTCCAACTTCCTGCTCTGGCAGCTCGCCTACTCGGAGCTCGTCTTCGTCGACACGCTCTGGCCGGACTTCGGGCACGCGGAGCTCGAGCAGGCGCTCGCAGCCTACGCGGGCCGGCGCCGCCGCTACGGCGGGCGATGAATCCCATCCTCTCGAGGGTGCTGGTGGCGGTCGTCGGCCTGCCGGTCGTGCTCTACCTGGTCTGGCTCGGCGGCTGGTGGCTGGTCGCCCTCGCCGGGGTCGCAGCGGTGGTCGCGCTGCACGAGTTCTTCTGGATCGCGCGGCCGCTGCGGCCGCTCGTGCTGGCCGGCTATTCCGGTGGCGTGCTGGCCATTCTCGGCGCCTGGTTGGGCGGGCCGGTGTGGATGATGGGCGGCTTCCTGGCGACGCTGCTGCTGGCGTTTCTGCTCAAGGGCATCTCGCAGACGCGCCAGTCGATCACGGTTGCCGTCGGCGCCACTGTCCTCGGCAGCGCCTGGATCGGGCTCGGCTTGGCCCACGTCGTGCTGCTGCGGGCGATCGACCCGACCAAGCATGGGCGCCTCGCCGTCTTCACGGTCCTGCTGGCGGTCTTCGGCTCCGACACCGTCGCGTACGGCGTCGGCGCGCTGATCGGCCGGCACCGGATGGCGCCGGTGCTCTCGCCGGGCAAGACCTGGGAGGGCCTTGCCGCCGGGACGGTGACCGCGATCCTCGTGCCGTTCTTCGCGCTCTACCACTCGGACTTCATGGACGTCGGGCAGTCGCTCGCGCTCGGGGCCGCGATCGCCGTCACCGCCCCGCTGGGAGACCTGTTCGAGTCGGCGGTCAAGCGCGATTTCAACGTCAAGGACTCCGGAGGCCTGCTGCTCGGGCACGGCGGGGTGCTCGACCGCATCGACGCGCTGCTGTTCGCAGCGGTCGCGTCGTATTACACGATTCTCGCCCTGAAGTGATCCGCAGGCGGCTTTCAGCCGTACACTTTGAATGGAATGAAGCGCGTCGCGCTCCTGGGGGCCACAGGCTCCATCGGCCGCCAGGCGCTTGAGATCGTCGGAGGCGACTCCCAGCTCGAGCTCGTTGCCGCCGCCTCCGGCTCGCAGCCGGTCGAAGGGCTCGCGCCGCTCACCCAGGTCGGCGGCGACCTGACGGAGCTGCTGGAGCGCGCCCAGCCTGACGTCGTCCTCAACGCGGTCGTCGGCTTCGCGGGGCTTCCGGCAACCCTCTGGGCGCTCGAGCACGGCGTCACCCTCGCCCTCGCGAACAAGGAGAGCCTGGTCGCCGCCGGCGAGCTGGCGCTGCAGGCACAGGAGCGGGGTGGAGGCCTGCTGCTCCCGGTCGACAGCGAGCACTCCGCCGCTTTCCAGTGCCTCGAGGGCCGCACTCCCGAGCAGGTCGACTCGCTGGTCCTGACCGGCTCCGGCGGCCCGTTCCGGGGGCGGCGGCGCGAGGAGCTCGAGGACGTCACGCCGGAGGAGGCGCTCGCGCACCCGACGTGGAGCATGGGCCCAAAGATCACGGTGGACTCGGCCACGCTGGCCAACAAGGGCCTGGAGCTGATCGAGGCCCATTTCCTCTTCGGCCTTCCCTACGAGCGGATCGAGGTGGTGCTGCAGCCGACGTCCGTCGTCCATGCCCTCGTGCGCTTCCGCGACGGCGCCTCGCTCGCGCACCTCGGCTACCCCGACATGCGCGTGCCGATCTCGTTTGCGCTGACCTACCCGGAGCGGGCCGCGACGCCGGCTCCGCCGCTCGACGTCTCGCAGGGCCTCGTGCTCGAGTTCGAGCCGCCGGACCTCGAGACGTTCCCGCTGCTCGCGCTCGCCCGGCGCGCCGGGGAGGAGGGAGGCACCTACCCGTGTGCGTTCAACGCCGCCAACGAGGTCGCGGTTGCCGCGTTCCTGAGCGGCCGACTCCCGTTCCTCGGCATCGCCGCCGCCGTCGAGGACGCGCTGGCGGAGGTCGAAGGCGCGCCCGCGAGCGACCTGGACGACCTGGTCGAGGCCGACGCCGAGGCTCGCCGCCTCGCGGAACGGGGAGTGCCCGCATGACGGTCGTCGTCGCCATCGCCGGGCTCGCCTTCCTGATCCTGATCCACGAGGCCGGGCACTTCTTCACCGCGCTCGCCGTCGGCATGCGGCCGAGGCGCTTCTACGTCGGCTTCCCGCCGGCGCTGGTGAAGCGGGTGCACAACGGGGTCGAATACGGCCTCGGGATGATCCCGCTCGGCGGCTACGTGAAGATCCCCGGGATGCACCGGCCGGCGGCGTCCGACGTCGACCTGCACTTCGGCTCGGCGCTCTACGAGGAGCCGCGGCTGCTGCCTGCGGTCGATCGCGTCAAGCGGCCGCTCGCCGAGGGCGACTTCGAGGGTGCCCGCGCGGCGCTCCGGGAGCTCGAGCACGCGACGGCCGAGGCGAAGCTCTCGCCCGGCGCGGCCCGCGCGGCCCGCCGCGGGCTGGAGGAGCTCAGGGATGCGCTCGGACCGGACTCGTACTGGCGCCAGCGCACCTGGAAGAAGGTGGCCGTGATCTCAGCGGGCCCGGCCACGAACCTGCTCTTCGCCGTCTTGCTGCTCGCGGTCGTCTACATGATCGGGATTCCTTCCGCCGCCTCCCGCCGCGTCGACGCCGTCGACCCGGGCACGCCGGCCGCCCACGTCGGGCTGAAGGCGGGCGACACGATCGTCGGGGTCGACCGGATCCCGACGCGGAGCTTCTCCCAGGTTCGGGACGCGATCAAGTCGAGCGGCGGCCACCCGCTCGTCATCTCGGTGCTCCGGAACGGCCGGTACGTCGAGCTGCCCCCGGCCAAGCCGACGAAGCAGAGCGGTACCTACATCCTCGGCTTCCGCCCGTCGATCGTCCGCTACAAGCGCTACGGGCCGCTGACATCGGTCGGCCTGGCCGGCAAGGACGTCGGCTACGTCGCCAAGGCGATGGGCAGCTGGGTCGTGCACATCACCTCGCCCTCGAACCGCAAGCAGATCTCGACGCCGGTGGGAATCGTGCGCACCTCGAGCGAGGCGGTGCACCAGGGCTACCGCGACTACCTGTCCATCCTGGCCCTGATCAGCCTCTCGCTCGCGCTCCTGAACCTGCTGCCGCTGCTGCCGCTCGACGGCGGCCACATCGCCTTCTCGCTGGTCGAGGGAATCCGCGGCAAGGCGGTCGGCCGGGCCGTCTACGAACGCGTCTCGAT
>VAWL01000225.1:0-1674 GCA_005883965.1 Actinomycetota bacterium
GTCCAGACGAGCTGGTCGAGGTGCTCCGGAAGCTTTAAAGGCGTAGCCGCTCGCGCAGCGCACGCGTTTGCCGGCGAGCGACGTCGAGTTCCGTTTGCTCCTTGTCGTCGAGCGCCAGCCGGATCCGGTCGGGCGCTCCGCGGCGCACCGCGGCGACCTTGGCGAGGTTGACGACGTGGCTCCGGTGGATCCGGGCGAAGCGGCCGGCCGGGAGCAGCTCCTCCAGCTCGCGGAGCGACGAGGTCGCCAGGTACGCGCGGTCATAGGTGTGCACGCGGCTGTAGTCGCCGTCGGCCTCGATCCAATAGACGGCGTCGTAGTCGAGCAGCGTCTTCGCGCCCCCGGCGCTGACGACGGCGATCTTCTCGACCGGCGGAGCCTCGGCCCTGCGTTGGCGCGCGAGACGCTCGACGACACGGGCCAGCCGCTCGGGCTCGACGGGCTTGACGAGGTAGTCGAAGGCCTCGACGGCGAAGGCGTCGACCGCGTAGCGCTCGTGCGCCGTGACGAAGACGACAGCTGGGCGTTCGCGGCGGTCGAGCACGAGCCGCGCCACTTCGATTCCCGTCATTCCCGGCAGTTCGACGTCGAGGAAGACGACGTCGTAGCGCACGCTCTCCGCAAGCGCGAGTGCCTCACCCGCGGCAGCGGCCTCGCCGACCACCTCGACCTCGGGATGCGCGGCGAGCAGGTAGCGCAGCTCGCCTCGCGCCGGCGCTTCGTCGTCCACGATCAGCGCGCGGATGCTCATACGGGAACGTCGAGTCTCACGACCGTCCCGAAGCCGCCCGACTTCAGGCGCACGCCTTCGCCGTAGAAGGCGGTCAGGCGTTGATGGACGTTCGCGAGGCCGAGGCCCGCTCCGTCGCCCTCGCCGACGCCGGGCTCGAGCACGCGCTCGAACGCCTCGCGCGCGATCCCGCGACCGTTGTCCCGAACCGTGACGCGCAGCCGTCCGCGGCGAACCCGGGCCCTGATCACGAGCCGGAGCGGCCCGTCGGTCTTGCCGTGTTTGATCGCGTTCTCGACGAGTGGCTGGACGAGGAACGGGGGCAGGCGCACCTCGAGCGCTTCGGACGCCGCGTCGACTTCGACCTCGAGTTGCGGCCCGAAGCGCGCCTGCTCTAGCGCGAGGTAGCTGCCGATGTGCTTCAGCTCTTCGGCGAGCGTGATGAACTCGCCGGGACGGGCGAGCGTCCAGCGGCAGTAGTCGGCGAACGCGAGGACGAGCACGCGGGCGCGGTCGGGGTCGGTCCGGATGAAGCTCGCGATCGTGTTGAGGCAGTTGAAGAGGAAGTGCGGCTCGATCTCCGCCTGCAAAGCCTTCAGCTCCGCGGACGCGGCGGCGCGCGCGGAGCCGGCAAGCTCCGAGAGCTGCAGCTGCGCGGAGAGCTGATCGCCGAGTGAGGTCAGCAGGTCGACGTCGTCGTCGGCGAGCGGCGCGCCGTCGGTCGCGAAGGCCACCAGCGCGCCGACGGGACCGTCGCTCAGCCGGAGCGGCACGATCGCCGCCGCGCCGAGTGGGCATGCGCGGTGCCCGCATGCAACCCGAAGAGCGAGCGGTGCGACGCGAGTCTCGTTCTCGGCCAAGGCTTCAAAGACCGGGCGGATGGGGGCGTCACCCGCTGCGTGGTGATCGGCCCCGGCGCCGACGAAGGCCAGCACGCGGTTGGT
>VAWL01000225.1:1689-2117 GCA_005883965.1 Actinomycetota bacterium
CAGCGTTGCGGCAAGAAGCTCGAGCGTGGGAGCCTCGCGGCGCAATCGCCGAACGCGGGGCATGGTTTTTGGACCGTACCACCGGCTTCGTGCCTGTCGAGGAGGCGTCCGGCGAGCCGGTCAATGTCGCGCGGTTGATCTGCCAGGCGCCCGCGGAGGGCCAGAGCAGATGAAGCTGCTCTGGCCCTTTGACCGAAGTCTGTTAGCGATTCGGGTACGGATCGTCGACGCTGTCGCCGCCGCGAACCGTCTCGTAATCCCCGTTGCCGCAAGACGGGCAAGGGGGCAAGTGTTTGATCGACCCGACCTGCAACTTGTAGCCGCAGTTTGTGCAGCGATATGTCCCTGAGGAGACGTCGCTACCGGCTGCAACTGGGTTCGCCATGATCCCTCCTCTCAATTGAGCTTGCCGATCGCCTTGCTCACTT
>VAWL01000026.1:0-8282 GCA_005883965.1 Actinomycetota bacterium
TCGCTACATCGCCGACCGGGTGCTCGTCATGTACGCGGGCCACCTGGTCGAGGAGGGCCCGACCGAGGACGTGATCGAGCGGCCGAAGCATCCGTACACGCAGCTCCTGCTCTCGGCCGTGCCCGATCCTCGGGCCCCGCTCGGCGTCTCGGACGCGGCCGACGTCGGTGAGCCGCCGAAGGTGATCGACCCGAAGGAAGGCTGCCGCTTCCGGGCCCGCTGCCCGCTCGCGATCGACAGGTGCGAGACCGAGACGCCGCGACTGCGTCCGGTCGGGCGCGGGAGGCTGGCCGCCTGCCACGTCGCCGAGGCCGACTGATGAACACACCCGGGCGCATCTTCCTCGCCGAGATCCACGAGCAGCCGGGCGCGATTCGTTCGCTGCTCGGCAACCTCGACAGCTTTCTCGCGGCCGGTCGCGCCTGTGCGGAGCAGGCCCCGGCGGCTGTGCGCCTCGTCGGCCACGGCTCCTCGGACGCTGCCGCCTCCTACGGTGTCTACGCCTTCGGGCTGCTGCCGGGCTGGACTGCGCTACGGGACTCGATCTCGCTCAGCGTCTACTACGGCGCCGAGCTCGAATTCTCGCGCTCGGTCGTCGTGGCGCTTTCGCAGTCGGGCCGCACGCCGGACGTGGTCTCCTACGTCGAGCGGGCCAGGGACCGGGGGGCGCTGACAATCGCGCTCACGAACGACCCAGGCTCCGCGCTCGCGGCCTGCGCCGAGCTGACGCTGCCGCTGGAGGCAGGTGAGGAGCGCTCGGTCGCCGCCTCGAAGACGTTCCTCAACCAGCTCGCGGCGCTCGCCCTGCTCGCGGGCGCGGCCGCAGGCCGGGGCGAAGAGCTGGCCGAGGGCCTGCTGCGGACGGCCGGGCTGCTCGAGGAGGCGATGGCCGGGCTCGCAGCGGCGGTCGGGCCGATCGCCACGGCGTTCGCCTACGTCGGCCGTATGTACGTGATCGGCCGCGGAGTCGAGTTCGGGACGGCGCGCGAGATCGCGCTCAAGCTCACGGAGACCTGCCGAGTGGCGGCCGAGCCGCTGACCTCGACCGACCTGCAGCACGGCCCCGTCGCGGCGCTGGATTCGATGTTCCCGGTCTGGACGATCGCCTCGCCGGACGAGACCCTGCCGGCGCTCGTCGAGGCGGCCGCGCGGGTTCGGGCGGCGGGCGCGACGATCGTCGCCAGCGGCAGCGCGGCTGCCGAGGTCGAAGGGGCAGCCTGGACGCTGCCCGTGCCCGAGGCGCCGCTGCCCCTGCTCTCCCCGCTCCTCTCGGTCGTGCCCGGCCAGCTGTTCGCGGCGACGCTCGCGGAGGCGAAGGGTCTCGACCCCGATCGGCCGGAGCGGCTGACGAAGGTGACGCTCGCACGGTAGATGCGGGTCGCGCTCACGTTCGACACCGAGTTCCCGGGCCGGCCGACATCCACCGGAGTCGAAGACCGGTTGCTCGAGGCGCTTGCCGAGCGCGGGGTGACGGCGACCTTCTTCCTGCAGGGCCGCTGGGCGCGGGCGAACCCGGAGCAGGCACGCCGGATCGCCGCCGCAGGCCACAGGCTGGGCAACCATTCGAACTTCCACGCACCGATGAACGGCCTTGACGACGGGATGCTGCGGTACGACATCCGCCGCGCCGAGGAGACGATCCGCGAGACGACCGGCGCCGACCCGAGGCCGTGGTTTCGCTGCCCGTTCGGCGCCGGGATGGAGGACGAGCGGGTCCTGGCGGCGATCGGGGAGCTCGGCTACCGCCACGTCGGCTGGAACGTCGATCCCGAGGACTGGAACGAGGAGCACGCGGGCGCGGAGGTCGAGCGGCTCGTCCTGGAAGGCGTCCGGGCGCGCGAGCGGGACACGATCGTGCTCCTGCACGGGTGGCCCGAGGCGACCGCCGAGGCGCTCCCGCGCATCATCTCCACGCTCGTTGCGGACGGCGTCGAGCTCGTCTCCGTGGACTCGCTCGAACGCGTCTGACCTCCTGACTACACTCGACTTCCCGTGGCTCGAGCCGGCTTCGTACACCTTCACGTCCACTCGGAATACTCGATCCTCGACGGCGCCTGTCGCATCCCCGGGCTCGCCGCGAGGGCGGCCGAGCTGGAGATGCCGGCGGTCGCACTTACCGACCACGGCAGCCTCGCGGGAGCGGTCGAGCTCGTGCGCGAGACCGGCAAGCACGGCGTCAAGCCGCTGATCGGCTGCGAGGTCTACGTCGCCGAAGACCGCCGTGCCCAGAAGAAGGGTTACGCCCACCTGACCCTGCTCGCCGAGGACAACGAGGGCTACGCGAACCTGATCAAGCTCTCGTCGGCGGGCTACCTCGAGGGCTACTACTACAAGCCGCGGGTCGACTGGGAGCTGCTCGAGCGCCACTCGAAGGGACTGGTCGCGCTGTCGGGCTGCCTCTCCGGCCGCGTCTGCAAGGCACTCGAGGAGAACCGTCCCAACGACGCGCGCGCCGACCTCGACCGGCTCGCCCAGGTCTTCGGCCGCGACTCGACCTACGTCGAGATCCAGAACGCGGGCCTCGACGTGCAGGCGCGGATCAACCCGTCGCTCGCGAAGCTCGCCGAGGAGGCCGGCCTGCCGCTGGTCGCGACCGGCGACGTCCACTACCTGCGCCACGAGGACGCGAGGGCGCACGAGGCGCTGCTCTGCATCCAGTCCGGTGACTCGCTCAAGAACCCGGACCACTGGAAGTTCGACACCGACCAGTTCTTCTTCAAATCGCCCGAGGAGATGGCGGCCGACTTCCCCGGCTTCGACGAGGCGATGGCGCGGACGCTCGAGGTGGCCGAGCGCTGCAACGTCAAGCTCGAGCTCGGCAACATCCTGCTGCCGCGCTTCCCGGTTCCGGAGGGCAAGGACGCCTTCGAATACCTCGTCGAGCTCTGCGAGAAAGGCCTGCAAAAGCGCTACGAGCGCGTGACGCCGGAGCTCCAGGAGCGCCTCCGCTTCGAGCTGAAGACCATCCGCGAGATGGGCTTCGCCGACTACTTCCTGATCGTCTGGGACTTCATCGCCTTCGCCAAGCGCAACGGGATCTCGGTCGGCCCCGGCCGCGGCTCCGCCGCCGGGAGCCTCGCCGCCTACTGCCTCGAGATCACCGACGTCGACCCGATCCGCTACGACCTGCTCTTCGAGCGCTTCCTCAACCCGGGGCGCAAGTCGATGCCGGACATGGACATCGACTTCGCGGTCGCCGGTCGCGACCGGGTCATCAACTACGTCGCCGAGAAGTACGGGCGCGACCGCGTCGCGCAGATCATCACGTTCGGGACGATGATGGCCCGCGCCGCGGTGCGCGACGCCGGCCGGGTGCTCGAGATCCCGTACGGCACCGTCGACAAGGTCGCGAAGCTGATCCCGGAAGGGCCGAAGGTCTACCTCGACGAGTGCCTCAAGCCGGGCGCGGAGCTGAAGCAGGCCTACGACGCCGACCCGCTCGTGCGCGAGATCGTCGACCTGGCCAAGCCGCTCGAAGGCCTTGTCCGCCAGGACTCGATCCACGCCGCCGGGGTCGTGATCTCCGACCGTCCGTTGACCGACGTCGTCCCGCTGCAGCAGAAGGGCCCCGACCAGGAGGTCGTGACCCAGTTCGGGATGTGGGACGTCGAGGCGCTCGGACTGCTGAAGATGGACTTCCTCGGCCTGCGCAACCTCGACGTGATCGACAAGGCGGTCGAGCTGATCGGCGGGCTCGACATCCGCAAGATCCCGCTCGACGACCCGAAGACCTACGAGATGCTCGCGGGAGCGGACTCGGTCGGCGTCTTCCAGTTCGAGTCGTCAGGCATGCGAGAAGCGCTGCGCCAGGTCAAGCCGACCGAGTTCGACGACCTGATCGCGCTCGTCGCCCTCTACCGGCCTGGGCCGATGCAGTACATCCCCGAGTACGCGCGGCGCAAGAACGGCCAGGTGCCGGTCACGTACATCGACCCGCGGCTCGAGGAGATCACGGGCTCGACCTACGGCATTTGCATCTACCAGGAGCAGTACCTGGAGATCGCGAAGCGGATCGCGGGCTTCACGCCGGCCGAGGCCGACGATCTGCGCAAGGCGATCGGCAAGAAGATCCACGAGCTGATGGCGTCTCTCAAGGAGAAGTTCCTCGAGGGCTGCGCGCAGACCGAGACGACGCCGGCGGTAGCGAACCAACTCTGGAAGGACATGGAGCAGTCGCAGGACTACTCGTTCAACAAGGCCCACGCCGCCTGCTATGCGCTGACGGCGTACCGCACGGCCTGGCTGAAGGCGACCCACCCGCGCGAGTACATGGCGGCGCTGATCTCGTCGGTGATGAACACCAAGGACCGCGTGCCCTTCTACGTGAACGCCTGCCGCGAGATCGGGATCGAGGTGCTGCCGCCAGACGTGAACGGCTCCGCGTGCGACTTCGCCGTCGTCGAGGGAAAGATCCGCTTCGGGCTGAACGCGGTCAAGAACAGCGCGCGCTCGAGTCGCTCGTCAAGTGCGGCGCGCTCGACTCGACCGGTGGCTCGCGGCGCGGGATGCTCGAGGCGCTCGAGCACGCGCTCTCGCACGGCCAGCGCGCCTCGGACGAGCGGTTGCGCGGCCAGAGCTCGCTCTTCGCCGAGACCGAGGAGAAGCTCGATCACCCGCCGATCGGCTCTCAGGAGTACGAGAAGAACGAGCTGCTGCGCAACGAGAAGGAGGCGCTCGGCCTCTACGTCTCGGAGCACCCGCTGGAGGCGATCCGCGACCAGCTCCGGCGCAAGACCGACGCGACGCTGGCCGAGCTCGAGCGGCGGCGCGACGGCGAGATCGTGACCGTCGCCGGGATCGTGTCCGCGCTGAAGCAGCTGACGACCAAGAAGGGCGACCCGATGGTCTTCATGCGCCTCGACGACGTCCTCGGGAGCGCCGAGGTGGTCGTCTTCAACTCCGTCTACGCGGCCTCGCGTGAGCTGCTGCTGACGGACGCAGTTCTGGTCGTCAAGGCGCGCGTCGACCACAAGGAGGGCGAGACGAAGCTGATCGCGCTCGAGGTCACGGCCTTCGAGGCGACGCCCGAGCGGCGCGAGGTGCGCCTGAAGATCGACACGCGCGTCGCCAGCCGAACCCTGATCCGCGAGCTGGCCGGCGTCCTGCGCGATTTCCCCGGCGAGCAGCGCGTTGTAGCCGACCTGATCAAGTCGGACGGAACGGTCGTCTACGAGTTCGGCCCGGACTTCCGCGTCAAGCCGGAGCCGGACTTCTTCGCCGAGGTCAAGGCGCTTCTCGGCGAAGCCGCGATCGCCTGACCAGGAAGAACGCGCCGGTCAGCGCGAGCGCTCCCGGGATGCCGATACCGGCGAAGAGCGCGAGGCTCGAGCCTTTCGCGTCCTGCTCCGGTTGGGAGGGAAGACCGAGCCCGACGAGCGTCCGCTTCAGGCCGTAGGCGCGGTACCAGCCGCCGGCCGTCCGCGACTCGTAGATCGCCTGGCCGGGCTTCATGTACGTGAGGGCCCCGCCCTGGGCGTACGGATAGAGATCCTGCCGCACCTGGTGGGTGTGCCCGGGAATCGGAACCGTCCAGACGATGGTGAAGCGCGGGCCGAGCGATCCGGCCGGGCGGCCCGGCAGCATCGGGTCCGGGGACTGGCCCACGGCGGCGGGGAAGAAGCCGGTGGCGTCCGTGAGGTGGCCGAGCATGGTGGAGGTGAAGTTGTCGTTCTCCGGCGCCCTCAGCGTCTTGTCGAGGCCAGGCCCGGAGATCGAGGCCGTGGAGGGTTCCTTGGCCAGCGCGGCGGCCGGCACGAGCAGCGCGGCGAACGCAGCGGCGAGAATCAGGCGTTTCATGGTCAGCTCCTTTCGCGGGTTGCCGCATCTACACCGCGGCCGGAGCTGCGGTTCCGCGGGACGAGCGAACCCGTCTAGGTGCCGCTCGAGGAGGTGAGCTCGCGGGCGACTTCGAACGTCTCAACCGAGAGCACCGAGCCGTCGACGGAGCCCGCAGCCTCGCGACGGAGCTTGCCCGCCGCGCGCTCGCTGTTCTCGAGCGCGGCCTGGTTCTCCCACAGCGTCAGGGTCATCGTGCGGCCGTCTTCGTGGTCGACGAAGAGGAAACCGCCGGCGAACCCCTCGAGCTCCTCGACCTCGGTCGCCGCCTGGCCGAACGACTCGACGGCGTCGTCGATGCGGTCCGAAGGAACCTCGTAGCGTGCAACGCGTGCCAGCATCGCCCGGAACCCTAATCGAGCTTCGGGTGTAGTGACCGCAGTGGTGGACCGGCCACTGGACGAACCGGAGCTCGTCGAGCGAGCGCGGCGCGGCGATTTCCGCGCCTGGGAGACGATCGTGCGCAGATATCAGGGAATCGCCTTCAGGACCGCCTACGTGCTGAGCGGAAACGCGGCCGACGCCGAGGAGGCGGCTCAGGACGGCTTCGTCAAGGCCTACCGTGCGCTGGGTCGGTTCCGCCGCGGGGCGCCGCTGCGCCCGTGGCTGCTTCGGATCGTGGCGAACGAGGCGCGCAACCGCCGCCGCTCGGCTGGCCGGCGCGAACGGCTCGCGCTGCGGGCGGCCGTCGAGGACCGCCCGGGGGACGCGGTCCCGTCCCCCGAGGCGGCTCTGCTGGCGCGGGAAGCGCGGGAGCGGCTGCTGGCCGCAGTCGAACGCCTCTCCGACGACCACCGTGACGTCGTGGCCTGCCGCTATTTCCTCCAGCTCTCGGAGGAGGAGACCGCCGCGGCCCTCGGCGTTCGCCGCGGGACGGTCAAGTCCCGGCTCGCGCGGGCACTCGAGCGGCTACGGGAGGAGCTGTCGTGACGGAGCTCGAGCGCCGGCTGCTCGCACTCGAGATCGCCGTGCCGGAGGGGCCGGACCTCGCGCCTGCCGTCCTGGCGCGGATCGAGGGCCGGCCGTTCCCGTGGCGGAGAGCGGCAGTGCTCGGGATTGCCGTGGCCGCTGTCGCGATCGCTGCGGCGTTCGCGGTGCCGCAGGCGCGAACGTCCATCCTGCGCTTCTTCCACCTCGGCGCGGCGACGGTCGAACGGGTCGACACGCTGCCGCCCGCCGTCGAGCGCTCCAAGACCAAGGGACTCGGGCGCGCGCTGCCGCTGGATGCGGCGGAAGACGCCGTCGGCTTCCGGCTGGCACTGCCGCCGCTCCGCGAGCGGCCAGAGCATGCTTACGTTCTCGGCGGCGAGCTCGCTTCGGTGTTCCTGCATGCGCATGGGCAGACAGTGCTGCTCTCCGAGCTCCGCTCCTCGAACGAGCTCCTGCTGAAGAAGATGGCCGGCGACGCCACCTTCGTCGAGCCGGCGCAGGTGGGCGGCTCACCAGGCATCTGGATCGCGGGGGCACCGCACACGCTCACCTACGTCGACCGCCACTTCGGCTACCACCAGCAGGCGATCCTGGTGCGCGGCAATGTCCTTATCTGGATCCGCGGTCCGCTCACGCTGCGGCTGGAGGGGAAGCTGACACGGGCTCAGGCCGTCGAGTTGGCCAGGTCGATCCACTGATATCCCCCGCCGGGGGGAGATCCGCCAAGCCTTCTCGCCCGAATACCAGTCGTACGATGACCGCTGCGGAGCTCCACGTCGTCAACGAGACCGAGTTGGATCGGGTGGAGCACTGGCGCGCCGAGGAGCTGATCCGCGCCGGGTACGACGCGAGCGACGCCATCGCGCTCGCCGCCCGGCACGACATCGACCTGCACCGGGCGGTCGAGCTGATCCAGCAGGGCTGCCCGTACGAGACCGCGATCGAGATCTTGATCTGAAGCAGGCGTCGCGGCGGGCGGGCAGAATGTCTCGCCCGTGAGCCTGGCGTACATCCCCTCGCCGCACAGCGGCACGATCGACCTCGGCCCGGTGACGATCCACATGTACGGGCTGATGCTGCTGCTCGCGATCGCGGCCGCGATCTGGCTCACCGGCGTGCGCTGGGTGCGGCGCGGCGGCGACTGGGACCTGGTGCTGCGCGTGGCCGTCTGGGGCGTCGCGTTCGGAATCATCGGCGCGCGGGCCTATCACGACATCACCAGCTGGAGCGAGGTCTCGAACCCGAAGTGGAAGGGGATCTTCGCCGTCTGGCAGGGCGGGCTCGGCGTCTGGGGCGGGATCCTGCTCGGCTCGATCGCGGGCGCGGTCGTCGTCCGCCTCTCGGGCGCGCGCGTGCGCGACTTCGCCGACGCGGTCGCCCCGGGCCTGCTGCTCGCACAGGGAATCGGGCGCTGGGGGAACTGGTTCAACCAGGAGCTCTACGGCAAGCCGACGCACCTCCCCTGGGGGCTGAAGATCGACTTCAACCACCGCGTGGCGCAGTACTCGCAGGATGAG
>VAWL01000026.1:8289-14447 GCA_005883965.1 Actinomycetota bacterium
TCAAGCCGCCGGCCCTCTTCGCGCTGTACGTCTCGATCTACACCTTCGGGCGCTTCTTCGAGGAGCTGATCCGGGTCGACCCGGCGCACCACTTCGCCGGGCTGCGCCTGAATGCGTGGGTCTCGGTGGTCGTCTTCTGCGTCTCGACCGGCTTCTTCGTCTGGTGGCAGTTCTTCCACGGCGGCGAGGCCGAGCCGAGGCAGCCGAAGCGCCGCCGCGTACCCGAAGGCCCGGCGATGGCGATCCCCAAGGGCCGCGTCCGGCCCTGACGCTAGGTTGCCGCGCGTGGAAGTCCGCGAGCTCGAGCTCGACCTCGACGCGTTCGAGGGCCCGTTCGACCTGCTGCTGACGCTGGTCCTCAAAGAGGAGCTGGAGCCGGCCGAGGTCGACGTCGCCGGGATCGTGGTCGCGTTCTGCGAGCGGCTGGCCGAGCGCGGCGAGCTCGACCTGGAGGCCTGCGGCGAGTTCCTCGTCCTGGTCGCGGCGCTGCTGGAGCTGAAGGCGCGGCTCCTCTTTCCCGACGAGGAGGCGGAGCTCTCGGAGCTCGAGCCGGAGGAGGCGGCCGAGGAGCTGGCGCGGCGGCTGGCGGAGTACCGGCGGGCCAAGGAGGCAGCTGCCTGGCTCGCGGAACGGCTGGAGGGGGAAAGCTCGCGCTTCTTCCGTCTCGGGCCGGCGCCGTTGGCTCCCAAGGTGGAGCGGCGGCTGGCGCCGCAGGAGCCGGAGGGCTTGGCGGCTGCGCTGCGGCTGCTGGCGGCCGAGCCGCCGGCGGTCTCGCTCTCACACCTGCAGCTGCGCTTCCCGCCGGTGTCGCAGTTCCTGGAGCGGTTCCGGACCGTGCTTAGCCGGCGCAGGGTCTTCGACCTCGACGCGGAAATTGTCGGGATGCCGCGAATCGACCAGGCCGTCGCGTTCCTGGCGCTCTTGGAGCTACGCCGCTCGGGCGAGGTCTCGCTGGAGCAGGCCGGCTCGTTCGCGCCGATCCGCGTGCGTCGCCTGGAGGAGAGGAGGCCGGAGTGGACCGGGATCGCCCGTTCCGCCTGATCACCGCCGGGCCGGTCGACCGGCTCGCGCGGACGGTCGAGGCGCTGCTCGTGGTCGCGTCGCAGCCGCTGTCGGTGGACGAGCTGGCGGCGGCGGCCGACGACGATCCGGCGCGCGTGGAGACGGCTTTGGGGCTGCTGGGCGAGCGCTTCGCCGAGGAGCGGAGCGGAATCGTGCTCGAGCACGTCGCCGGCGGCTGGGCATTTCGCGCCTCGCGGGAGGCCGCCGAAGCGTGCGGGCGGCTGTTCGAACGGCCGGTCGAGCGCGGGCTCACGGCGGCGGCGCTCGAGACGCTGGCGATCGTCGCCTACCTCGGGCCGGTGTCGCGCCCCGAGATCGCGCGGATCCGCGGCGTCGCGGCCGACTCGGTCGTGGCCGGGCTCGTCGAGCGTGGGCTGATCGCCGAGTCCGGGCGCGAGGAAGGCATCGGCGGCGCGGTTCGCTACCGGACGACGCCGCTGTTCGAGCGGGTATTCGGGCTCGAGTCGCTCTCGCAGCTTCCGCGTCTGGACGACGTCGGCGAGGAAGCGGTGCAGATCCGCGAGCGCCTCGAAGCCGTCGCCGAGCGCCGCGGCGCGTAAGCGTCTCGCCCAGATCCGGCGCCGTCCTGCCTCCCCGAGGCACTGGTACCCATTGACCTCCTCCCCGCAATGAGCCTATCCGGGAAAAGCGCACGCGTGTGATGCGCGGATGTGCCGGATGTGTGTCGAACGTTGGTCGAATAATGGCCCCATGCGGCTGAACGCTTACCTCGCCCGGGCCGGGGTTGCCTCCCGGCGCGGGGCGGACGAGCTGATCAAGGCGGGCCGCGTGACCGTCAACGGCGAGCCCGGCGAGCTGAAAACCTTCGTCGGCGCGAACGACGTGGTCTCGCTCGACGGCGAGCGCCTGCAGCCCCAGGAGCTCGCGTACGTCCTCCTGCACAAGCCGGCCGGGGTCGTGACCACCGCGCGCGATCCGCAAGGGCGCCGGACCGTCGTCGACCTCGTCGACCACCCGGTGCGAGTCGTCCCGGTCGGCCGCCTCGACGCAGACACGACCGGCGCGCTGCTGCTCACCAACGACGGCGACCTCGCGCACAGGCTCGCGCACCCCCGATACGAGGTGGACAAGGTCTACGAGGTCGAGGTCGAGGGCGAGCTCGACGACGCTGCACTCGCGCGCCTGCGTGACGGTGTCGACCTCGACGACGGCCGCACCGCTCCGGCGCAGGCCCGTCATCTCGGCCCGACAACCCTCGAGCTCGCCGTCCACGAGGGCCGCAAGCACCAGGTGAAGCGGATGCTCGCCGCCGTCGGCCACCCGGTGACGCGGCTGCATCGCAGCCGCTATGCAGGACTAGACCTCGAAGGACTCGAGCCCGGCGCGTGGCGCGAGCTCGAGTCCTCCGAAGTGGAACTGCTTAGGGACCTGCGAGCGTGGCGGCCTGGCTCTGCAAGCTCTGCGCCTGGCTGAGCCAGCTCTGCACCTGCGCGCTGTCGAGCGGCTGGTTGGCGAACGTCGCTGCGTCGAGCGCCGCCTTGATCTGCACAGCGAGTGCGTCGCGCTGCGAGGTCAGGCTCTGGATCTGCCCTTCGATCGAGTTGTACGTGCTGTCACCCGCGTCGTTGCTCGCGAGCGCGTGTGTCGACGCCTTCAGCGTGTTCATCGCAAAAGTGCCGAAGGACGCGTTCAACTGCTTGTACGCGTCGGCCAGTTGGTTGAAGCCGGTGAGGTTCATCTTCACCGCCGCTGGAATCGCGTACCCCGTGAGGTCACCGTTGAGCAGCCGCCCGTCATGGCGGTAGTCGTCCTTCAGGCCGACCAGGGACAGCATCGTCGGGCGGAGATCGGTGTGATCCGTCCAGGTCTGGTCGGGAGTCGCGCTCTGGTCGACTCCCGGTCCGACCATGCCAATCCAGGTCGAGGCGATCTCGTCCTGGATGTCGCCGTGGTTCCACGCGAAGCTCTGGCTCGTCCGCGCAGGGATGAACGCGCATGGCGGCGGCGTGGTGCACGTAGCCGGCGTCGTCCCGCCGGTCGCGAAGAAGAACCAGTCGGGATCCGCGAATGGCGTGAACGTCGGCGTCCGGAACGGATCCGCGGTGACCATGTGCAATGTGTTCATCTCCGTGTGGTCGGCGAGCCCGACCATGATGTTGTTCTCGGTCTGCCCCGTGTACGGGTTGAGCCAGTTGAGCCCGGCCATCTCCCGCTCGAGGTTCCGGACGGCCGGGTCGGTCTGGTCGCGGATCGGCTGCGCAGCCGTGCCGTTCACATAGACCGTCGGCGCGTCGTCGGAGTGCACCGAGAAGAGCGTGGAGTCGCCGGACTGCGTGTAGACCATCCGCCGGAGGTCGGCGTTGATCTCCCCGACGCGGTTGTAGTTGCACGCGGTCGTGACGCCGTCACAGCCGGCAGGCGTCGGAGCGTCGCCGACGAAGTGGTCGCCCTCGTCGACGGTGAACACGAAGAGGGTGTTCGACTTGTTGATGCCGTCGGCCGCGAGCCGGTCGAAGAACTTCTGGAACGCGGTGTCGTAGTCGTGCAGCTGCTGCACGTAGCCGGCCTCACCGGGGCCGTACGCGAAGTGGATGTTGCCGGCGGTGCCGTGGCCATCGTGCGCGTCGGAGATGTACGCGTAGGTGACGGGAACCCCGGCCTCCTGCATCTGCGCGACCCAGGAGAGCGAGACCGTCGCTTCCATACCGTCGAAGCCGGGGAAGCCGATGTGGCCGCTCGCGTCCTGGATCACGTTTCCGTTCAGGTCCGTCATCGGCCCACTCGGCTTGATCACCGGGTCGACGTACTTCGCGCCGAAGAGGCCGTTGTAGCCGGTGTACCCACCCTGGATGGGCTCGTCCGGGAGCAAGTCGGGTCGGGCGTTGTTGGCGGCCGAGCACTTCGCCGAGCCCTGCGCACAGTGGATGCCGATGCCGACGAAGTCGGCGAACGCCTGGCCTGGGTTCGACGTGACTTCCGCGGCCTCCGGCGAGGCAGGGCCGAACACCGTCGGGATGTCGATTGCCGTGTTCTCGAGGATCGTGTTCGCCGTTGCGACCGCGCCGAAGTCACAGCCTGCGCGCGTGTATGGAACCCACGGCGCCGGCGCGATCTTGCCGTTCTCGTTGATCATCTCCGGTGTTGTGTCCGTCGTCGAGCCCGCCGGATCGAAGAGCGGCGCCGTCCAGTACGCGAACGAGACGCCCGTCCGGGTCGTGCCGTCCGTCTTGAAGTAGCGGAAGCTGTTCGACACCGGCTGGCCCATCCGATCCGGATACACACCGGTCAGCGACGTGAGGATGCCGGTTGCCGTGTGCGAGATCAGCGCGGTGTGGTCGTTCGCCAGCAGCCTGCCGTTCCCGTTGATGAAGTTGAGCAGGTGCGGCATCTGCTCCAGATCCGACGGGACGTTCGGGTTGTCACGCCGCAAGTGCGTGTTGTCGAATTGGATGTAGATGACGTGCTTGATCTTTCCCTTCGCCGACGCCAACTGGCAGCCTGTCGTCGGCGTCGTATTGACGAGTGACCGCCCGCTCGCCGTCTGCACTGTGCCGAGCCCAAGTACGGTGATCGCAGTCAGGCTTGCGACGGCAAGCGCGGCCAAGACCGTCCATGCTCTCCCCTTCATGAGACCTCCTAAGTGAGTTCGCTCCCCGTCGAGCGAATCTAATGCATTGACCACCCGGCCGTGAACAGCCTCACGAACGTATTCGACGCGCACACGCGCTGAGGCCGCTTCTTCCTGTTTGACGCGTCGGCCTCTCCGGAGGGGCCGTCGTTTTCTTAGGGCCGGACGAAGCCCATGCGCTCGTACATCCGCTCGAGGGTGGGCGCGGAGGCCTCGCGGGCCTTGCCGGCGCCGAGCGCGAGCAGTCGATCGAGCTCGGCCGTGTCGGCTCGCAGCTCCTCGTAGCGGAGGCGAATCGGGTCGAGTGCCGCCACCACGGCCTCGGCCACCTCGTCCTTGAACGCGCCGTAGCCCTGGCCGTCGTAGCGCGCCTCGATCGCCGAGAGCTCCTGGCCGCCGACGATCGCCAGGATCTCCATCAGGTTCGAGATCCCGGGCTTGTCGTCCGGCGCGTGCCGCACGTCGGTCCCGGAGTCCGTGACGGCTGTCTTGAACTTTTTGCGGATCGTCTCCGGCGGGTCGAGCACCCCGACGGTCCCCTGCGGTGTACCGCCGGTCGTCGACATCTTCTTGGTCGGCTCCTGCAGGTCCATGATCCGGCCGCCGACCTCCGGGATCAGGGCCTCGGGCAGGCGAAAGATCTCCCCGTGGCGCGAGTTGAAGCGCTCGGCGACGTTGCGCGAGAGCTCGAGGTGCTGGCGCTGGTCGTCTCCGATCGGGACGAGGTCGGTCTGGTAGAGCAGGATGTCGGCCGCCTGCAGCACCGGGTAGGTAAAGAGCCCCGCCGAGACGAACTCCTGCTGCTCGCCCTTCTCCTTGAACTGCGTCATCCGGCGAAGCTCGCCGAAGCTCGTGACCGAGCCGAGCAGCCAGGCGGCTTCGGGATGGGCGCTCACGTGGCTCTGCACGAAGACGGTCGAGCGGTCGGGATCGAGCCCGGCGGCGAAGAGGAGCGCGGCGAGCGAGAGTGTCGCCTCGCGCAGCTCCTCGGGCTCGTAATCGGTCGTGATCGAATGCAGGTCGACGATGCAGAAGAAGGCTTCGCCGCGCTCCTGGGTGGCGACGTAGTTCCTGATCGCGCCGATGTAGTTGCCCAGGTGCTTGGCGCCGGTCGGCTGGATACCGCTGAAGATGCGCATTTCTCGTCTCAGTATCGCAACTACCCTGTACACACCAATGGCCGTGAACGGATCACCGGAGCTCTTGATCGTGATGGGCGCGGGCGCGAGCCCCGACCAGACCGAGCACGTGCTCGCGCGGCTGCAGGAGGCGGGCGTCCAGGCGCGCGTGCAGCGCGGGCGGGAGGCGACCGTAATCGGTGCGATTGGCGAGCGCGAGCTGCTGGCGACCTTGCCGCTCGAGGGCTTCCCCGGGGTCGAACAGGTGCTGCCGATTCTGAAGCCGTACAAGCTGGTCGCGCGCGAGGTCTCGCCCGACCCGACCGTGATCGACGTCGACGGGCACCGGCTCGGCGACTCGTGGTTCGGTCTCATCGCCGGTCCTTGCT
>VAWL01000158.1 GCA_005883965.1 Actinomycetota bacterium
AGTATAGCCGCGCCTACGCGGCGTCCAAGGCGTCGTTGACGAGCTTGTCGGCGAGGTCGTTGTGCTCCCGGCGCACGGCTGTGTAGCGCACCTTCCGCAGCCGGTCGGCCAGCGCGGTGGCTTCGGCGACCAGCCCGCGCAGGGTGTCGTTCTTGACCTTGTAGTCGCCGCGCATCTGGTTGACGAGCAGCTCCGAGTCGGAGACGACCTCGAGCTCGTCGATGCCGACCTCAACGGCCTTCTCGAGGCCCGCGATCAGGCCGCGGTACTCGGCGACGTTGTTGGTCGCGACCCCGATCGTCTCGCCGCGCGCGTCGAGCACGTGCCCGTCCTCGCTCTCGAGGACGTAACCGTACGCCGCCGGGCCCGGGTTGCCGCGGGAGCCGCCGTCGGTCGAGAGCCGCCCTTTCACAGAAGCGGATAGACGTCGAAGGCCGGCTCCTCGTACGGGTGCGCGCGCCGCAGCGCTTCGACCACCTCGGCCTGCCGCTCCTCGGGGAAGACGGTCTCGAGGCGCAACTCGGCAACGCGCTGCTCGCGGCCGGCCTGGCCGACGTCCGGGTCGGTGCCCTCGCCTCCGAAGAACGTTCCCGTGCCCTCCGTGTAGAAGGAGCAGCGCTCGTAGTTCCCGATCCGCCCGGCGCCTGCTTCGAACAACGCCTCGCGCACGGTGTCGAGGGCCTCGCGCGGAACGAAGACGACGAGCTTCCGGTTCACCCGCGTGACGCTACTCGGCCGTGTCGATCTGTGCCTTCTGGAGCTTCCCCGAGTAGTCGACGTAGATCGACTTCCACTCGGTGAAGACGTCCAGCGCGGCCTGGCCGGCCTCGCGGTGGCCGTTGCCGGTGCCCTTGACGCCGCCGAATCGATCCCGTTCGAGACCCGGATCGCCTCGTCCACGTCGGCGACCGGGATCAGCGCGGTCGTCGGGCCGAAGATCTCCTCCTGGGCCACGCGCATCTGCGGGTCGACATCGCCGAAGATCGTCGGGCGATAGAAGAAACCGTCGCCGAGACCGTTGCCGCCGGCGACCTCGCCGCCGGTCAGGAGCTTTGCGCCCTCGTCCTTCCCGATCTGCGTGTACGAGTCGATCTTCTCGAGCGCTCCCTGGTTGATCACCGGGCCGACGTCGACGCCCTCCTCCCAGCCTGGGCCGAGGCGCAGCTTCTCGGCCGCGCCGACCAGCCGCGACTGCAGCTCGTCGTAGACGCCTTTCTGGACGATCACGCGCGAGGCGGCGGTGCAGCGCTGGCCCGAGGTGCCGAAGGCCGACCAGACGATCCCATCGACGGCCAGGTCGAGGTCGGCATCGTCGAGGACGATGATCGCGTTCTTGCCGCCGAGCTCGAGGTGGACGTGCTTGAGGTTGTCGGCGGCGCTCTTGAGGACGGCGACGCCCGTGTCGCGCGAGCCGGTCAACGTGATCACCGGGACGTCGGGGTGGCGCACGAGCCGGTCGCCGACCTCTCCCCCGCCCCCGTGCACGACGTTGACGACGCCGGCCGGGACGCCCGCCTCGGCGAGCAGCTCGACGAAGCGCTCGCCCAGCAGCGGCGTGTCGGTCGCCGGCTTGAAGACGACCGTGTTCCCGCAAACGAGCGCGGGCGCGATCTTCCAGGACGGGATCGCGATCGGGAAGTTCCAGGGCGTGATCACGCCGACGACTCCGATCGGCTGCCGGACACTCATGTTGAACTTGTCGCGCAGCTCGCTCGGCGTGGTCTGCCCGAACAGGCGCCGCCCCTCGCCGCCCATGTAGAAGCTCATGTCGATCGCTTCCTGGACGTCGCCCGCGGCCTCGGGAAGCACCTTGCCCATCTCGTGCGCCATCAGGTCGGCCACTTCGTCCTTGCGGTCGGCGAGGAGCTGGCCGAAGCGGAAGAGAATCTCGCCGCGCTTCGGCGCCGGTGTCAGGCGCCAGTCCTCATACGCGGCCTTCGCGGCCTCGACCGCGCGGTCGACGTCCTCGACGCTCGAGCGCGGGAAGACGCCGAGCCTCTCGCCGGTCGCCGGGCTTTTCGTCTCGAAGGTCTCGCCGGAGCCGGCGTCCACCCATTCGCCGCCGATGAAGTTCTTGAAGGTCTTCGCCGCAGTCGTCGCCACGGCGCGGATGCTACCTATGCGTTCTCGGGCGGATCGGTGTCCGGGAAGGTCCCCGGAGCGCGGGCGCGGCGGCGGTCGCGGATCAGGCGCTTGCCGCCGTACTCGCGGCCCTTGCGGCGGTCGTCGCCTTCGCGACGGTCGACGATGACGGTCACGTGCGGGTTGTCCTTGTAGTACTCGACCATCTTGTCGTAGAGCTCGTCCTCGAGCTCCCGCGGGATTACGCAGTAGATCATCCTGTATCGGATTGTAGGGAGGCACCAGGCGAGCGCCACCTCTGCGAGAGTCCCGCCGTGCCCGAGGACTTGTTCGGCGAGGACGTTGCGGCCCGGTACGACGACTCCGGCGGCGAGCACTTCGAGCCGGCCGTGATCGAGGCGACCGTTGATTTCCTGGCGAAGCTCGCCGGCGACGGACCGGCGCTCGAGCTCGGGATCGGCACCGGCCGGATCGCGCTGCCGCTCTCGCAGCGCGGCGTCCGCGTGAGCGGGATCGACCTCTCGGAGGCGATGGTCGCCAGGCTCGGCGCGAAGCCGGGCGGCGACCAGCTCGAGGTGACGATCGGCGACTTCGCGACCACTCGCGTTGAGGGGGCGTTCATGCTCGCCTACCTCGTCTTCAACACGATCAACAACCTGACCACCCAGGGCGAGCAGGTCGCCTGCTTCGAGAACGCGGCGGCACACCTCGAGCCCGGCGGCTGCTTCGTGATCGAGGTCGGGGTGCCGAAGCTGCAGCGCCTCCCGCCCGGGCAGAGCTTCGTGCCCTTCGACGTGCGCGACGACTACGTCGGAATCGACGAGTACGACGTCCTGAATCAAGGGCTGATCTCGCATCACCTCTGGCCGGCGGACGGCGGTTGGCAGCGCCGCTCGATCCCGTTCCGCTACGTCTGGCCGGCCGAGCTCGACCTGATGGCGCGGATCGCCGGGATGCGGCTCCGTGAGCGCTGGGCGGGCTGGGAGCGCGAGCCGTTCACGGCGGAGAGCCGCAGGCACGTCTCCGTCTGGGAAAAGGCCTAGACCGGCGAGATCTCGGGGACGATCCGGCCGTCCGGCGTTGGCCCGACTCGGGCGCGACCCGGTACTGGTACCAGGAGATGTCCCAGGCGACGGTGACAACGACCTCGGTGTTTGTCCCGGAGAGAGGCACGATCGACGCCTGAGGCTCGCCGAGGCTCTTGGCGATCCCCGCGACCGTGCGCCGGAACGCGCTGCCGTTGAACAGCTCCGCCGCCTCGACCATCGCCAGCTCCGGCTCCGAGAGCCGGCGCAGGATCGGCTCGTCGACCACCGGCTGGGCCACAGGCTTCTTCGGCTGCAGCAGCGAGGCGAGCGGCCCGCGCCGCCGGCGTCGTGAATCGGGCACCACCGGCGTGGTGGGGCTCCCCTCCTTCAGCCAGCCGTAGTCGAGCGCGACGTCCTGGCAGAGCGGGCAGACGTCGAGGAAGCTCTCGCCGTCGGGTGAGTAGCGCACCGAGCGCTCCCCGACCAGCAAGGTTCGCTCGCAGATGGCGCAGGTGCGCGAGGCAAGGACGGCCTGACGCGTGATCCGCATGACCCGGGACCTTAGCCCAGAAGGGCTAGACGTTGGCTTCCTCAGGCTCCTTCTTGAACTCGGCGATCAGCTTCTGGGCGATGTGCGACGGCACTTCCTCGTAGCGGAGAAAGTGCATGTGGTAATCGCCGCGACCGCCTGTCAGCGAGGTCAGAGCCTGCGAATACGTGAGGATCTCCGCCATCGGCACCTCGGCCTTGATCGAGGTCATGCCGCCGCGCGGCTCCATGCCCTGCAGCCGGCCGCGCCGCGAGTTGAGGTCGCCGTTGACAGCGCCCACCGCGTCGTCGGGGACGCTGACGTCGACCTCCATGATCGGCTCGAGCAGCACCGGGTCGGCCTTCGCATACGCGTCCTTGAAGGCCATCGAGCCGGCGATCTTGAACGCCATCTCCGAGGAGTCGACCTGGTGCTGCTGGCCGTCGACCAGCCGCACGCGCACCCCTTGAACGGGCGCGCCGGCGAGCTCGCCGTGCTGCATCGCCTCCTGGACGCCCTTGTCGACCGCCGGCCGGAACCCCTGCTGGATGACGCCGCCGACGATCTCGTCGACGAACTCGTAGCCCTCGCGCTCCGGCAGCGGCTCGAGCACGATCTCGCAGTCGCCGAACTGGCCTCGGCCGCCGGTCTGCTTCTTGTAGCGGTGCCGCGCCCGAGACTCCTTGCGGATCGTCTCCAGGTACGGGACCTGCGGCTGGTGCAGCTCCACGTCGACGCCGAAGCGGCTGTGGAGCCGGTCGACGGCAACCTCGACGTGCATCTGGCTCATCCCTGAGAGGAGCTGCTCACCAGTCTGCGGGTCGCGTCGCAGAACGAGCGTTGGGTCCTCCTCGGCGAGCCGGCGCAGCGAGGTACCCACCTTCTCCTCGTCGCCCTTGGCCTTCGGCGTGATCGCGAAGCTCATTACCGGCTCGGGGAAGTCGAGCTCCGGCACCTCGATGTCGCGCTCGTGATCGAGCAGGAGGTCGCCGGTGGTCGTGTCCTTCAGCTTGGCCACCGCGCCGATGTCGCCGGTGCCGAACTCCTTCGCCTGCTCGTGCTCCTTGCCCTGGAGCGCCAGCAGCTGGCCGACGCGCTCCTTGCCGCGTGAGCGGGCGTTGACGAGCGTCGAGTCGGAGGCGAGCGTGCCGGAGAGGACGCGGAGGAGGTTGATCCGGCCCGCGAAGGGGTCGGCGACGGTCTTGAAGACGAAGGCGGCGATGCCGGCCCCGTCGGCGGCGACCGCGGGCGGGCGCTTGGCGGGCGAAGGGACGCCCTCGACCAGCAGGTCGAGCAGCGCGGTCGTGCCGAGGTTCTTGGTGGCAACGCCGCAGGCGACCGGGAAGAGCTCGCCTCGCGTGACCGCGTCCTTGAGCGCGTGCGCGACCTCCTCGGCGCCGAGCTCCTCGCCGTCGAGGTAGCGCTCCATCAGGCTCTCATCTGTCTCGACCACGGTGTCGAGCAGCTTCTCGCGGTACTCGGCGACGGTGTCGGCGAGCTCGGCCGGGATTTCGGTCGGACTGCCCTCCCGCTCGCCCTCGGGGCTCGTATAGGCCTTCATGTGGAGGACGTCGACGATGCCCGTCAGCTCGTGCTCGCTGCCGATCGGGATGTGGACGGCGACGCAACGGTCGGAGAGCAGCGAACGGAACTGCTCGAGCGCGCGGAAGAAGTCGGCCCGCTCGCGGTCGAGCATGTTCACGAACACGACCCGCGGCAGGTCGAGCCCGTCGGCGCGCTCCCAGACGCGGTTCGTCTGCACCTCGACGCCCATCACGGCGCTCGCCACGACCAGTGCGCCCTCGACCACCCGGAGCGCCGCGACGGTGTCGCCCCCGAAGCCCGGGTCGCCCGGTGTGTCGATCAGGTTGATCTTGCGGCCCTGCCACTCGAGGTGGCAGAGCGAGGAGGCAAGCGACATCTGCCGGCGCTGCTCGTCTTCGTCCCAGTCGGAGGTGGTCGTGCCGCCTTCAACGGTGCCGAGCCGGTTGATCGCGCCGGCCTGGAAGAGCATCGACTCGACCAGCGAGGTCTTGCCGGTGCCGCGGTGCCCGGTGACGGCGACGTTGCGGATCTTCCCCGGTTCCATCCGGGGTGATCTTAGCCGCCTCTATCCTCCGCTCGCGTGTGGTGGCAGGACGCCGTCGTCTACCAGATCTACCCGCGCTCCTTCCAGGATTCGGACGGAGACGGGGTCGGCGACCTGCGCGGGATCGGCCGACGGCTCGACCATCTGACCTACCTCGGCGTCGACGCGTTCTGGCTCTCGCCGATCTACCCCTCGCCGCTGGCCGACTTCGGCTACGACATCTCGAACTACACGGCGGTCGACCCGGCCTTCGGGACCCTCGGAGACCTCGACGAGCTCGTGGCCCACGCGCACGAACGTGGCCTCCGCGTGTTGCTCGACCTCGTCCCCTCTCACACGTCGATCGAGCACCCGTGGTTCCGGGAGCATCCGGACTGGTACATCTGGTCGCCGGTAGACGGCCCGCCGAACAACTGGAAGGCGGCGTTCGGCGGCGGCGCGTGGAGCCGCGACGAGCAGACCGGCCGCTGGTACCTGCACACGTTCTACCCGGAGCAGCCGGATCTCGACTGGCGCAACCCGGAGGTCGTGGCGGCAATGCAGGAGGTCGTACGCTTCTGGCTTCGCCGCGGTGTGGACGGCTTCCGCGTCGACGCCGTCAACGTGCTGGTCAAGGACGCCGAGCTCCGTGACGACCCGCCCGCGACCGAAACGTTCCCGCTTCCGCTCGTCGGAGAGAGCGCCGAGCTCGAGCACGTCTACTCGGCCGACCGGCCGGAGGTCGTCGATGCTCTCGCGGCGATCCGCGAGGCTGCCGGAGACGCCCTGCTCGTCGGCGAGGTCTACCTCCCGGCAACGCGGAGCGCGCGCTACCTCACCCAGCTCGATCTGGTCTTCGCCTTCGAGCTCCTCTTCTCGCCCTGGGAGGCCGAGGCGCTGCGCGCCGCGATCGGCGCGGCGGCTGAGCTCGGTCGCGTCGCCTGGGTGCTCTCGAACCACGACTTCGAACGGCTCGCCACGCGCGTAGGGCCGGAGAACGTGCGCGCGGCAGCGGTGTTGCTACTGACGCTGCCGGGAGCGGCGTTCGTCTACCAGGGAGACGAGATCGGCCTGCCGAACGGCCCTGGGGCCGATCCTCCCTACGACCGGGCCGGCCGCGACCCGCTGCGACATCCGATGCAATGGGACGCAAGTCCGGCGGGCGGCTTCACGACCGGCGATCCCTGGCTGCCGCCGATCGACCCGGCCGAGCGGAACGTCGAGGCGCAGCGCGGCGACCCCGGCTCGCTGCTCGAGCTCTACAGGACGCTGATCGCCCTGCGGCGCGGGCTCGGAGACGGCTTCCGGCTAGTGGATGCCGAGCCGGGGGTCGTCGCCTTCGAGCGCGGCGGGCACACGGTCGCGGTCAATACCACCGCCGAGCCGCGCCTCGCGCCCGCCGGCGAGCTGGTGCTTGCGACGCACGAAGGCGAAGGCCTCCCTCCGCACGCGGCCTTGATCATGCGAAACTAGGCCTCGTATGGCCGAGATCGCGTACGACTCCGTCTCGAAGGTCTACGACGATGGCACGCAGGCGGTGCACGACCTCGACCTCGAGATCGGGGACGGGGAGCTGATGGTGCTCGTCGGCCCCTCCGGCTGCGGCAAGACCACCGCCTTGCGCATGCTCGCCGGCCTCGAGGAGATCAGCGGCGGCGAGATCCGCATCGGCGATCGGATCGTCAACGACCTGACGCCGAAGGATCGCGACGTCGCGATGGTCTTCCAGAGCTATGCGCTCTACCCGCACATGTCCGTGTACGACAACCTCGCGTTCGGGCTCAAGCTGCGCAAGCTGCCGAAGGAGCAGGTCGACGAGCGCGTCCGCCGCGCCGCCAAGATCCTCCAGATCGAGGAGTTCCTCAAGCGCAAGCCGCGCGCGCTCTCCGGCGGCCAGCGCCAGCGTGTCGCGATGGGCCGCGCGATCGTGCGCGAGCCGCAGGCCTATCTGATGGACGAGCCGCTCTCGAACCTCGACGCGAAGCTGCGCGTGCAGATGCGCGCCGAGATCCACCAGCTTCAGCGCCGGCTCGGCGTGACGACGATCTACGTCACCCACGACCAGGTCGAGGCGATGACGATGGGCGACCGCGTCGCGGTCATGAACGCGGGCCACCTGCAGCAGGTCGACACGCCGCAGGTGCTCTACGACCAGCCCGTGAACGAGTTCGTCGCCGGCTTCATCGGCTCGCCGTCGATCAACCTGGTCGAGTCGCAGCTCGTTCGGAGCAACGGCAATCTCCAGGTGAACCTCGGCGAGCACAAGCTCACCGTCGACGACCGGCTCGCGCGCAACCGCTCGAGTCTCGGCGACTACGTCGGCAAGGAGATCATCCTCGGCATCCGGCCCGAGGATTTCGAGGACGCGAGTATCGAGGAGGCGCCTCCCGAGCGCCGGATCACGGTGACCGCCGACCTCACGGAGCCGCTCGGCTCCGAGGTTCTCGTCCACTTCGGAACCGAGGCGACCGCCGTCGTCCCGAGCGCGGCCGCCGCGGACGTCGGCGAGGACGCCGACATCCGGCTCGGCGAAGGAGATGACGTGACGACGCGTCTCGTCGCGCGGGTGAGCCCGAAGTCGCGCATCGCCGTCGGCAAGCAGGTCGAGCTGGCGGTCGACACGAGCCGGCTCTACTTCTTCGACCCCGAGACGCGAGCGGCTATCTAGCCCTTCACGGCGCCTGCGGTGAGCCCGGCGAGGATGCGCCGCTGCAGGAGAAGCGTCGCCGCAATCAGCGGCAGCGTCACGATGATCGTCGCCGCCATCACCGTCCCCCACGGGAACTGGAAGGCGTTTCCGCTCGAGCCGCTGAACGTCGCAATCGCGACCGGCACGGTGTAGTGCGACGGTGACTGGATGAAAGAGACGGCATAGAGATACTCGTTCCACGCTGCGATGAAGGCGAGCAGACCGGTCGTCACCAGGCCCGGAGCGATCAGTGGCAGCAACACCTTCCAGAAGACCTGAAGCGGCGTCGCGCCGTCGACGTAGGCTGCCTCCTCGAGGTCGGCGGGGAGCGCGCGCATGAAGCTCGTCAGGACCCAGATCGTGAACGGGAGGGTGAAGATCAGGTAGCTGAAGATGAGTGCGAACAGTGAGTCGTACAGCTTCGGGAAGTGGACCGGGCCGACGATGTGGAACCCGCTGATCATCGTGTAGAGGGCGCCGAGAATTGCGATCTGCGGAAAGATCGTCATCGAGAGCATCAGGTAGAGGACGAACGACTTCCCACGGAAGCGGAAGCGGCCGAGCGCGTAGGCGGCGAGCGACCCGACCGCCAGCGAGAGCGCCGTCACGGAGCCGGCGACGATCGTCGAGTTCAGCAGCGCCCTCCGGAAGTAGCTCTGGCTGAGCGCGTCGTGGAAATGTGCCCAGGTCGGGTGGCTCGGGAAGTACGTGATCGGCGTGGTGAAGAGCTCTGAATCAGGTGTGATCGCCGAGCGCAGCGCCCAGTAGAACGGGAAGAGGGCGTAGACGGCGATCGCGACGATCAGGAGCCAGAAGGGCAGCCTCACAAGCGCCCGGCCCAGCGGGCTGCGACGGAGGCGGACCGACCGGGACACCGGCCGCACGGTGGCCCTGGTGGCCTCGGCGGCAGTGCTCATTCGTCGCTCACCCGTACGACGGTGACGTAGATGACTACGAACAGCGAGATGATCAGGAAGATCGCGACGCTCACGGCGCTTCCGTACCCGACGTGCCCGTCCTGGGTGATCACGCTCTGGTTGTAGACCGCCATCGACTGCGACCCGAGTCGGTATCCGAAGAAGACCTGGAAGACGTCGAAGACGCGGAGCGCGTCAAGCGTGCGGAAGATCAGCGCCACCAGGATCGCCGGCCGCAGCAGGGGAAGGGTGATGCGCCAGAACTGCTGCAGTTGGTTCGCCCCGTCGACCGATGCCGCTTCGTAGAGGTCGTTCGGGATCACCTGCATGCCGGCCAGCAGCAGCAGCGCGACGAACGGAGCCGTCTTCCAGATGTCGACGGCGGAGACCGCGACGAGCGGGTGCTGCACGATCCACGACTGATTGTGCGAGATCAGGTGTGTGCGCACGAACAGGTCGTTGATGACCCCGTAGGTGTCGTCGAGCATCCACAGCCACATCTTCGCGGCGACGACCGTGGGGATCGCCCAGGGCACGAGCATGATCGCGCGCATGATGCCGCGGCCCTTGAAGTGCGAGTTGACGACGAGCGCGATCGTCAGGCCGAGCAGGAACTCGATCGAGACCGTGATCGCCGTGAACTTGATCGTCAGGACAACGGTGTCGCGGAAGATCGTGTCGTGGATGAGCTGGTGGTAGTTGTCGAGCCCGACCCACTTCGTGGGCGTGATGCCGGCGAGGAACTCCTGGTCGGTGAAGCTCTGGTAGACAGTCCTGCCGAGCGGGTAGATCGCGACGAACGCGACGACGGCGAGCGCAGGTACAAGCAGAAGCCAGGCGAAACGGGTCTGCCGGCGCTGGAGCTTCGTGCGGCGGCGGCGACGTCCGCGACGCGGAACCGGGGCTGGGGTGGCGACCGAGCTCACGGGTGGAGGTGAGGGAGGATGACAGGTGCCATCCTCCCTCGCTCCGTTGGGCCTCGCGGCCCTACTTCGACTTCAGGATCTGCTGCAACTTCGACTTGATCTGAGGCAGCACCTGGCTCGAGGACGAGCCGGTGAGGATCTGGTTGATGCCCTGGTAGACGACCTTCGAGGCCTCGTTGTAGTGCGTCCCGAGGAACTTCGCGGGCCGCGTTACGCGAGACACGCTGGCAATCGCGGGCTTCAGGTACGGGTTCGCCTTCACGACCGCCTTGTTCTTGGCCACCGACACGATCGTCGGCACGTTCGAGTTGGTGATCGCGTCGAACTTCTCGACGGGCGGGCTCGTCATGTAGCGGACGAACTCGATCGCGGCACCGGGGTGCTTCGAGAACTTCGAGACCGCGAGCTGCCAGCCGCCGACGGTGCCGACGGGCTTGCCCGACGCGCCGTGCGGCAGCACGGTGACGCCGAACTTGCCCTTCACCTTCGAGCCGGCTGTTGCGCCGATCCCGTACTGGTACGGCCAGTTGCGGGCGAAGGCGGCGTCGCCGTTGTCGAACGCGTGCTCGGTCTGGTCTTCCTGGTACGTCGTCACGCCGGTAGGGGTGACCTTGCCGATCTGCGCGCGAAACGCATCCAGGATCTTCCGAGCCTTTGCGTTGTCGATCGTGACCTTGCCGTTGTCGATGATGTGGCCGCCGCCTGCGGACGCGATCCACTCGAGCGCGTTGCAGGTAAGGCCCTCGTACGCGTTGCCCTGGAAGACGAAGCCGGCGAAGTTCGGGTTCGAGCTCCGCTCGCCGGTCTGGATCTTCTTGGCCATCGTGAACAGGTCCGCCCAGGTCTTCGGCGGGGCGCTGTAGTGGTACTTCTTCAGGAGGTCCTTACGGTAGTAGAGGATCCCGTAGTCGCCGAACCACGGCATCGCCACGAGCTTTCCGTTGATCGTGTCGTTGGCGACGATGCTGGCCAGGTGGAGCTTCGACTGCTTGCCGAGCTTCGGCTTCAGATTGACCAGGTACGGCGCGAATGCGCCCGGCCAGACAACGTCGATCATGGCCACGTCGATCGAGGACGACTTCTCCGAGAACGCACGCGCGAGCTGCGAGTACGCCTGGTCGGAGGCCGCCGAGTGCGGCTCGACCGTGACCTGGATCCCCGTGTCGTGCGTGAACCGCTTGGCGAGCGCGGCGTCCCGCACGTGGCCGTTGCCGACCGAGTCGCCGACGAAGGTGATCTTCTGTCCGCCGTACTTTTTCTTGATTGCTGCGGCGTTCGGCACCTTGGGCGCACCGATCGTTGCCGCGACCTGTGGCTGCGCCGCCCTCTTGCTGCCGGCGGCGGCGACGCTGAGGGAGACGATGAGCGCGATGACGCCCACGACTCCCGCGAGAACCAGCAGTCTGCGGTGTTTCACTCTCCCACGTCCTTTCTGTAGACCCCAATGGACACCGCAACACGTTGAACCTCGCGCATAGCGGTGTCAAGGTGGTAACGGACTAGCGGCCGAGCGGCTCGCGTGCGGGCGAGCCGGCGAGGCGGGCCTTCAGGCGGAGAATCGCCTTCGTGTGCAGCTGTGAGACGCGCGACTCGGTCACGCCGAGCACCTCGCCGATCTCGCGGAGAGTCAGCTCCTCGTAGTAGTAGAGCGTGACGACGAGCTTCTCCCGCTCGGGCAGGCGCGCGATTGCCTCGCCGAGAGCCTCCTTCAGCTCGGTCTGCGCCAGCTCGGACTGCGGCTCCGGGCCCTGGGTGTCCTCGATCGTGTCGATCAGGGCGACCTGGTCGCCGCCGCCGCCGCTCGAGGAAACCGTCCAGAGCTCGTCGAGCGCGGCGATCGAGGAGCGGCCGATCTCGGAGAGGCTGTCGTTCAGCTCGTCGGTTGTGACGCCGAGCTTCTCGGCGATCTCCTCGTCGTTTGGCGCGCGGTGGAGCTTGCGCTCGAGCTCGCCGATCGCCCGCTCGATGTCGCGCGCCCGCGACCGGACCGAGCGCGGCACCCAGTCGAGCGCGCGCAGCTCGTCGATGATCGCGCCCTTGATCCGCGCGATCGCGTAGGTCTCGAACTTGATCTGGCGATCGGGGTCGAAGCGCTCGATCGCGCCGATCAACCCGAGCAGGCCGTACGAGACGAGGTCGTTCTCGTCCACGTGCGCCGGCAGCCCGCTGCCGAGCCGCCCGGCGACGTACTTGACAAGCGGCGCGTACGTGAGGATCAGGCGGTCCCGCACGCCCTGGTCCTTCGTCTTCGTGTACTCGCGCCAGAGAGCCTGGGTCTCGTCCTGAGCCACGGTCAGAGAATACGACCTAGAGAGGAGGTTTCCTCAGATTCCGGATCGCCAGGCTGAGCAGCCAGAGGGCGATCGCGCCTGCGGCGACGACCACGACGACGAGGCCCTTGTTCGTGTCGACGGCCTCGGCAGCCGCGGCTGCGATCCCGACGAAGGCGATCGCAAGCAGCAGGAAGAGCGCACCGAGCGCCGGCCGCGGCGGAGGGGGAGCCACGCCAAGACTCTAGAAGGGGCGCGGCTACAATCGCTCGCGCAACCTCTAGGGGCGTAGCTCAACTGGCAGAGCACCGGTCTCCAAAACCGGGGGTTGCAGGTTCGAGTCCTGCCGCCCCTGTGGGCCAGATCAAGCCGAAACCCGCTCTGCTAGGCGGGTTTCGGCCGCTTAGCAGCCCTTTCTCCTATACCGCCTGAAACCGCTAAGAACCGCTCGGGGCTGGCCCTAACTGGCCCAAAGCTGGCCCACACATTCCGCCTCTGACGCCGTGCCACTGCGCTAGGGAATGATTCGAGTTTCGGTCGGCTCCGTGGGGTTCTGGAAGGACACCGCCCACCCGCCGCCCGGCTGCACGGAGCGCGCAGAAGGTCGACCGATGTCGTCTGCCGGTAGGTCGCCACGGCGTGGCGGTCATCGTGAGGACGATCACCCAGGCCTTGGAACCGGTCTCGGCACGCAGCCGCAGGCCCGAATAGCCGACGATTCCCACCCCCGCCGCTACATGGCCGGCCGGGCCTTCTTCAGCGCGCCTTGAAGCTCGAGCAGATCGTCCGCCGGGTCCCTCGCGGCCGCTACGAGCTGGTCGGTCACCGCGAGGAGGTCCTGCTGTTCCTGCTCGTCGAGGTCGAGCTGCTGCTCCCGCCCTTCGCCGTCGGCAACGTGATCGCCTAGCCGCTCGGCGAGCTGTTTCGCCTTCTTGCTGCCGTCCAGCTCGAGCAGGTGCGCGAGCTGCTCGACGCGCGGACCGAAGACTTCGACGGTTCGGTTGCCGATATGCAGGCGAGCCTGGGCCATGCTCCGGTGATGCCATCGTCGCGCGGTCCGGAAACCCGGCTCAGGGCTCTGCCGTCGCGGCGACCGGCGTCTCCTCCCGGTGCGCGCGGATGCGCTTCCAGATCAGGTCGAGGGCCACGGCGAGGACGACCAGGCCGATCATCGCACCCACGCCGCCGACAGCGGTGGCAATCGGAGCTTGATCTCCTCGCCGCCGCGTGGCAGGCTAGTGCGGATAGTCACTCGAGGAGGCACTTCCGCATCGGGTAGCGAGGCCGGGCGTTGCGGCAGGCAGCGGCGGCACCTCCTCAAAACGAGGGGAGCGAAGATGCGGCGACTTAGTCGGAAATGGTGGCTTGTCCTGGGCGCGCTCGTGCTCGGTGGTGCGATGGGCGCGGGAATCGCGAGCGCCATTACGAGCACCAACGTGGTAGCAGACACAAACACGGTCAGGGAGCGCATCGCAACGATCACAACTGACGGCAACTTCAACTCGGGTTGGCATATCCACCCGGGGCCGGTGATCGTGCAGGTGCAGAGCGGCTACCTGAAGATCACACAGCACACGTGTAATCCGAACGTGATTGGTCCGGGCGAGACCTACATCGAGACGCCGGGGGTCCCGGTTGACGCTGCGGCGAAGCACGCGACGACGTGGACGATCACGGAGATCTTCCCCGATAGCCACCCGGGAGATCCTGACCGGGCCCCGGCCTCAAATCCCTGCTGACGCACGATCCCGGTCGGATTTTCAGGCGGCGGCGGGCTTCACGGCCCGCCGCCGCTTTGAGGGGAGCCGGGCGGCTGGAGGGAAAACCTGCGGCCTCCGCGCTGCCGCGTCTAGTCGTGTGAGAGTTGGCGCTTGAGATCCGCGAGTTCCAGCTCGATCTTCTTCAGCGCGTCAGTGAGTTCTTGGTGTTCCGATCCCCTGTCGGTCTTGACGAAGACGGAGGCGATTGCGGCGGTCAGGACCGAGAGAAAGCCAATGCCGACGATCCGCCCGTCTACCGACGTAGAACCGATCGGCTTGCACGAGTGCAGACACACCTTCGTCTCGCTGATGCACGCGGCCGGTTGCTCGCTCGAGGAGATCGGCGACTTCGTCGGCCACTCGTCGACGTACATGGTCGATCGTTACCGGCACCTGCTCGACGGCCAGCGGGAGCGCGCAGCCGAGCGACTCGATGCCTTTCTGGCTGGCCCACAGACTGGCCCACAGAGCCTGAAACCCGCATTGCTAAGCGGTCGAAACTAGGCCTCCAAAACCGGGGGTTGCAGGTTCGAGTCCTGCCGCCCCTGCTTACCCGCCTCGCCCGCTTCGCTTTCCGCTCGCTCGGCAAGCGAGCCGGCTTTGCCGGCTCGCGCTCGCCCCTAGCGACCGGCGGTCGGTAGCCGCGCCCGCCAGGTCGGTCGCGGCGGCGACTCGCCGGCTTATTCGTACTGCGAACAGATCGCTCCTGCGAGGGATGAACCCTCGGCGCTGAGTGTCGATAGCTCCCGTGTATCTCAACGAGGGCGGTCGGCCCCGCCTCCCGAACCGCTGAACGGAGGTGAACTCATGCTCAAGCTCTTCTTGTTCGCACAGACGCTCGCCGTGGACGCGGTTGGCGCTCTTCGCCGCCGCGAGGAGGGGCAGACGATGGCCGAGTACGGAGTGGTGCTGGCCGTCATCACGCTCGCCGTGATCGCCGCGATCACGCTCCTGGCCGGGAACGTCAGCAACGCGCTCAACAGCGTCGCCAACATCCTCCCGTAGCCGGGGCGACGCTTCCGAAAGAACCACGCGCAGGGAGCCGGGGGCAGGCAGTCCCAGGCCCGGCTCCTGCCACCTAGTCGAGCTCGATGCCCTCGTGGACGAGCTCCAGCGTCTCGATCGCGACCTCGTTCCCGAGCGCCCGCAGTGCCGGGCCCGTCCACTTGGAGGGCCAGGCGCGGTGGAGGTTCCAGCGGGCGACCTGCTGGCGCTGCTCGTCGAGCAGGACCACCGAGACGTTGCGGCGGTCGACCGTCCCCTGCGCGACAGCGTGCCACCACTGGAAGAGCTGGCCGTCGCCGTTGAAGCCGCGGCGCAGCACGAGCGGGCCGTACTCGACTCGGCCGGGCAGCAGGCGAGCGGCCGAGGTCTTGTCCGAGCCCTCGCGGTAGGCGACCGCTTCGATCCGGCCCTCGGGCAGGTCGGCCTCGCTGAAGCCGGCGACGGTCACGCTGTCGATCTCGACGAGGAAGTTGAAGTCGAGGTACGGGTCCTGGCGGACGCTAGGCATCGTCGGGCACCTCCAGGTAGGGGAAGTCGCGGTAGGCGGCGAGGTCGTGGTGGATCTCACGCGAGCGCCGCTCGCCGCGGTCAGTTCGCCAGACCACGGTGACGGCGAGCGCCGTCGGCTCGTCGCGGGCGAAGAGGAGCGCCGACCGGTCGAGGAAGACTCGGATCCGGCGGCGTGGGCCGAGGAACTCGAGGCGGCGGAAGAGCTGCAGCCGGTCGATCCGCCGCTCCCCTCCCAGCCCGCTCAGCGGTGCGTCGAAGCGGACACGCACGGCGTGTGCGGGCTCGTCGCCGAGGTTCTCGAGCACGAGGTAGAAGAGCCCGCGCTCGAGCTCGACGTCGAGGATCACGCCGGCCTCCCCGTGCTCCGTGACGGCTCCGGGCACGTGCGAATCCTACGGCGTCGCGAACAGCCGATAGCGGACCGTGTCGACGAAGTCGACCTGCCCGTCCTCGACGGCGCGCAGGCGGCGCGCGAGCTCGGCGGGCAGGCGCAGGTTCGTCCAGCTCTCCGCCTCGTCGAGGGCCTCGGCCGAATCGTCGAAGCGCTCGAGGACCACGCGCCGGAGGGCACGCAGCTCTTCGAGCAGCCCCTCCGAGACGACCTGGCCGACGGCCTCGTCCATCGCCTCGATCACGAGCGCGAACTCGCTTGCGTCAATGAAGCCGAGCCCGCGCGATCCCGCCAGCACGGCCATGTCGATTCCCAGCGGATGGATGTCGAGGATCCGACCACCCGGTCTCACTGCCTGCTGGACGTTGCGCAGGACGTGCACGACGTCCTCGGTCTCCACTCATCAGAGCGACCAGCTGAAGAGCGCGAGGTCGAACTCGCCTTTCGGCAGCTCGATCTCGCGCGCGTGGGCGACCTCGAAGCGCAGGCGCTTGCGCAGCTCGCGCGGCGTCTCGTCGCGGGCGGTCGCGACAACGTCCTCGTCGGGATCGAACGCGAAGACCTCCGCGCCCTCCCGCGCGCAGGCGAAGCTCAGACGACCCTCTCCGCAGCCGACGTCGACGACGCGCAGCCCGCTCAGGTCGACGAGCTCGCAGATGGTCTCGAGCTCGACGCCGTCGGGATCGATGACAGCCGGCACAGGCCGACGCTAAACGATCAGTGCAGCCAGGGCTGCAGCAGCTGCTCGATCTCACGACAACCGCGCGGCGTGATGGCCCGGTCGCGGACGCGGTTGCCGGAGACGACGACCAGAGTTGGTACCGCGTCGACGCGGAATCGCTGGACGAGCTGGGGTTGTTCCTCCACCTCGACGCGGTACACCTGGAAAGAGTTGTGGTTGCCCCGGCGCTGGAGCACCTGGGAGAGATAGCCCTCGACACGGCGCGACTGGCCCGACCGCTTCGAGTGGAAGAAGACCAGGAGCGGAACCTCGGGGACCGGTTCGGCGCTCACAGCGCCTCCTGCACTGCCTGGCGGGCTCCCAGGAGGTAGCGGTGCTCGTCGATCTCGACGTCGGTCGGCGCGCGGCCTCCATCCCCGAGCCAGGCCTCGACGACGCTGAGGATCCGACCGATTGCCTGGTCGGGGCTCTTCACGATCTCGACGCAGACCTGCTGGCGATCCGGCTCGAACCGAACCTGCTCGGCGTCCACCTCCTGGACGAGCAGTCGGATCAGCTCCCCTGCCGCGAAGCTGTCCACAACCGTGACCCGAACGACCATCAAGCCTCTCTCTCGCGATCGATTGTTTCCTCTCGATCGCGGAGCGGCTCTGGCCTTCTTGGGGGGGACCGGAACGGCTTCCGCGTCGTCCTGCGGTCAGCACCGAGGCAACCCGCGGGCGCTCCGGCACCGTCCTACGATTGTAGCTGGGGAATCTCGGCGCGCAAAGGGTACGATGGTTGGGCACACACGACGTCCGCCGGGTCGCTCCATCCGCTCCTCCTTCCTCCGGGCGCTCATATTGAGGAGTGGAAGAGACGAGGACGACCATGGACGATGCGACTCCAGGGCGCGATCGCGGGAAGATGGCCGCCGCGGTCTCGAACGCGATCCTCAAAATCCACAGCGAGCACTACGGTCGCGGCGCGAGCAGGGCCCGGACGGTGATGGGCGCCGACTACGTGATCTGCTTTCTCGAGGACATCTACACGCCGGTCGAGAAGACGCTGATCGAGGCGGGCCGGTTCCCGGCCGTCAAGGAGACCCGAAGCGCGTTCCAGGACACGATGGAGACCAGGTTCTCGAAGGCGGTCGAGGAGGTCGTCGGGCGCAAGGTGATCGGCTTCCTCTCGCAGGTGCACGTCGATCCGGATCTCGCGGTTGAGACCTTCATCCTCCAGCGGGACGACGGCCCTCTGCCCGCGGTGGCGGAGGAGTAGCTCCACCCGGCTTTAGAGTTCGCCGCGTGACGGTGCTGAGCTCAGAGGCCGAGCGGTCGGACGCGTTCGACGCGCGCAAGGCGCGGATGGAGGAGCTCGTCGCCGAGCTGCGCCAGCGGACCGCCCAGGTCGCGCGCGGCGGCGGCGAGAAGGCCCTGGAGAAGCACCGCGCGCGCGGGAAGCTGACGGCGCGGGAGCGGATCGACCGGCTGCTCGATCCGGACACCGCGTTCCTCGAGCTCTCGGCGCTAGCCGCCTGGGAGCTCTACGACGGTCAGGCCCCGGCCGCAGGGATCGTCACCGGGATCGGCGTGATCGAGGGGCGGGAGTGCGTCCTCGTCGCCAACGACGCCACCGTCAAGGGCGGCACGTACTTCCCGATGACCGTCAAGAAGCACCTGCGCGCCCAGGAGATCGCCGAGCAGAACCACCTGCCGTGCATTTACCTCGTCGACTCGGGCGGCGCCTTTCTGCCGCTGCAGGCCGAGGTCTTCCCGGACCGCGACCACTTCGGCCGGATCTTCTACAACCAGGCGCGGCTCTCGGCGAAGGCCATCCCGCAGATCGCGTCGGTGATGGGTTCCTGCACCGCCGGCGGCGCGTACGTGCCCGCCATGAGCGACGAGACGATCATCGTCAAGGGCACGGGCACGATCTTCATCGGCGGCCCGCCGCTCGTGAAGGCCGCGACCGGCCAGGAGGTGAGCGCCGAGGAGCTGGGCGGTGCCGACGTGCACGCGCGGCTCTCAGGCGTCGCAGACCACTACGCGACCTCCGACGAGCACGCGCTCGCGATCGTGCGCGAGATCGTGCGCAACCTGAGCCTGCCGCCAAAGTCGCCACCTTGGCCGATCGCCGCGCCAGAAGCTCCGGCCGCCGATCCTTCGGACCTCTACGGCCTGATCCCGTCAGACTTCCGCGAGCAGGTCGACCCGCGGGAACTGATCGCCAGGATCATCGACCGCTCGCACTTCCACGAGTTCAAGGCGCTGTATGGGGAGACGCTGGTGTGCGGCTTCGCCCGGATCGAGGGCTGTCCGGTCGGGATCCTCGCCAACAACGGCGTCCTCTTCGGCGAGTCGGCCGCAAAGGGCGCGCACTTCGTCGAGCTCGCGTGCAAGCGGAAGGTGCCGCTCGTCTTCCTGCAGAACATCACGGGCTTCATGGTCGGCAAGGAGTACGAGGCCGGCGGGATCGCGCGCGACGGCGCCAAGCTGGTCACGGCGGTCGCGTGCGCGGAGGTGCCGAAGTTCACCGTCATCGTCGGCGGCTCCTTCGGCGCCGGCAACTACGGGATGTGCGGGCGCGCCTACTCCCCACGCCAGCTCTGGATGTGGCCGAACGCGCGCATCTCCGTGATGGGCGGCGAGCAGGCGGCGACGGTGCTGACGATGGTGGGCGACGCCGACCCCGACGAGATCCGCGCCAAGTACGAGGCGGAAGGCAACCCGTACTACTCGACCGCCAGGCTCTGGGACGACGGGATCATCGACCCGGCGGACACCCGGCGTGTCCTTGCGATGGGCATCTCGGCGGCGCTGAACGCGCCGATTCCCGAGACGACGTTTGGCGTCTTCAGGATGTAGTACAAGGAGGTCCGGTGAATCACACGCTGGTGCTGACCGACGACGAGCTGCGGATGCTGCGGGCCGCGCTCCACTCCTATCTGGACGACTTCGGCCATGATGAGAGCGACCTGCTGCGGCAGATCAAGGAGCTGATCGA
>VAWL01000027.1 GCA_005883965.1 Actinomycetota bacterium
CGGCGGCTGCAGGAGAACCCCAAGATCGCCGGCTACATCGCCGGTGACACGCTCAACCGGCTCCTGCCCGGGCGTAACGGCTCCGTTTAGCGGACGCGGATCGTGACCTCGTAGCGGCCCTGACCTCCCGTGCAGAGGCGCGCCTCGCCGCACGTCTTCCTGCCGGCGCTCAGGTGCGTCGTGCCCCGGCCGACCGCGCGGAACGACGCCGAAACCGTCCCACATCCTTCCCCTGGGACGCACTTGCCGACAGGCGCCGGCGCGTGGCGCTCGGGGCCTGTCTGGCGGACGACCGAAGGATCGGGGCTGCCTCGGATCCGCCAGTAGGTGTTGTGGAGCACGAGGACGACGCGTGCTCCGCGCGCGACGCTGACCGTGCGGCTCTTGTCGCCCCAGCCGAGCGTCACCGCGCTCCTGTGCACAGCGGGGCCGGACGAACTGCAGGCCGAGAGCGCGAAGGTGGCGAGCGTCACCACGCCGAGGCCCCGGGGCATCAGACCGGCTTGCGGGCGATCACGACCAGGTCGCCGGGGACCCGCACCTCGCGCCGGCCCCAACGGTTCGGGTCGGGCAGCTCCTCGAGCCGCTCGATCGCGAGCCCCGCGCCGACGAGCGCTTCGACGAGCACGCCGACCGGCCAGGCGTCGAAGTAGCTGTCGTGCCAGTGCAGCATCTGGTCGAGGCAGGCGGCGACCGGGTGCTCGTCGTAGGCCATGAGCACGCCGCCGGGCCGTAGTGCCGCGGCCACGCCTCCCGCCCAGCCGGCGAAGTCGGAGACGATGGCGAGCGTTCCCCAGGACGAGTAGACGACGTCGAAGCGCCCGCGCCGCAGCTCGACCGGCAGCGACTGGACGTCCGCCGTGACGAGCGCCGCGTCGGGGATCCGCTTCCGCGCGGCGCGCACCGTCTCCTCGGAGGCGTCGACGCCGGTGACGAGCGCGCCGAGCCCGATCAGCGCTGCAGTCTCGCGGCCCGCCCCGCAGGAGAGGTGCAGCACGTGGCGCCCGTCCAGATCCGGGAGCCGTTCGCGCACGGGCTTCGGCAGGCCGCGCTGCCCGCCGCGGCGCCTGAGGCTGCGGTGCGCCTCCTCCCATGCGCGCAGGTTGCCTTCGGTCGGCTCCATCCTCAGCCTCCTGGCCGCCGTCGCCTGACGCCGGGCAGAGCCCGGCTCTGCCGCCGGCTGACGCCGCTGACGGCACGGTGCTCTCCGGGCCCGTGTTGCACACACTGTGCCCTCCGGCCCCGCACCGCCAGCGACGTCCCAGAAGGCTGAGGACGCGGGGTCATGCGAGCAGCGAGAAGCCGCCGTCGACGACGAGGGTCTGACCCCGAACCATCTTGGCCGCGTCCGAGCAGAGGAAGGCGACCGCGTCTGCAACGTCGCGTGGCTCGACGAGGCGCCCGGCCGGGGTGCGCTTCAGGCCCGAGCTGATCATCTCCTCGCGGTTCGGGAAGTGCTCGAGCGCGCCCGTCTCGACGACGCCCGCCGAGACGGCGTTGACGCGAATCCCGCGCGGCGCGAGCTCCACGGCGAGGTAGCGCACGACTGCCTCGAGCGCCGCCTTCGAGACGCCGACCAGCACGTAGTTCTCGAGCACGCGGGTCGAGCCGAGGCTCGAGATGCCGACGAAGGACGAGCCCTCGCGCATTCCCGGCGCGAGGGCGCGCGCCAGCGAGAGGAGCGCCCGCGCGTTCGCCGAGAGCGTCCAGTCCCAGTGCTTGTCCTGCACCTCGAGCGCGGGCTCGATCACGCCGGTCGCGGCGTTGTGGACGACGACGTCGAACGGCCCCAGCCCGGCTGCCTCCTCGACCACCCGTTCGGAGGCGACGTTGCCGCGCAGGAGCAGAGGCTCGGCGCCGGCGGCTCGCAGCTCCTCGGCGGCCTCCTCCGCGGCGCGGTCGTTGCGCAGGTAGCCGATCGCGACGCGCTTCGCGCCGAGCTCCGCGAACCGGAGCGCGATTGCCTTTCCGATCCCGCGCGAGCCTCCGGTCACGAGGACCGAGGCGCCCTCGTAGCTCATCTGCGTGGAAGCGGCTCGTCCGCAGGCGCGGCGCTCGGAATCTCCTGCCAGCCGGGCACGTCGCGCCGAACGCGTGGCCCCTCGTCGGCCTTGGAGGAGGCGTGGCCCAGCCGGTCGAGGAGCTCCATCTTCTCCTCGCCGTACCGCCGCACCTCGTGGCCCTCCGGAAGGTCCTGAACCAGCTCGCGCACGCGCGCGCGCAGCTGGTACGCGAAGTGCGGAGTCGCAGGCCCTACGAGCCTGTCGACGTCGTCTCTGGTCGGCTCACGCATGGCCGAAAGCCTAATGGGTAGCGTCAAAGCGATGAGACGTCCCGAGCTTGCCGACCTCATGCTCTTCTCGACGGTCACGCTCTGGGCCCTCAACTTCACGGTCACGAAGTACGTGATCTCGCACGGGTTCCAGCCGATCGCCTACGGCTGCCTGCGCTTCGGAGCGGCCGCGCTGGTCTTCTGCGCGCTCGCCTACGCGCGTGAGCGCTCGCTCTCCATCCAGCGGCGCGACCTCGTGACGCTCGCGGTCGCGGCGCTGGTCGGGATCTTCCTGAACCAGCTCTCGTTCGTCTATGCGATCAAGCTGACGACGGCGACCACCGTCGCCCTGCTCTTCGGGACCCTTCCGGTGATGACCGGGATCTTCGCCTTCCTGCTGGGGATCGAGCGGCTCGGCTCGCGCTTCTGGTTCGCGGCCGCGCTCGCGTTCGGCGGCGCCGCGCTCGTCGCGCTCGGCTCCGGCGGCGGCGTCTCGGGCCAGCTCTGGGGCGACCTGCTCGGCTTCGCCGCCGCGGCAACCTGGGCCTGGTACACGGTCGCGGTCTCGCCGCTTCTGAAGCGCTACTCGACGGTGCGCCTGAGCGCTGTCGGCTTCACCATCGGGGCGGTGCCGCTGTTCATCGCAGGCGCGCCGCAGCTCGCCTCCCAGAACTACGACCTGGGAATCACGATCTGGCTGCTCTACGCCTTCGCGATCGTCGGGCCGCTCGTCCTCGCCAACCTCCTCTGGTTCGGCGGGATCAGCCGCGTCGGCCCCTCGCGCGCGTCGGTGTTCGCGAATCTGCAGCCGTTCCTGGCGGCGATCTTCTCGCTGCTGATCCTCAACGAGCCGATCACGCGGCTGCAGGTCGCCGGCGGCCTGGCGATCGCGGGGGCGATCCTGCTCTCGCGGCGGCCGCAGGCGGTTCGAGCGGCGCCTGCGATCGAGGGGGCGCCGAGATGACCCTTCGCGAGCGGCTCGCGCGCACGCCGCCCGGGTACACGTACTCGATCGGCCGCGTCCTTGCGATCTACTCAGGCCTGATGGTGACGCTGCTGCTGGCGGCGCTCGACCAGACGATCGTGGCGACGGCGCTGCCGAAGGTGGTCTCAGACCTGGGCGGGATCACGCAGTACACGTGGGTCTTCACCGCCTACATGCTCGGCTCGACGGTGACCGTGCCGCTGTACGGGAAGCTCGGCGACGCGCACGGGCGCAAGCCGCTGTTCATCATCGCGATCTCGATCTTCCTGGTCGGCTCGGCGCTCTGCGGCCTGGCGCAGAACATGGTCGAACTGGTGATCTTCCGTGCGATCCAGGGCGTCGGCGCCGGCGGCCTGTTCCCGCTGACGCTGGCGATGGTCGGGATGATCGTGCCCCCGCGCGACCGCGGCCGCTACCAGGGGCTGATCGGCTCGGTTTTTGCGGCCGCATCGATCATCGGGCCGCTCGTCGGCGGCTTCATCGTCGACAACTTCAGCTGGCGCTGGATCTTCTACGTCAACCTGCCGGTCGGCGGGCTGGCGCTGGCGGTGATCCTCGTGACGATGCCGCGGCGGCCCTACAAGCAGGAGCACTCGATCGACTGGTTCGGTGCGGGAGTCCTCGCGGCGGGGACCACGGCGCTGCTGCTCGGGCTCGTCTGGGGCGGGCGCGATTACCCGTGGGCTTCGCCGGAGGTGCTGGGGCCGCTCGGCGCGTCGGTCGTGCTGCTTGCCGCGTTCGCCCTCGTCGAGCGGGAGGTGCGCGAGCCGATCCTGCCTTTTGACCTGCTGCGCAACCAGACGGTCGCCTCGAGCGTGGCCTGCATGGGGCTCGTCGGCGCCGCGATGTTCGGAACGATCAGCTTCGTGCCGCTCTTCGTCCAGGGCGTGATCGGCACGTCGGCGACCTCGTCCGGCGTCGTGCTGACGCCGTTCCTGCTCGGCGCGGTGTGCACCAGTTTCATCTCGGGCCAGATCGTCTCGCGCACCGGGCGCTACCGGCCGAACACGCTGATCGGCCCGGTCGTGCTCGGAATCGGCCTGCTGCTCCTTTCCCGCATGGGTGTGCACACGACCAACGCCGAGGCGGCGCGGAACATGCTCATCGCCGGGATCGGGCTCGGGATGATGATGCAGATCTTCGTCCTCTCGGTGCAGAACTCGGTGCCTCGCCGGTCGATGGGGACGGCGACGGCGCTGACGCAGTTCTCGCGCTCGATCGGCGCGACGCTGGGCGTGACCCTGATGGGGGTAATCGTGAACCAGCAGCTGCCGGCGGGCGTCCAGGCCGAGGGCACAGTCATCCACCGGCTGCCCGCCGCCGGGCGGCTCGCCCTCGCGAACGCGCTGCACCCGGCCTTCCTCGCCGCCGCGGGGCTCTGCGCGATCGTCTTTGTGATCTCGGTGCTCTGGGTGCGCGAGGTGCCACTCCGGCGCGGCGTCGAGGAGGAGGTTGTAGTCGGCGACGAGGCTTCTCTGCAAGAAGCGACCCCAGTAAGATCAGAAGCGTGAGCTCGACTGACTTCATGCCGCTCGACGGCTGGGACCACGTCGAGCTGTGGGTCGGAAACGCGAAGCAGGCGGCCTACTTCTACGAGCACGCGTTCGGGTTCACTCCGACCGCCTACGGCGGTCCCGAGACGGGCATGCGCGACCGCGCCTCCTACGTGCTCGAGCAGGGCGAGATCCGTCTCGTCGTGACAAGCGGGCTGCGCGCCGACAGCGAGGTCACCCAGTACGCGTGCCGGCACGGCGACGCGGCGAAGGTGATCGCGCTGCAGGTGCCGAGCGCCGACGAGGCGTACCGGCAGGCCGTCCAGCGCGGGGCGCGCGGGATCACGGAGCCGCACTGGGCCGAGGACGAGTTCGGCCGCGTCGAGCTGGCCTCGATCGGAACCTACGGCGAGGCGATCCACACCTTCGTCAACCGCCGCGACTACGCAGGCCCGTACCTGCCGGGCTACCGGGCCGCCGCCTCGAACGGCCAGCCGGCGGGCGGCGTCGGCCTGAAGGCGCTCGATCACGTCGTCGGCAACGTCGAGCTCGGCCGGATGAACCACTGGGTCGAGTTCTACGAGCGCGTCTTCGGGATGACGAACATCGTCCACTTCGGCGACGACCAGATCCAGACGGAGTACTCGGCCCTCATGTCGAAGGTGATGGCGGACGGCAGCGGCAAGATCAAGTTCCCGATCAACGAGCCGGCCGAGGGCAAGCGCAAGAGCCAGATCGAGGAGTACCTCGAGTTCAACCACGGGCCCGGCGTGCAGCACATCGCGCTGCAGAGCGAGAACATCGTGCGGACGGTCGAGGCAATGAAGGAGCGCGGGGTGCTCTTCCTCGACACGCCGGACACGTACTACGAGGACGTGCAGGGACGCGTGGGGGAGATCGGCGAGGACTACTCCGACCTGCAGCGGCTGAAGATCCTGGCCGACCGCGACGAGGACGGCTACCTGCTGCAGATCTTCACGAAGACGGCGCAGGACCGGCCGACGGTCTTCTTCAAGGTGATCGAGCGGCACGGCGCGACGACCTTCGGCGAGGGCAACTTCAAGGCACTCTTCGAGTCGATCGAGCGCGAGCAGGCGCTCCGCGGCAACCTCTAGGTCTTCGCGACCCCGCAGTACCACCACGCGAAGGCCGGCAACGCTCCCTCTTCCATCAGCCGTTGCTCTTCGCACT
>VAWL01000028.1 GCA_005883965.1 Actinomycetota bacterium
GAGCCCGAGCAGATCGAGCTGCACAGGATCGACCCCGAGGCCGAGCGGCGCCAGCTCGAGCGGACGGCGCGGGTGCGGGCCGAACGGGACGCGGCGGCGGCCGAGGCTGCGGCGGCGCGGGTGCGGGAGGCCGCGCGGGGGAGCAAGAAACTGCTGCCGCCGCTGCGCGATGCCCTGCAGGCGCGCTGCACGGTCGGCGAGCTCTGCAACGTCCTCCGCGAGGAGTTCGGCATGTACGACGCGCAGCGTGCTCCGTGAAGCGCGTCGCGGCGATCTCCTTCTCGCCCGTCAAGGGCTTCCGCCTGGCGCATCCCGAGGAGATCGAGCTCGGCCTGGACGGCGTAGCCGAGAACCGGCGCTTCTTCCTCGTCGGCCCTGACGGCGAGCGGTTGCGGAGCTCCCTGACCGCGTGGCCGGTCCTCGTGCGTGCGAGCTACGACGCGGAGGGCGAGCGCCTGCGCATGACGTTTCCGGACGGCGTGGAGGTCGAAGGCGACGCCACCGCTCTTGGCGACGCTGTTCACTCGAGCGCGGGCTCGCTCGACCTGCACGGGCGGGTCGTCGACGGCCCGTGGGAGGAGCGGCTGTCGGCGCTGGCCGGCCATCCGGTGCGGCTCGTCCGCGCGGATCGCACCGGCGCGGGGCTGAACGAGCCCCTGACCTTCGTCTCGGACGGCTCGCTCGGCAGGCTCTCGCAGGAGGCCGACGGCGAGGTCGATCCGCGCCGCTTCCGGATGCTCTTCGAGCTCAGCGGCTGCGACCCACATGAGGAGGACACATGGGACGGCCGGGCCTTCGCGGTCGGCGACGCGCACGTCCGTTTTGGCGGGCCCGTCGAGCGGTGCGCGGTCACGACGCGTGATCCCGACACCGGCGCGGTCGACCTGGACACTCTCCGCCTGATCAAGGGCTACCGTGGGCAGCGCCCCGAGGACGGCGCGATCCTCTTCGGCGTCTACGCGCAGGTCGAGAGACCCGGTCGTGTGCGGGTCGGCGACCCGGTCGAGCCGCTCGGGTAATTCCGTCAAGCTTGACCGCGTGCGGATCCTGCTCGTCTCGCAGATGTACCCAGGCCCGGACGACTCCGACCTGGGCGTCTTCGTCGCGCAGCTCGAGCGGGCGCTGCGTGAGCGCGGGCACGAGGTCGAGCCGGCGGTGCTCGACTCGCGGGCAGGCGGCAAGCGCCGTTACCTCACGCTCGGCCGGCGGGCGGTTTCGGCGGCTCGCCGCTTCAAGCCCGACGTCGTCTACGCGCACTTCCTCGTGCCTGCGGGCGCGATCGCCGCGCTGTCCTCGCGCGCGCCGCTCGTCGTGACTGCACACGGCCGCGACGTCCGCAACGTCGGCGCGATCCCGGGCGTCGGCACGGTCACCCGCGCCACGATCCGCCGCGCCTCCGCCGTGATCGCCGTCTCCGACTACCTCCGCCGCGAGCTCGAGGCCAAGGTGCCCGGGGCGCGCGGCAAGACCGAGGTGATCGACTCAGGCGTCGACCTCGAGCGCTTCCGGGTAGGCCCCGCGCCGGAGGGGGAGCCGTCCTTCCTCTGCCTCGGTGGGCTGACCGAGCGGAAGAACGTCGTGCGGCTCGCCGATGCCTTCGGGCGGCTCGACAGCGGCACGCTTACCTTCGTCGGCGACGGGCCCCTGCGCGGGCGGCTCGAGGGACGGCGCAAGATCGAGATCGTCGGCGGCATCAACCACGATGAGGTGCCCTCCCGGATCGCCGCAGCGCGCGTCGTCTGCCAACCCAGCCTGGTCGAGCCCTTCGGCCAGGCGCTGCTGGAAGGCATGGCCTGCGGCCGGCCCGTCGTGGCGACGCGGATCGGCGGCCCGCCCGAGTTCGTGCCGGCCGGGGCCGGTGTGCTGGTCGACCCGCTCGATGTCGAGGCGATCTCCTCCGGCCTCGCCGCCGCTGCCGCGCTGCCGTGCCCGAACCCCGCGGCCAGAGCGGAAGCCGAGCGCCACGATGTCGCCGAGCAAGCGCGGCGCGTGGAAGAGGTTCTGGAACGGGCAGCGCGGGCAGGCTGAGCGAATGCCCCCGAAGATCCGCGTCCTGATCGCGGACGACCACCGCCTGTTCGCCGAGGCGCTCGAGGCGATCCTCGCGGCCGACAAGCGAATCGAGATCGTCGGCAGGGCCGCAAACGGCGAGGAGGCGGTCGGCCTCGCGGTTGCGCTCAAGCCGGATGTGATCCTGATGGACATCGCCATGCCGAAGCTCGACGGCCTGGAGGCCGTGCGCCTGATCCGGGACAAGCAGCCCGCTGCGGTCATCCTGATGCTGACCGGCTCGAACTCGCGCACCGACGTCGACCGCGCCAGGGTCTCCGGCGCCGCCGGGTACGTCACCAAGGATCTGATCGCCTCCGAGCTGATCGAGGCGATTGTCGGGGCTGCTGACTAGCGGCTATTCTGAAAGCGCTGTGCTCCAGGTTCTCGCAGTCGTGCACGTCTTCATCTCCGTCGCGCTCGTGACGCTGATCCTCATGCATTCCGGCCGCGACACCGGCTTCGGCGGCATGGGCTTCACGCCGGCCTCGCAGGGTGGAACGCACATCGTCGAGCGGAACCTGACGCGCCTGACCGTCGTCGCGGCGCTGCTATTCGTCGCGAACACGCTCTTGCTCTTCCACCAGCTGAAATAAGAGTGCGCCGGGCCGCGCCGCTCGCAGCGCTGGCGCTCCTGGGCGCGGGCTGCGGGTCGCACGCTTCGACGAAGCCGCAGCTGCCGACCGGCGGGCCCCCCGGGGTCGTCCGCATCGCGCTCGCGCACCTGCTCTGGCCGCTCGACCCGGCACGCGCCCGCACGCGCGACGAGATCGCCGTCGCCCGCGCGCTGTTCGCGACCCCGCTCCGCACCGACCCGCGCACCGGCGAGCTGCGACCGGGCCTCTGTTCGAGCTGGAAGCGGGTTGGTCGTGGTTGGAGCCTCCGTTGCCGCCATCCACAGGAGATCGCGAACGAGCTGAAGCGGACGGGCCTGGCCTCGAACGCCGTCGCGCGCGGCCGCACGCTCAACGTCGGCTCGCCGAATGCGCCCTACCTCTTGACCGAAGCGCGGGCCGCGCCGCCCGCCGTCCCCGGGCCGTTCCAGCTCATCCGCGCGAGCCCGACCCGGATCGTCGCCGAGCGCGGCGGCCTCCGGCTCGACTTCCGCCAGGTCGACCCGGCCACGGCAGCAAGGCTCTTCCGCCACGGCAAGCTCGACGAGGCGCCGGTGCCGCTCGGCGATCTGCAGGCGGTTCTGCGCGATCCCCGCCTGCGCTCAGCGGTACGGATACGGAGGCTGCGTGCCGTCGACATCGTCGTGGCCGAGCCGCACGGCACGCTCGTCCGATTCCCGAAGGTGCGTCGCGCCTACGGCGAGACGGCGGACCGCGCCGACTACCAGGCGCTCGTCCCCGAGCTCGAGGCGCCTCCCGCCGAGAACCTGGTCGAGCCCCCCGCGGCGAAGGTCGCGCGCGCCGCCGCGCTTGCCTACGGCCGCGCCAAGAGCCGGGTCTCGAAGCTGCCGCAGGTCGCCGTCCGCTTCGCGCGGCCGGCCGATCCCGATCTAGCCTTCGGCGCCGGTCTGCTCGTCGCCGCCTGGCGCGACATCGGCCTCGGCCCCTACTTCGCCAATGGCAAGCCGGACGTCAGCTTCGAGCGCCTGCTCGCTCCCTACCCGCGCCCGGGCGCCCTGCGCGCCGCCGCCCGCGGCGAGACGGTCATCCCCATCGCGTGGGTCGCCGACGCCCGCCTGGTCTCCCGGCGCCTACGAGGCTGGCGGGAAGACGAGCTCGGCGCCGTCGACTACGCGCGCCTCAAACCCCCGGGGTAGAGCCGACGCCGGTGATGTCGAAGCGTGCGGTCGCGACCGCCGGGGTGAGCACGCCGTTCGGGTAGCGCTCGTCGTAGTACGACTCCTCGTTGACCAGCACCGGCTCGCGCGTCAGGCCGTATAGCTCGGCCAGCAGCTCGGGCACCGAGACGGTGAAGCGGAGGTTCACGAGCGGGTCTGCGATCTTGCCGCCGCGGATGCGGAAGGTCCCGTCGCGCGTCATGCCGGTGATCACGCCCTCGCGCGGGTTGACGATGCTGAGGTAGTGCAGACGGGTGACATAGAGCCCGTCGCCGACGAGCTCGGCCAGCTCCTCGGTCGACTCAGCCTCGCCGCCCGCGACCGAGAGCGCGTAGGTCAGCGGGCCCCAGTGCCGCAGCGTCGAGGGCGGCGCGTGCCCGGTCGTCTCCTGGCCGCCGCCGGCGACGGCCGCGGTGCGCCGGTCCCAGACCACGCTCTCGAGCACGCCGTCGCGGACGAGCTCGACCCGCCGCTTGGGACAGCCCTCGAAGTCGAACGCCTTCGGGAAGCCGCGCGGGTCGAGCGCGTCGTCGGCGAGCGAGAAGCGTTCGTCGAAGACCTTCACGCCGAGCTTCCCGGCGGCGAAGCTCCGTTCCTCCAGCAGCCCGAGCGCGCCGAACGCGTCGTAGGCGAAGTAGAGGAGCAGCTCCGCGAAGGCGTACGGCTCGAGCACCGCCGGGTAGGAGCCGGGCTCGAGCTCGATTGCGCCGCGCGTCCGCTCCGCCTTCGCGACCGCGGCCCGCGCCGTCTCGGCGGGATCGAGCTCACCGACGCGCCAGGAGGTCTTCTCGGCGTGCCCAGAGGCGTCCTCTACCGCTGCCAGCGTGAAGATGCACGCATCCGTCATCGCCTGTGAGAGGGCGAGCCCGGTCGTCGAGGCGAGCGCGAGCTCGGTCAGCCCGCTCGTGAAGAAGCCGTAGAGGTCGAGCGGGGACGCCTCGATCGCCGCCGCCGCGAGATGCGCCTGGTCCTCCGGCCCGAGTACCGCGGTCTCCTCGTCGAAGCCCTCGACGGCGGGCGGCTCGGCCTTCGGCGCCAGGCCGGGGAAATCCGGATCGGCGGGAGCACTGTCCGCCGCTTCGGTGGCGCGGGCGGCGAGCGCTCGCAGCCCCTCGTCGTCGGTCCGGTTCGCAACGGCGACTCCCACCCGCCCGTCGCGGACGATCTGCAGCTCGACGACGTCGTTCTCGATCAGCGTCGGCTGATGCACCTCCGAGCCGGCGAAGCGGGCCAACCCGGACCGCTCGCTGTTCGCCAGAGCGAGCGCCTCGTCGCCTTCGGCCGCGCGGAGCGCGCGCTCGGCAAGGTCGAGGGCGTCGGTCACAAGCCGACCATCTGGCGGACAGCGCATCGACCGGTCGTTTCAGACGGCCGCGCGGGCAGAGCCCGAGCGGCCTGAGGTGACGACGCAAGCGTCGTCACTGCTTGAAGCCGACCTGGACGTTGCGGAAGCGGGCCGGGGCGGTCCCGTGCGACACGTGCGCATGCTGGC
>VAWL01000159.1 GCA_005883965.1 Actinomycetota bacterium
GATCCGCGAGCCCTTCTCCGTCCAGACGCCGGCCGAGAGCCCGTACGGCGTGTTGTTCGCCTTCTCGACCGCCTCGTCCGGCGTACGGAAGGTCAGCACCGAGAGCACCGGCCCGAAGATCTCCTCCTGCGCGATCCGGTAGCTCTGTGCGACGTTGGTGAAGACCGTCGGCACGAACCAGTAGCCCCGCTCCGGCAGGCGGCACGGCGGCTGGTAGATCTCGGCGCCCTCCTCCTCCCCGCTCTTGACGAGCTCCTGGATCTTCTCGAGCTGCTGGCGGGAGTTGATCGCGCCGACGTCGGTGTTCTTGTCGAGCGGGTCGCCGACGCGCAACGTGGTGAGCCGCCGCTTGAGCTTGTCGATCACGTCCTCGTAGACCGACTCCTGCACGAGCAGCCGAGAGCCGGCGCAGCAGACGTGGCCCTGGTTGAAGTAGATCCCGTTGACGATGCCTTCGACCGCCTGGTCGAGCGCGGCGTCGTCGAAGATCACGTTCGCCGCCTTGCCGCCGAGCTCGAGCGTCAGCTTCTTGCCCGTGCCCGCGAGCCGGCGCTGGATCGCCTTGCCGACGTCGGTCGAGCCGGTGAAGGCGACCTTGTCGACCTTGCTCTCGACCAGGGCGGCGCCGGTGCTGCCGTCGCCGGTGACGATGTTGACGACACCGGCCGGCAGCTCGGCCTGGCGCAGGATGTCGCAGAAGTGGAGAGCCGAGAGCGGCGTCGTCTCGGCCGGCTTGAGCACGACGGTGTTCCCGGCGGCCAGCGCCGGCGCGATCTTCCAGGCCAGCATCAGCAGTGGGAAGTTCCAGGGGATGATCTGGCCGGCGACGCCGAGCGGCCGCGGCTTCCGGTTCGGAAACGCGTACTCGAGCTTGTCGGCCCAGCCCGCGTAGTAGAAGAAGTGGGCCGCGGCCAGCGGCAGATCCACGTCGCGGGACTCCTTGATCGGCTTGCCGCCGTTCAGCGACTCGAGCACCGCGAACTCGCGCGCCCGTTCCTGCAGGATCCGCGCGATCCGGAACAGGTATTTGGCCCGCTCGGAGCCGGGCAGCGCCGACCAGCCGTTGTCGAAGGCCTCGCGCGCGGCGTCGACCGCGAGCTGCACCTCCTTCTCGGTCGCCTGGCCCGCCTCGGCCAGCGGCTCCTCGCTCGCCGGGTCGATCGTCGTGTAGCTCTCCTTCGGCTCGAGCCACTCGCCGCCGACGAAGAGGCCGTACTGCTTGCGCAGCGTGACGACGTCGCGCGACTCGGGCGCGCTCGCGTACTCCCAGCCGGCCGGTATCGGCGCTCGGTCTCCGGTGCGCTCGAGCTCAGTCAATCGTGAAGTAATCCGGGTAGCACGGGGGAAACCCAGGGTTCCCCCGTGAGCCCCCTCCTTCTTGTCGGCGAACCCTCAACCTCAGCGAGCGCCGCCGGGCAAAGCCCGTCGGCGCTGGCCCTGCGTGGATCTCTCTCTCTAGTCAATGGTGAAGTAGTCCGGGCTCTGGTAGCGGCCCGTCTTTTCCTTCCTGAGTTGCATGAGGATGTCGTTGAGCAGCGAGCTGGCGCCGAAGCGGTAGAGGTCGGGCGTCAGCCAGTCGACGCCGAGCGTCTCGTGAACGAGGACCAGGTGCTGGATCGCCTGCTTGGCGTTGCGGATGCCGCCGGCAGGCTTGAAGCCGACGCGGCGGCCGGTCTCCTCGTAGACGTCGCGGATCGCCTCGAGCATCACCAGGGCGACCGGCAGCGTCGCGGCCGACGGGAGCTTTCCCGTGGAGGTCTTGATGAAGTCGCCGCCGGCGGCGATGGCGAGCAGCGAGGCGCGGCGCACGTTGTCGTAGGTGCCGAGCTCGCCGGTCTCGAGGATCACCTTCAGGTGCTTGCCGCCGCAGGCCTCCTTGATCCGGACGATCTCGTCGTAGACCTTGGCGTAGCGGCCCGCGAGGAACGCGCCGCGGTCGATCACCATGTCGACCTCGTCGGCGCCCTGCTCGACGACCCAGCGGACCTCGTCCAGCTTGGCCTCGAGCGGCGACTGGCCGGACGGAAATGCCGTCGCGACCGATGCCACCTTGACGCCGCTGCCGCGCACCCGCTCGACGGCGGTTGGCACGAGGTTCGGGTAGATGCAGATCGCGGCGACCGACGGCACGCTGGCATCGGACGGATCCGGGCGCACTGCCTTCGAGGCGAGCGCGGCGACCTTGCCGGGCGTGTCCGAGCCCTCGAGCGTGGTCAGGTCGGTCATCCGCACCGCCAGATCGAGCGCGAAGACCTTCGACTCGCGCTTGATCGACCGCTTGGCCAGTGTCGCCGCGCGCTCCTCCACCGCAACCTGGTCGATCGAGCCGATTCGCGGCAGGCGGGGCTCGAGCGGCAGCTCGAACCCGGTGGGCAGCGCAGGCGCCTGGGCCATGCGTTGAGTCTATCCCCGTGCCTTGGGTTACCGGTTCCAGGCGAGAAGCCGATCAGCAACGGCAGCGAGGTCGTCGCAAACGGCGTCCGCATCGGGGAACTCGTCGCGGGAGCGCGGCGAGCGCACCGCGATCGAACGGACGCCGGCCGCATGTGCGCTCTCGACATCGCGGAGGGTGTCGCCGATCTCGACGGTGCGCCTGGCGGGCCAGTTGCCCGCCCGTTCGCGGGCGATCCCCAGCAGCTCGACCCGCTCCTCGGCATCGCAGCCGAAGGCTCCCCGCCCTTTGGGGAAGAAGGCAGCGAGGCCCAGGCGCTCCATGCGGGCGCGGGCCATCGGCTCCGGGTTTCCGGTGATGAGCGCAAGCTGGATGCCGCCCTGTTCGATGCGGGAGAGCGCCTCGGCAGCTCCGGGCGCACCGTGCCAGCGGCTCGTGTCGGTTTCGTCGAGGAGCTCGACATAGCGCTTGCCGAAGCGACTACACCAGGCGACGAGGTGCTCGTCGATCTCCGCGTCGGCGAGCCTTTCATTGCGCAGCACGAGCCGCGCGATCCGCTGCGCGGTCTGTCCCGGGTGGTCGGTGCCCGCCACAGCGTCGAGCGGTGGGTCGACCGGATAGCAGTCGTGGAGCGCGCCGACGAAGGCCTCGCCTGCGACCGGGTCGTCGCTGAGCAGCAGCGTTCCGTCGACGTCGAACAGGGCGAGCAGCGTCATCAGAGGCCGAGGCGCTCGAGCATGGCCTCGTCCCGCCGCCAGCGCGGTCTCGCCTTGACGTTCAGCTCGAGGAAGATCGAGTGGCCGAGCAGCTGCTCGATCTCGGGCCGCGCCCTCGTCCCGATCTGCTTGACGACCGAGCCGCCCTTGCCGACGACGATCTGCTTCTGCGACTCGGTTTCGACGAAGACCGTCGCACGGACGGCGGTGTCGGTCAGCTCCTCGACCTCCACCGAGATCGCATGCGGGATCTCCTCGCGGGTGAGCTGGAGCGCCTTCTCGCGGACGAGCTCGGCGATTTGCAGCTCGACGGAGAGGTCGGTGCGGCTGTCGACCGGGTAGAGCGGCGGCCCCTCGGGTAGCAGCGCGACGAGCTCTTGGCGGAGCTCTTCGACCCCGTCGCCGGTGAGCGCGCTGACCGGATGGAGCGCGTGGAAGTCGCCGAGCCGCGCACCCCTGGCCATCTGCTCGGCGACGTGGCCGGGCTTGAGGCGGTCGATCTTGTTCAGCGCGATCACCACCGGTACGCCGAGGCCGAAGATCCGCCCGGCGATGAAGCGGTCGCCGGCGCCGATGCGCTCGCGTGCCGAGAGCACGAACAGGACCGCATCGACATCTTCGAGCGACCTGTCGACCGTGCGCTGCATCCGCTCGGTGAGTGGGTCTTGCGGCCGCTGAAAGCCGGGCAGGTCGGTGAGCGCGAGCTGGTAGTCGCCGGCGCTTGAGTCCGAGCCGTTGGCGATCCCGACGACCCGCCGCCGAGTGGTCTGCGGCTTGTCGGAGACGATCGCCACCTTCCCGCCCGCAAGCGCGTTGACGAGCGTCGACTTCCCCACGTTCGGCCGCCCGGCCACTGCGACGACGCCGCTCCTCAAGACAGGGCTCCCCCACCCAGGGTGGGGCTTGCTACCCGCCTCCCTCTGGGACGAGCGTAGCCCTGAAAAGCGCACGCGTGGGTGACGTCTTCGTGACGATTGTGTGTTCCTTGCTGCCGCGCGCGCAGGGTCTTCACGCGCCCGTGCCCGGAAAGCCTCAGGTCAGATCCCACGTCTCGGGCAGCAGCTCGGCGGGCGTGTACGAGACGATCTCGCCCTCGCGGTTGCGGAACGTGACCCGGTCGAGCCGGAACTCGTAGAGCCACTGCCGGCAGCCGCCGCAGGGGGAGACGGTGATCGCCATCGCCTCCAGGTCGCCCGGCCGGCAGCCGCCCTCGACCACCGCACGCGAAAGCGCCGCGCGTTCGGCGCAGATGCCGAGCGGGTACGACGCGTTCTCCACGTTCACTCCTTCGAAGACGCGCCCGTCCCGCGCCAGCACCGCCGCCCCGACCAGGTAGTTCGAGTACGGCGCGTAGGCCCGCTCGGCCACCGCCACCGCGCGCTCGAACAGCTCGTCCGTCACGTGAACAGCTGGAACACGGCCAGCGTGACGAGCGCACCGAGGAGACCGCCGTAGGTGACCTCGAGCGCGGAATGGACTCCGGCTTCGACACGTGTCTGCGCCACCAGCAACGCCATGATGAACGTCAGCGACGAGATCAGGAAGCGGTGCGAGCCCCCGATGATCAGCGTCGCGGCCATCCAGCCGGCGAATGCGACGGCGGCGTGGCCGGAGGGAAGACCGCCCCGGAGCGGCCGGCCGCGGCCCGTGTAGGCCTTGGCGGCAATGACGACGATCACGGTCACGACGAGTGCGATCAGCGTCACCTGCGCCGGAGCATCGCGGAGCCGGTTGAGCAGCCGCGAGCTGCGGTCGGCGATCTCGCTGGAGAAGACCAGGTAGCCGATCGCGATCGCGTTCACAGTCGCGATCAGCACCGCGCCCGCGGCGACGTCCTTCGCGAGCTTGGCCAGGGGATCGAACGAGGTCGTGGCGACATCGATCGCCTGCTCGAGCGCCGAGTTGATCATCTCGGCGATGAAGACGAACGCGATCGCGAGCAGCAGCGCGATCAGCTCCAGCTTGGAGACGCCGATCCAGATCGCCGCCACCAGCACGACCACCGCCGCCACGAGGTGAATCCGCATGTTCCGCTGCGTGCGGACGACGTGGATGATCCCTTCGACCGCGAAGTTGAAACTCTCGAGCAGCGTCCGCGCGCGGCGGTGGGTCAGTCGCTCCATTGCTCCTCGCGGCGCTCCATCTCGGGCCCGTGGTCGTAGCCGAGCAGGTGCAGGACGCCGTGGACGAGCGGACGCCGCCAGGCTTCGCCGACGACCTGCGGACAGAGGACGGCGTCCCCGAGCTGGCGCGGTGGGCCGGCGCCGAGCTCCTCGCGCTCGTCGATGGGGAACGAGAGCACGTCGGTGACCTCGTCCACGCCGAGGTGGTCGCGCTTCAGCGCCTGCATCTCGTCCGGGCCGACGAAGTGCAGGCCAAGTTCGCCGTCGTCGATGCCCTCCTCGGTCAGCACCTTGCGGGCCAGCGCAACGGCGGCGTCCTCCTCGACCTCGATGCCGCTGCGGTTTTCCACCTCGACCGCGACCATCGCTAGCGACGGCGCTGCGTGCCCGTCTCTTCAGCGTGCAGCTTGTAGGCCTCAACGATCCGCTGCACCAGCCGGTGCCGCACGACGTCCTCGTGGCCGAACCGGACGAACGAGATGCCGTCGATCGAGCCGAGGATGTCCTGGACGTGGATCAGGCCAGAGGCCTGCTCGCGCGGAAGGTCGACCTGGGTGACGTCGCCGGTGACGACCATCTTCGAGCCGAACCCGAGCCGCGTCAGGAACATCTGCATCTGCTCGGGGCTCGTGTTCTGCGCCTCGTCGAGGATGATGAAGGAGTCGTTCAGCGTGCGCCCCCGCATGAACGCGAGCGGCGCGACCTCGATCGTGCCCTTCTCCATGTAGGCGGCGAGGCGGTCGGCATCGAGCATGTCGTAGAGCGCGTCGTAGAGGGGGCGCAGGTACGGGTCGACCTTGGCGAGCATGTCGCCCGGCAGGAAGCCGAGCCGTTCGCCGGCCTCGACCGCTGGCCGCGTGAGGATGATCCGCCCGACCTCCCGGTCGGAGAGCGCCGCGACCGCGAGGGCCATAGCCAGGTAGGTCTTGCCAGTTCCCGCGGGGCCGATCGCGAAGGTGACCGTGTGGCGGCGGATTCCGTCGACATAGCGCTTCTGGTTGACCGTCTTCGGCGAGATCTTCTTGCCGCGGTGGCGCCAGACGACGTCCTCGAACACCTCGCGCAGGTCCTCGGCCTGGTCGAGGGCGGAGAGCACCGCGTCGACGGTTGCCGGGTCGATCTCGTGCCCGCCCTCCACGAGCTCGCGGAGCTCGTCGATCACCGCCCGGGCCTGGGCGACGTCGGGATCCGAGCCCTCGATCGTCAGCCTGTTGCCGCGGAGCAGGATCGTGCAGCGCAGGCGGTCGCGGAGCGCGTCGAGCACGCCGTCGCCGACGGTCGCGAGCTCGGCCGCCACGTCGTTCGAGACTGAGAGAACCTCCTGCATTCCGCGCTCAGTGTAGGCGCTGGGCCGGGCCGCACCGCCTACCCGAAATTGCGGCTACGCGAGCTTCTCTTTGACGAGCTGGCTGACGGCCGAGCCGTCCGCACGGCCCGACACCTGGGGCATCACGTCCGCCATCACGCGGCCGAAGTCGCGCATGCTCGTCGCCCCCACCTCGGCGATCGCGTCGTCGACGATCTCCTCGAGATCCTCCTCCGAGAGGGGCTCCGGCATGAACTCCTCCAGCACCGCGAGCTCGCGCTCCTCCGCGTCCGCCTGCTCCTCGCGGCCGCCGGCGCGGAATCCCTCCGCGGCCTCGCGCCGCCGCTTTCGCTCCCGCTGGAGCACCTGCAGCTCCTCGTCGTCGTGGAGCGGCCGCTGAAGCTCCTTTTCGGCGCCGCGAAGGCTGGCGAGGATCAGGCGCAGCGTGTTCCGGCGCTCGGCATCCCGCGCGACCATCGCGTCCTTCAGCTCGCCCTCGAGCCGGGCGATCAGGCTCATCCGGCCAGCCCCCAGACCCGGCCGCCGAGAACGTGCCAGTGCAGGTGAAAGACGGTCTGGCCGGCGCCCTCGCCGACGTTGACGATCACGCGGTAATCCTCGAGGCCGGCGGTCTTGGCCGTCTCGGCGACGAAGTCGAGCATGCGCTTGTCCTCCTCGGCCGGAAACTCGGAGATTTCGCGGAAGCTGGGGATGTGGCGCTCGGGGATCACGAGCAGGTGCGTCTCCGCCTTCGGGTTGATGTCGCGGATCGCGACGAACCCGTCGGCGGCGTGGACGTGGTCGCCCTCGCGGGCGAGCTCGCAGAAGAGGCAGTCGTCAGGCAGCGAGAATCCCCTCCTCCGTGACGGCCTTGCCCCGAACGGGCACGAGCTCGCCGACGCTGCCGCGCACGAGCCACGGCGAGTAGTCGTCGCCGTACCCGCGCCCTGGGCGGTCGACGAGCACGACATCCTCGCGGCCGAGCTTCGACCGCCAGCGCTCGAGCGTCGCCCGGCGCGAGCGCTCGCGCAGCCTGGCTCCTCGTTCCCGCTTGACCTCGCGCGGCACCGAGTCGGCCAGCGCCGTGGCCGTTCCCGGCCGGGGCGAGTAGGGGAAAACGTGCACGGACGAGATTCCGGCCGCGTCGATCACCTCGACGGTCCGGCGGAACGCGCGCTCGTCCTCACCCGGGAAGCCGACGATCACGTCGGTCGTCAGGTTGAAGTCCTCGAGCCCTTCGACCCGCCGCAGATAGGTCGCCCCGTCGTAGCGCCGGCCCATCGCGCGGAGAACGTCGTCGTCGCCTGCCTGGAGCGGGACGTGCAGGTGGCGCGCTACCGGCGGTGTCTCGCGCAGCGCCGTGACGAGCTCGCCGTTCAGGTGGTTCACCTCGAGCGACGAGAGCCGCAGCCTCGCGAGGCCCGGGACCTCGCCGACCGCGCGCACGAGCCCCGCGAGCGAGCACCCCGCCGCGCGATCGCGGTAGCAGCCGAGGTTGATACCGGTGAGGACGACCTCGCGGTGGCCCTGGCCGACCCGCCGCCGCACCTCGCCGACGACAGCTTCCGCGCTGCGGCTCCGCGACGCGCCGCGCACGAGCGGGATCACGCAGAAGGCGCACGAGAAGCTGCAGCCGTCCTGAACCTTGACGAACGCCCGCACGCGGTCGAGCCCGGCGTCAGCCTGCACGCAGCCGATCGCGCCGACGTCGCGGGCGACGACTTCAGGCGTGTCCTCGCTGGGCCGGCCGACCACGACCACGTTCTCGGAAAGCCCGGCGAACCCGTCCGCGTCGAGGTTGGCGCCGCAGCCCGTCACGTAGACGCGGTCGTGCGTCCGGGCGGCGCGGGCCGCCGCGTGGCGCGACTTGCGCACCGCCTCGTGGGTGACACAACAGGTGTTGACGACGGCGATCTCGGCGCCATGTTCGAGCTCGGAGTGCCCGTCGGCGAGCAGGCGCTCGCGAATCGCCTGTGCGTCTGCGTACGAGACCTTGCAGCCGAGAAAGCGCACCGAAAAACCCGCCACGGGGCTGGGACTCTACTCTGCGCGCCGAAACAGGTCGGCGGCCCACCCTTGCAGGACCCGCCGCTCGGCGGCCTCGAACCCGGGGAGGGAAGGCCGCTCCGATTCCAGGTAGCCGGAGGCGATCACGGCCCGGGTGGCCATGTCCGGGACGAGCTGCCTGACCGACGACTCGGAGATGTTGGCGACGAGCACCTCGACCGGCGGCAGCGGCCCGGCGAGCGCGTCGGCGGAGCTCAGCTCGAGCTCGACGCCGTTGGCACGCGCGTTGCGACTGGTCGCCTCGAGCGCCGCCGGATCGTGATCGACGGCGAGCACCGGCCCGAAGCCGAGCCGGGCCGCTGCGATCGCGATCACGCCGGAGCCACAGCCGATGTCCACCAGGCCCGACGGCTCGAGCTCGAGCAGGAGCTCGAGGCAGAGCCGGGTCGTCGCGTGCCCGCCCGTCCCGAAGGCGCGACCGGGGTCGATGACGACCGCCTCGACGTCGGCGGGCGGTGTCTCCCAGGGCGGCCCGACCCAGAGTCGGCCGACCTGGATCGGCTGGTGGAAGTCTCGCCAGCGCTGGCCCCAGCCGTTCTCCACCCGGTCCGAGGAGACCGTGCCGAACGCCGCCCACAGGCGCTCCTCGCCACCGGCGTCCGTATAGGCGACGAGCTCGACGCCGTCGGCGAGGTCGCGCTCCTCGAAGCCCTCCGGGAAGAGCTCGATCATCAGGGCACGCGCCGCCTCGGCCCGCTCTGCGGGCACGACGGCTGCCACGCGGCGGAGCGGCCTCAGCGGAACGCGCTCTTCAGTCTCTGGAAGAACCCCTCGTCCTGGTACGTCTCCTCGCCCGCGCTCGACTCGAACGATTCGAGCAGGGCCCGCTGCTCATCGGTCAGCCGGCGCGGCACCTGCACGTTCACGAGCACCCGCTGGTCGCCGCGCCCGAAGCCCTGCAGGACCGGCATCCCGCGGCCCCTGAGGACGCGGATCTCGCCCGGCTGCGTGCCCGGCTCGAGCTCGAGCTCGTGGTCGCCGTCCAGGGTCGGCACCGAGACAGTCGTTCCGAGCGCCGCCTGCGTCATCGTCAGGTCGATCGTCGAGACGATGTCGTTGCCCTCGCGCACGAAGCGCGGGTCCGGGCGGACCCGCACCTGGACGTAGAGGTCGCCCGACCGCCCCCCCAGCGCCCCGGCATGGCCCTCGCCCGAGACGCGGATCTGCTGGCCGTCGTGGATCCCGGGCGGGATCTCGACCTCGAGCTTGCGTTCTTCTACGACGCGGCCCGACCCCGCGCAGTCGGCGCACGGATGCTCCACGACGCGGCCGGCGCCGGCGCACTCTGGGCACGTCTGCGAGCGGACGAACTCGCCGAAGGCCGTCCGCGAGACGTGCTGCAGGCGCCCCGCTCCGCCGCAGACCTGGCAGGGCACGGGCTCGGTGCCCGGCTCCGCGCCAATGCCCCCGCAGGTCGCGCAGGACACCGAGACCGGGAAGGGAACCTCGCGCTTCGCTCCGCCGGCGGCCTCGGTCAGCTCGATCTCGACCTGCGCCGCGATGTCGGCGCCCCGCGCCCGGCGCGGCCGGGTCGACACGCCGAAGAGGTCGTCGCCGAAGAATGCGGCGAACAGGTCGGAGAGGCTGCCGAAGTCGAAGCTCGACGGCGTGAACCCGCCGGTGCGCAGGCCGGCGTGGCCGTAGCGGTCGTAGAGCTCGCGCGTCTCGCGCTTGGAGAGCACCTCGTAGGCCTCGACCACCTCGCGGAAGCGCCCTTCCGCGTCCGGCTCGGACGAGACGTCGGGATGGAGCTCGCGCGCCTGCCGGCGGAAGGCCTTCTTGATCTCCGCCTCGCCCGCGGTTCGCGATACGCCGAGCAGCTCGTAGTAGTCACGCTGGGTGGAAGCCATCGGCAACCAAGCCTAGCTCCGTGGCTAGTTGTCCTCGTAGATCTCCTCGACGAAGCGGGAGAGCTCGTGCGCGGCCGAGCGCACCGACCGCAGCGCTTTCTCGTAGTCCATCCGCACCGGGCCGAGGAGGGTGACCGCGCCGAGCGTCCGCGTCGTGAGGCCGTAGGAGGCGCCGACCAGCGCCAGGTCGCGCAGCGCCGGGTGGTCGAGCTCGCGGCCGACGCGCACGAACGGCCGCCGAGGGTCGAGCGCCTGGCTGACGACCTCGAGCAGCGCGGCACGCTTCTCCAGCACCTCGACCAGGCGCTGGTAGGCGTCGAGCTCCCCAGCGCGGAGATCCTCGAGCAGCCCGGAGGTTCCACCGATGTAGAGGCTCTGCTCCTCGGAGACGAGCGCCTCGGAGAAGAGCGTCGCGACCGTTTCGAGGAATGCCTGCTCGCGCGTGCCGAGCGCCGGGTCCTCGAGTCGGCGGCGGAGGACGTGGCTGCCGAGCTCCAGCCCGCTAACCCGGTCGTTCAGGTACTGCGCGGCCCAGTTCGCGAGGCCGGGGTCGACCGGCTCGGGGAAGCTGTAGACGCGCTTTGTCACGCTGCCCGTCGAGGCGATCACGACGACCATCACCACCTGGGGCTGCAGGAGCAGGACCTCGACGTGGCGGACAGTCGCCGTCCCCAGCGGCGGCGCCGAGACCAGGGCGATCAGCCGCGTCACGTCCGAGAGCATCTCGGTGGTGGCGCGCAGGGCGTCGTCCACCTCGCTCCGCGCGGAGTGGAGGTCGAGCGGAAAGCCCTCGGGCTGTGGCTCGAGCTGCTCCAGCAGCCGGTCCGCGTAGTAGCGGTAGCCGCGGTCGGTCGGCACGCGGCCTGCCGAGGTGTGCGGATGGGTCAACAGGCCGAACGCTTCGAGCTCCGCGAGCTCGCTTCGAACCGTCGACGGCGAGACGTTCAGGCGTGCTCGCTGGACCAGGGTGCGCGAGCCCACCGGCTGCCCGGTGGCCACGTACTCCTCGACCACCCCGCGCAGGAGCGCGCGTTGCCGCGGAGTGAGCTCGATCTCGGCCGCTTCCCACATCGTTTGCAGGGATTTTAGGCCAGGAGCTCCGCGGTGACGCCGCCGCCGAGGAAGCGGCCGTGCGTGGTGAGCGCGAGCGTCCCGTCAGTGGACCGGCCGCTCTCGACGAGACCGAGCCGCTCCAGCCGCTCCACGGCAGACCAGTCGACCGCCCGCTCGAGCCCGGGCTCGAGCGCCAGCGGCTCGTCCAGGCGGAGCCCGAGCAGCACCCGCTCCGACCGCCGCACCGGCGCCGAGAGCTCCTCGACCTCGCGCGGAGGCCGCTCGCCCGCCGCGAGCGCCGCCAGGTAAGCGCCCAGCCGAGGCGTCGTCCGCCAACGGCGTCCATGAATTGTCGAGACCGCGCCGATGCCGAGCCCAAGGTAGTCGCGACTCCGCCAGTAGGCGAGGTTGTGGCGCGAGCGCAGGTCGCGCCCGTCCGCGAGCTGCGGCAGCCGGCAGAAGTTCGCCGTCTCGTACCAGCGGAACCCGGCACCCGTCACACGCGCGACGACACGCTCGAAGTACGACTCCATCGCCTCGGCCTGGCGCGCGAGCTCGGCGCCGTGCGCGTGGGTGAAGCGCGTCCCCCGCTTTGCCTCCAGCTCGTAGCAGGAGAGGTGCTCCGGTTCCAGCGCGAGCGCCTCGCTCAGGTCGGCGTCAAGGTCGGCGGCGCTCTGGCTGGGGATCCCGTAGACCAGATCGAGAGAGATGTTGTCAAATCCGACATCACGCAGAGCGTAGACCGCGCGCCGGACGTCGTCCGGGCCCGCGCCTCGTTCGAGCATCGAGAGCAGCCGCGGCTGGAAGCTCTGCGCGCCGAGCGAGACCCGCGTCACGCCGCCGTCCCGCAGCAGCGCCCCCACCCCGGGCGTGACCGTCTCCGGATTCGCCTCGACCGTGACCTCCTCGGCCGGCGGCAAGGCACCCAGCAAGCGCCGGAGCTCGGCCGGCGTGGTGAACGTCGGCGTTCCGCCGCCGAGAAAGACGCTCTCGAGCCGCGGCGCCAGCACGCCGCGCTCGAGCGAGAGCTCGGCGAGCAGCGCATCCACGTAGGCCCGGTGCTGACCGCCCCGCCCGACCACCGTGACGAAGTCGCAGTACCCGCAGCGCGACGCGCAGAAGGGCAGGTGCACATACAGGTGCCGAACCGGCGCGCCCGCGCTCACTTCTTGCCCCCGTCCAGATTCAGGACCGCGAGGAACGCCTCTTGCGGCACCTCCACCGAGCCGACCTGCTTCATCCGTTTCTTGCCCTTCTTCTGCTGCTCGAGCAGCTTCCGCTTCCGCGTGATGTCGCCGCCGTAGCACTTGGCGAGCACGTCCTTGCGCTTGGCCTTGATCGTTTCGCGCGCGATCACGCGCGACCCGATCGCCGCCTGCACCGGCACGTCGAAGAACTGGCGCGGGATCTCCTCGCGCAGCCGGTCGACCAGCTGTCGCCCTCGCGCATACGCGCCCTCGCGGTGCACGATCAACGACAGCGCGTCCACCGGCTCGCCGGCGATCAGCACGTCGACCCGCTCGAGCTTGCCCTCGCGGAAGCCGACCAGGTCGTAGTCGAAGCTCGCGTAGCCCTTTGTCCGCGACTTGAGCTGGTCGTAGTAGTCGAGCACGATCTCGCCGAGCGGCAACTCGTAGAGCAGCAGGACCCGCTCCTCGGAGAGGTACTCCATGTGGTCGAAGCGCCCGCGCCGCTCGGTGTTCAGCTCCATCACCGGGCCGACGAAGTCCTTCGGGACGATGATCGACGCCTTGATGTAGGGCTCCTCGATCCGCTCGACCTCGCGCGGCATCTCGGACGGGTTGTGCACCTCCAGCTCCTCGCCCGCCTTCGTCACGACGAGGTAGGCGACGTTCGGCGCGGTCACGAGCAGGTCGAGATCGAACTCGCGCTCGAGCCGCTCGCGGACGATCTCCATGTGCAGCAAGCCAAGGAAACCGCAGCGGAAGCCGAAGCCGAGCGCCTGCGAAGTCTCGGGCTCGTAGAAGAGCGAAGCGTCGTTCAGCTTCAGCTTCTCGAGCGCGTCGCGCAGCTCCGGGTAGTCGTCCGAGTCGGTCGGGAACAGCCCTGCGAAGACCATCGGCTTGACGTCCTTGTAGCCGGGCAGCGGCTCGTCGGCCGGCCGTCGCTCCGAGGTGAGCGTGTCCCCGACGCGGAGGCGGCTCACGTCCTTCAGGCCGGTGATCACGTAGCCGACCTCGCCGGCGCCGAGCTCCTTCGCCGCGCTCATCGTGGGCGAGAAGAAGCCGACCTCCTCCGCCTCGAAGCGCGTCCCCTGCGCCATTGCGCGAAGCGGCTCGCGCGCGTGGAAGGAGCCGTCGACCATGCGGACGAAGGCGACGACGCCGCGGTACTGGTCGTAGGACGAGTCGAACACGAGCGCGCGCGACGGGGCGGCAGTGTCGCCGCTCGGCGGCGGGATCCGCTCGATGATCGCGTCGAGCACCTCGGCCACGCCATCGCCGGTCTTCGCGGAGATGCGCAGCACATGCTCGGCCGTGTCGCCGACGAGGTCGGCGATCTCGGCGGCGCTCGCGTCCGGATCGGCCTGCGGCAGGTCGATCTTGTTCACGACCGGGACGATCTCGAGGTCGTTCTCGATCGCCAGGTACGCATTGGCGACGGTCTGCGCCTCGATCCCCTGCGCGGCGTCGACGACCAGCACCGCGCCCTCGCAGGCCTCGTGATCCCGCGCTCGCGCTCGAGCTCCATCGTGTCGAGCACCTGCGCGCGCATCTCGCGGCCCGTGACCGTGTCGGTCAGTTCGAGGATGCGATCGGCGAGCGTCGACTTGCCATGGTCGATGTGCGCGATGATCGAGAAGTTGCGGATGCGTTGTTGGTCCATGGGCTACTGAGCGTAGCGACGGTCGAGCCGTAGTAGCCGGTGCGGGAGCCCGTCCTCTTCGACGTCACGAACATGACGGAAGCCGGCCTTCTCGAAGGCGCGCCACGAGCGGATGTTGGCCTCCTCGACGGTCGCGACCGCCGCAGTCGTCTCAGGGCGTGAGAAGACGACTGTGCGCGCGAACTCGCGCAGGATCTCGGGGCCGAGGCCGCGACCGACCGCGTCGGGCTCGCCGACGAAGAGATCAACGCCGGCCGCTTCGGGCTCCGCTCCGATCAGGCGACCCCAGTCCGGATAGTCCGCGACGAGATAGGTCTGGATAATCCCCAAGGGCCGCTCGTTTTCGAGGATCACGTAATGCTCGACCTGACGCCGCCCTTCCAGTGCCGCCTGGCGCTTCGCGACCGCGATCTCGACCGGGTCGCGCCACCACTCCGCGACGTGCTCTGCGCGCAGCCAGGCGTCGACCTGCGGCAGGTCGGATTCCTCGAGCGGCCGGAAGCGGATCACGGCTGACGGCGCCGGAGTGAGAGCAGCACCCGCACCTCGTCGAGCCCGCGCCAGACGCCGTAGGCGACGGCTCCCGCCACCGCGGAGGCGACCACGATGCGCACGAACGCCGACGCGCTCTCCCGGAGGTCGAGGGAACCGAGTCGCCTCCGCAGCAGGAGGAAGAGCGCGGCTGAGCCGGCGATGTTCACGAGCGACGTCGAGAGCGGCAGGCCCCAGATTCCGAGCCGGTAGAACGCCCCGTCGAGCACGGCGTTCAGCCCGAGGTTGACGAGTGCCACCCACGTCGGGATCCAGGGCGACTGCAGGCTGAAGAACGCGCGGTTGAGCATCAGCATGAAGCCGTTGAAGACGAGCCCAAGCGAGAACGCCGCGAGCGACGCCGCCACTGCAGGTGTCTGCCGGGGCGTGAAGTCGCCGCGCTGGAAGACGAGGCGCACGATCGGCTCGGCCAGCACCGCGGAAATGACACTCGCCGGCACGAGCAGAAACGCGATCTGCCGGATTCCGGTCGTCACCGTCCTGCGGAAGCCGTCGAAGTCGGCGGCCGAAGCGAGCCGCGCGAGCAAGGGGAAGAGCACCGTCGCCACGGCAACCGAGAACATCCCCTGCGGGAGCATGTAGAGGCGGAACGCCGCGTTGATCGCGCTGGGCGCGTGGAAGCGGTCGATCAGCCGCGCGGCGAAGAACGTGTCGACGACGGCGTTGAAATTGATCAGCCCGAGGCCGATCGTGATCGGGACCATCAGCACGAGCGTCTGCCGCACCGCAGGGTCGCGCCAGTCGATCACGAGCTGGAGCCGACCGTCGCGACCGCGGAGCCACGGCAGCGGCAGGAGGAACTGGATCACCGTGGCGATCAGGATCGAGAACGCGTAGACGTAGAGCTTGGCGCTGATCCCGTCGGCGCGCGGGACGCCGATCACCAGTCCGACGATGATCGCGATGTTCCAGAAGACCGGCGTGAGCGCCGGGACCGTGAAGTGGTCGTAGCTGTTGAGGATCCCGACCACGATCCCGGACAGGCCGAGCAGCACAACGATCGGGAAGAGGACGCGTGAGAGCCCGACGGCGAGGCTCCCGTAGCCGAACGCGGCCATGATCCACGGCGAGATCACGATGAACAGCGCCGTCAGGCCGCCCAGCCCGAGCAGCACGAGCCAGAAGAGGCTCGACGCGACCCGCCACGCGCGTTTCCGCTCGCCCTTGACCAGAAGGTCGCTGAAGACGGGGACGAACGCCGACGACAGCGCAGCGTCGGCGACGAGCGCGCGCACGGTGTTGGGGATCAGGAACGCGACTTCGAACGCGTTGATCGGGCCGACAGTGCCGAAGTAGTAGCGCGCGAAGATCTCGCGCACGAGGCCGAGCACGCGAGAAAGGCCGGTGGCGAGCCCGAAGATCGCCGTCGACCGCGCGAGCCGTCGGCCGCGAGGCGGGTCGGGCTGATCCACGGGGCGAGTATAGGAAGGCGCTCTGCCGATGCCGCTACGGCTCGCAGGGGCGCAGGTACCCGCTGACCTCCTCCCCGCTATGAGCCTATTCGCGAAATGCGCACGCGTGGGTGACGGGAATGCGCTGAGTGTGTGTCATTTGCACGGCCGGGGCGCGTGAGCGGGTCGTGACTGCTGCTACCATCGGCCGGCCCGCTCTGCGGGCACTTTCACGCTATGCCGAACATCAAGCAGCAGAAGAAGCGGGTTCGCACGGCGGCGCAGGAGCGCCTCGAGAACCTGCGCTACGCCTCGACGGTGAAGACGCTCACGCGCCGGCTGCGGACGGCGGTCGCCGACGGCGATCGCGACCGGATCACTTCCGAGCACCGGGAGCTCGTCCGCTGGATCGACAAGGCCGCCGCCAACGGAGCGATCCACCGCAACGCCGCCGCCCGCAAAAAGGCACAGGCCGCGCGGCTCGTCTCCGGCAGCTCTTCCTAGCGCTCGTCTAGCTAGGTCGCAGCGGTTCCGCGCGAGACGTCGATCAGCGCGCGGGTGAACTCGAGCTCACCAGGGAGCTTGCTGCCGCCCTTCAGGGCGTGGTCGAGTCGAGCCAGCCGCACGATCGCGTCGTCGAGCTCGTCCTCGCTGAAGTTTCCGGCCTGCTCGTAGAGCTTCTGGACGTAGTAGCGGTTCCGCTTCAGGCGCTCGGCCGCCGCCGCCGGCGGGACTCCTTCGGCGTCGAGGCGCCGGCACTCGCGCACGCGCCCGACATGCGACGTCATCAGCCCCGCGGTCCGGAGAAGCACGTCCCGGGTCGCGTCGCCCGAGCGCTCGATGATCCGCTCGCTCGCGGCCAGGACGCCTGGGACGTCACGGGCACCCCACGCATCGGTCAGGTCGAAGGGAGGCGCCTCTGCGCGCGCCGGCACGAGCGCCACGACCTCTCGCTCCCCAATCCGCTCACCGTCCGCCCAGGTGGCGAGCTTGTCGACCTCGGTCGCCAGCTCGTTCGCGTTGTCCCCGACCAGCTCGACGATCGCCCGGGCGGCCTCATGGTCGACGAGCACGCCGCGCTCGCGGAGCTCGGCCTCGACCCAGCGCGGCAGGTCGGCCTTGCGTCCGCGCTTGGGCAGGTCGTAGACGAGCACCTCGCCTGCCTCAGCAACAGCCTTCGCGAGCGGCGAATCGGGCTTGACCTCGTCTCCGACGAGCACGAGGACCGACGTCGGGGCTGGACGCGGGAGGTACTCGCCAAGAGCCTTGAGGTCGGCCGCCTTCCAGCGCTGGACGTCCTCGACGATGACGAGACGGCGCTCGACGGCAAAGAGACCGAGGGCGTTGCAGGACGCAACCACGTCCTCGCCGCCGGCCTCGTGGGCAGAGAGGATCTCTGTCGCGTCATCGCCGATTCGCGCGCGGAGCCGGCGCAGGGCACGGCCGACCTTGGGACGGTCGGTGCCCGTGATCAGGTAGACCGCGGCGAGCTCTGCCACCGCCGCCAAGCATAGGCGGCGCCGAGGGAGGCGAGCGCAAGCACGATCAGCAGGCTTCGGCCCGAGCGAACCTGGGCTCCCGGGAGGCCGCCGAAGAACCGCGCGCAGCCGGCCAGGTATGCGGCGCACCAGCCGTTGACCCACGCGATCGCCGCGGCGGCGGGTGGAAAGAGGAGCGCGGCGGCGGCAGCCGCGAACGCCAGGTAGAGAAGCGGGGCGACGGCCGGCTCAGCGAACGCATTCGCGGGCACTGTCAGCATCGGCACCGCGTGGAACTGGAGCCAGAGGATGGGAGCAGTCACCAGCCCGCAGGCGGTGGAGACCGCGAGCGCAGCCGCCAGCTTCCCAGGTACTGGGTAACCCTCGAGGCGCGCGGCGAATCGTGGCACGAGCAAGAAGATCGCCGCGACCGCGGCGAACGAGAGCTGGAAGCCGGCATCGAGCACGTCGTACGGGTTCCAGGCAAGGAGGACCAGCCCGGCCAGCAGGAGGAAGTACCAGCGGTCGGCCGGCCGCGCGGCGAGCCACGCGATGGACCCGAGCGCTCCGGCGACGCCGGCGCGGACCACAGACGGCTGAGGCCCGACCGCGAGCACGTAGCCGCCGATCGCCGCCAGCGCCGCGACTTGTCCCAGCCAGCGCGGCAGCCCGATCAGCCATGCGAGCACCAGCGTCCCTGCCGCGACCAGCGCGACGTTCTGGCCGGAAACCGCGAGGAGGTGGTAGAGGCCCGAGGCGCGAAAGCGGTCCCGCAGGTTGGCCGAGAGCGCCTGCTCGTCGCCGAGGACGACGCCTTCGACGACTCCGCCGCGCTCGCCGTGCAGCCCGCGTGCGGTCGATCTCGCGAGCGCGGCGCGCAGCCGGTCGGCGACGCCCCAGAGGCCGCCGCGATGGCCGGCGAGCGTCCACCGGTCGGCGCGGAGGACGACGTGGATGCCCTGGTGCCTGAGCCAGGCGCGCTCGTCGAAGCCGTGCGAGGCCGGCCGAGGCAGGCGAACCGTGGTGATCGCCTCGAGCAGGGCGCCCTGCGGCGGCGCGCGGCCGAGCGGCAGCTCGAGGAGAACCGGCTCGTGGAAGCGGAGGAGCCCGAACCGCGTCACCTCTGCCGGGAGCCGCATCTGGAATGGGCTGAGCCGCGCAGGCCCGGTCACCACGAGGTGGGAGCGCTCGGCAGTGCCAACTCGCGCCAGTAGGACACTATGGTCGAGGGCGTCGAGGCGCGCGCTGCCCCACCACCAGCCGGTCAGCGCAAGAGCAGTGGCCAGAACGAGCGCGCGGCGGGAGGCATCGGTTGCCGCTGCGACGAGCGCCACGGCGACGGCGAGCGCGATGGCCGCCCGCGGTAGTCGAGCCAGGTTGGCGGCCGCGATGCCCACGCAGACCGCAGCCGCGCAGAGATGCGGCGAGCGCAAGACGTTCACGGCACGACCATGTCCCGGAGCTGGTCCAGCCGCTTCGGGCCGATTCCCGAGACCGCATCGAGCTCGTCGACCGAGCTGAAGGCCCCGTGCTTCGTGCGGTAGTCGAGGATCTTCTGCGCCATCACCGGACCGATCCCCGGCAGGGTCTCGAGCTGCTCCAGCGTCGCGGTGCTGAGCTGCACCGGCGCGGCTGGTCCGGCGCCTGCGCTTGAACCCGCGCCGGCCGGCGCAGCGGCGGCCCCGGCGGCCCCGCGCTTCGGGACGACGACCTGCTCGCCGTCTGCCAGTGGCGCCGCGAGGTTGACCTGGGCGAGCTCGGCCTTGCCGGTCGGGCCGCCGGCCTGAGCCACCGCGTCTGCGATCCGCGAGCCCTGTGGCAACCGGTAGAGGCCCGGCTGCCGGACGGCGCCGACGACGTCCACAACCACCCAGGCAGCCGAAGCCCCGGTCGCGCTCGCGCCAAGAGCCGGCGGCGGGGGGAGCGGCGCCGCCGGGGTGGTCGTTCCCGCCGGCAGGATGTAACGGACCGCGAGCAGGAGCAGCGCGAGCGCGACCGCGGCGGTGAGGAGGGCGCGCCGCCGCTGGAGGAGGAACTCCGGCATGGCTCGAGCGTGCCCGACGAACTGTCGCGCGTGGGATACGCCTTTGTGCCGAAACTGCGCCGAAATCGGCACAGAATCGGCACATTCGGGCGGCGAGAAATGGGTACCGTCCCCAACCCCCACCCACCCGGGGATATTCACGCGCGCGCGTAGGAGAAGAAGGAGTTAGACGACCAGGTTTACGAGGCGGCCTGGGACGACGATCGTCTGGCGGATCTCCTTGCCGTCCAGGAAGCCCTGAACGCGCGGCGAGGCGAGCGCCCGCTCGACCAGCTGCTCCTCCGACTCGCCTGCCGAAGCCTCGACCCGGTCGCGCACCTTGCCGTTCACCTGGATCACCAGCTCGAACGTCTCGCGCGTCAACAGCGACTCGTCCGCCACCGGCCACGGCTGCTCCCACAGCCGCTCATGCCCGAGCGCGGCCCACAGCTCCTCGGCGACGTGCGGCGCGTACGGCTGGATCAGCGATACCGCCGTCTCGGCGGCGAAGCGCGCACCCGGCGCGGACGGGTCGCGCCCGAGCTCGTTCACGAGCTCCATCACGGCCGAGATCGGCGTGTTGAACACGAAGCGCCGGCCGATGTCGTCGGTCACCTTCGCGATCGTCTCGTGCGCCTTCCGCACCAGTGGGCCGTCGCCGTCCCCCCCAGCCGACGAGGCCGCCTCGTGCACGATCCGCCACAACCGACGCAGGAAGCGCGCGATCCCCTCGACGCCCTCCTCGGTCCAGTCCATGTCCTGGTCGGCCGGCCCGACGAACAGGATGTACAGCCGCACCGCATCGGCGCCGTACATGTCGGCCAGCTGGTCGGGCGCGGTCACGTTCCCGCGCGACTTCGACATCTTCGTCCCGCCCTGCCGCACCCAGCCCTGGTGGAACAGCCGCGCGAACGGCTCGCGGAACCCGACCATCCCCAGCTCGTTCAGCACCTTGACGAAGAAGCGCGAGTAGAGCAGGTGCCCGGTCGCGTGGTCGATCCCGCCCACGTACTGGTCGACCGGCATCCAGAAGTCGACCAGCTCCCGCGAGAACGGCGCCTCGTCATTCTCAGGGTCGCAGTAGCGCAGGAAGTACCAGGCCGAGTCGACGAAGGTGTCCATCGTGTCGGCCTCTCGCACACCGGGGCCGCCGCACGACGGGCAGGGGACATTCAGCCACTCCTCGTTCGAGGCGAGCGGCGGCTTGCCCTTGGGCCGGTAGTCCTCGACCTCGGGAAGCAGCACCGGCAGCTCCGAGTCCGGCACCGGCACGATCCCGCACTCGCCGCAGTAGACGACCGGGATCGGCGCACCCCAGTAGCGCTGGCGCGAGAAGCCCCAGTCACGGAGCCGGAAGCTGATTGCGGGCCGGCCGCGCCCCAGCGAGCCGAGCCAGTCGACGATCGCACGCTTCGCCTCCTCGACCGGCAGCCCGGAGAACTCTCCCGACTCGACCAGCACGCCGCCCTCCTCGTCGACCACCTGCCGGACCGGCAGCCCGAACTGCTCAGCGAACTCGCGGTCACGCTCGTCGTGCCCTGGCACGGCCATGATCGCGCCGGTCCCGTACTCCATCAGCACGTAGTCGGCGACCCACACCGGGATCTCCTCGCCGGTCGCCGGGTTCGTCGCGGTCAGGCCGGTGTCGACGCCGGTCTTCTCCTCGGCCGCGGCCCGCACCTCGCCGCGCTTTGCCAGCGCATGCTTCGCGTACTCGCTTATCTCCTCGCCGTGCGGCGAGCGCTCGACCATCGTGTCGACCAGCGGATGCTCGGGCGCGAGCACGAAGAAGGTCGCGCCGAAGACCGTGTCGGGCCGCGTCGTGAAGACCGCGGCGTCCTGGTCCAGCTCCGAGATCCGGAACAGCAGCTCGGCGCCCTCGGAGCGGCCGATCCAGTTCCGCTGAATGGTGATCGTCCGCTCGGGCCAGTCGAGCAGGGCGTGGTCCTCCAGCAGCGCGTCCGCGTACGCCGTGATCCGGAAGAACCACTGCTCCATCTTCCGCGCCTCGACGACGGCCCCGCAGCGCTCGCAGCGGCCGTCGACCACCTGCTCGTTCGCCAGCACCGTCTGGTCGTTCGGACACCAGTTGACCGGCGCCTCCTTGCGGTAGGCCAGCCCCTTCTCGAGGAAACGCAGGAACAGCCACTGCGTCCAGCGGTAGTAGGCCGGGTCGTGCGCGGCGATCACGCGATCCCAGTCGATCGCCCAACCGAGCCGGTGCATCTGGCGCTCGATGTTCGCGATGTTGCGCTCCGTGATCTCGCGCGGGCTCCCGCCCTCGCGGATGGCCGCGTTCTCGGCCGGTAGGCCGAACGAGTCCCAGCCCATCGGGCGCAGCACGCGCAGTCCGTGGCGCCGGCGGAAGTGCGTGAGGACGTCGCCCAGCGTGTAGTTGAGGACGTGCCCCATGTGCAGGTCGCCGGACGGGTAGGGCAGCATCTCGAGCATGTAGAACTTCGCGCGCTCCTCGCCCGCCTCGGGGTCGTCGGTGTAGAAGGCGCGCGCGTCCTCCCAGACCCGCTGCCACTTCGCCTCGATCGCCTGTGGGTCGTACGTCTCCATCTCTGCCTCCGGATACAAAAAGACCTCTCGTTGGGAGAGGCCGTGGGGAAGCTGCGCGCGGCGGGGCCGCGTTGGCTTCCTGCGCTACTCGAGAAGCTGCTCCATCTCCGCGGACTTTACCATCACCCCGTCGACGATAGGAGGCACGAGTTGGCCGGTTACACGAAGGTGAACCTGAAAGAAGACGTCGAGGACCAGGCGCCGAACTTCGGCCTTGGAGGGAAGATCGAGGCTCGGATGGCGCGCGTCCCGCTCGAGCTCGAGCATTCCGGCGTCAGCTATCAGCGGCTGGCCCCGAACTTCCGGCTGCCGTTCGGGCACACGCACAAGACGCAGGAGGAGGTCTACATCCTGATCAGCGGCAGCGGGCGGGCCAAGCTCGGGGACGAGATCGTCGAGCTCAAGCCGTTCGACGCGCTGCGGGTGCCGAAGGACACACCGCGGGGCTTCGAGGCAGGTCCCGAGGGCGCGGAGATGATCGCTGTCGGCGCGCCGCACACGGGACCGGGCGACGCCGAGATGGTCCAGGACTGGTGGATGGACTGACGGCCGGCGCGCTGTCGCTCTTCCCGGACGGCGCCACGGTCGAGGACGGCGAGCTCGCACTCGGCGGCATCCGCACCTCGGAGCTGGCGCAGGCGCACGGCACGCCGCTCGTCGTCTATTGCCAGCAGACCCTGCTCTCGGCGGTGCGCGCCTACCGCACCGCTGCCCCGGGCTCGCTCTGTCTCTACAGCGTCAAGGCCTTCCCGAGTTTGGCGCTGCTGCGCCTCTTCGCCGGGGAGGGTCTGGGCGCCGACGTCTCGACGCTCGGCGAGCTGGCCTACGCGCTGCGGGCCGGCGTGCCGGGCGAGCGGATCGTCGTGCACGGCAACAACAAGAGCGACGAGGAGCTCGCGGCGGCCGCCGAGGCGGGCGCGCGGTTCGTGGTGCTCGACGCGCCCGACGAGGTCGACCGCGCCGCGGCGGCGGGGATCGAGCGTGTGCTCGTGCGCGTGACGCCCGGGATCGAGGCGGACACGCATCCCGCGATCAGGACGGCGCACCACGGCTCGAAGTTCGGCCTGACGCCGGAGCAGGCGCTCGTGGCGATCGCCGACGCGCGCGAGGCCGGGCTCGACGTCGCCGGGCTGCACCTGCACATCGGCTCGCAACTGCTGGACAGCGAGGCGGCGCGGACCGGGATCGAGTGGCTCGGCGCCTTTGCGGCCGACTGCCGCGCCGAGCTCGGGTGGGAGCCGCGCGTGATCGACCTCGGCGGCGGGCTGGGGATCCGCTACGTCGAGGACGAGCGGCCGCCGGCGATCGGCGACTTCGTCCGCACCCTTCTCGAGCGGCTCGAGCACGCCTGGAGCCTGCACGAGCTCGAGCACCCGGAGACGATCCTCGAGCCCGGGCGCTCGCTCGCCGGCCACGCGGCGTTCACGCTCTACCGCGTCGGCGTGGTCAAAGCGGCCGGGACGACGACCTACGTGGCGATCGACGGCGGCATGTCCGACAACCCAAGGCCCCAGCTCTACGGCGCCCGCTACTCGGCGCTGCTCGCGAACCGCGCCGGGGAGGAAGCGGCCGGTGCCTACACCGTCTGCGGCAAGCACTGCGAGTCCGGCGACGTGCTGATCGACGCGGTCGCGCTGCCCGAGCCGCGCCGCGGCGACCTGCTCGCGGTGCCCGGCACCGGCGCCTACACGCTGGCGATGGGCTCGAACTACAACGCCGTTCCACGCCCCGCCGCGGTGCTCGTCGCCGGCGGCGATGCACGTGTGATCCGCAGGCGCGAGACGGTCGACGACCTGCTGGCGCCCGAGATCACCTGAACGGCGGGCGCAGCGGCAGCAGCAGCGGAGGCCGCGGCTTCTGCGCGAAGGCGAAGTCGAGCGCCAGGTCGCCGAGCACGGCCTCGTTCTCACGTACGTCGGGCCGCGGGTCCGGCCGCCCATCGGTTGCCGGGTCGAGGCGCCGGCCGCCGAGGAAGTCGTCCTCGATGAACTTGGCGTAGGCGTCGAAGCTCAGGACCTGATGGTCGATGTAACCGCGCCGCGCATAGGGTGAGATCACCAGCGCCGGTACGCGGAGCCCGTAGCCGTTGTGGTCGACCGCCGGCGGCACGACGTGGTCGTAGAACCCGCCCCAGTCGTCCCACGCGAGGAAGATCGCGCTCGATTTCCAGTCCGGGCTGCGCATGACCGCGTTGATCACGCTGGTGACGTAGGCCTGGCCCTTCGTGAGCTTCGACGGCGGATGGTCGCTGACCGGGTCGCTCGGAATCAGCCACGACACCTCGGGGAGCGCGCCCATCCGCGCGTCGCGGAAGAAGTGCCTCATCGTTGTGACGTCGGCCAGCTGGCGGTCCTGGTGGACGGTGTCGAACCACGGGAGCGGGTTCCAGATCCCCGGCGTGCGCGCGCTCTGCGGGACCGAGCCGCAGATCATCTCGTCCTCGGTGCAGTCCGGCTGCGTGCCGGTGAAGACGTAGTAGCGCCACGAGACGTGGTGCCTGTGCATCAGGTAGGTGAGGTCTGTCCAGGCGTAGTCGGGCCTGCGGCCGGTCGGGTTCTGTTTCGTGTGCGGCGGCGCGAGCGGGTTCTCGAGCGCATTCACGCAGCTCATCGGGTCGCCCTTGCGGCGGCAGCGGGCCGACCACTCCGAGACCATGAACAGGTGGGTCGCCAGGCTCGCGGACGAGTTCGGCTCGAACATGTGGTCCTGGAGCACGAAGTGGTGCGCGTAGGCCCAGTAGTTCGGGATCTCGCGCGCGTCGTGGTAGCCCATCACGTCGGGTGGGCGGCGCTTCGAGCAGAGCTGCGACTTCGGGAAGGCCTTGCAGCCTTTCTTGAGGCCCCGTCGCGCCTCCCGGATGAAGCCGTTCATCTTGCCGCCGCTGACGTCGCGCACGGTGTCCAGGTACTCGTGGGGTCCGCCCTGATTCCGGTTCGAGCGGTCGTGGTAGGGCCGCCCGCAGACGTGGCGGAAGGCGTCCGGCACGCAGACGGTGAAGTGCCCGTTGCGCCTCGGGATCCCGTCCGCGCCGGGGTAGGTGCCGAAGTAGGAGTCGAACGAGCGGTTCTCCTGCATGACCACGATCACGTGGCGGATCTTCTCGATCCCCGTGTGAGCCGCTCCCGGCCCGGCGACGGCCTTGGGGCGCTGGGACACCACCAGTGCCGAGGTCGCCAGCCCGAGCAGGATCAGCCAACGACCCAAGGGGCAGAGCCTACCGGCGAGCCGGGTCGGCTCGGCTAGGCTCAGCGCGATGGCGGAGCGCCTCGGCAGCGTCCCCGGAGTCGTCCTCGTCAGCATCGCCGCGGCGATGTGGGGCCTGGACGGCCTGATCCGCAAGCCCCTCGCCGACTCGACCTCCGCCTACACCATCGTCTTCGGCGAGCACGTCGTGCTCGTCCTCGTGACGCTGCCGCTGCTCGTCCCGGCGATGGTCGCGCTGTGGCGCGCCGGTCCCGCCTACGTCGCAGCCGGCGTCGCTGTCGGCGCCGGCGCCTCGGCGCTCGCGACGATCCTGTTCACGAAGGCCCTCTTCCACGGGGACTTCATCACCGTGGTCGTGCTGCAGCAGGTGCAGCCGCTGATCGTCGTCGTCGGTGCGTGGCTCGTGCTCGGCGAACAGCCGCGGCGTGGCTTCATCTGGTTTCTGCTCGCCGCGCTGGTCGGCGTCTGGCTGATCTCGCTGCCGCACCCGCTCGAGCCCCACGTGCACGGCCTGACGCCGGTAGCGGAGACGCTCGCCGCGGCGACTCTCTGGGCGATGGGCACCGTCTTCGGCCGTTTCCTGAGCCGGCGCTTGCGCTTCGAGCATGTGATGACCGTTCGCTTTGCCTTCGGACTGGTCGCCGCCGCGTGCGTCCTTCCGATCGTCGGCGCGCCGGCCTTCGCGGGCTTTCACGACAGCGTCTGGATCGCGGTGCTCGCGCTCGTGACCGGCCTGTTCGCGCTCGGGCTCTACTACTACGGGCTGCAGCGCACGCCGGCACTGCTCGCCTCGCTCGGCGAGTTGGCGTTCCCAGTAACGACGACGCTGGTCGGCATCTACGTCTTCGACTCGTCGCTGCGCTGGACGCAGTGGGTCGGCGTCGCGCTGACGGTGACCGTGATCAGCCTGCTGCCCGTTAGGCGACGCGAGCTGGTAAGGCTCCCGGCCGGCGAGCCTGCGCTCGCTACCTGATGCGGAACAGGCCGCCGAACGAGACCCAGCGGCCGTTGTGGTAGCGCTCGAGGCGAGCCTGGTCGAGCGGGAAGCGGTCGGTCGCGGTCGTGCGTACCACGATCCCCGGGAGCAGGAACGGGTCGTTGTGCACGTTCAGGTGCGTGACCGCCTTCATGATGCTCGTCCGCGTCGGGCTCCTCCCAGCCTTCTTCAGCGCCTCGACGAAGGTGTGCGCGACCGACATTCCGTAGACGTTGTAGACGTCGTTCGGTTGCACGCCCTTGTACTTCTTCATGATCGAGCGGTAGAGCTTGATCCCCGGGTCGTTCTTCCAGCGCGGGTCCGTCGGGTCCTTGAGAAAGACGATCGAGATCGACCCCTCGGTCTGCTTCTTATCGGTCGCGTTGGTCGCGATGCCCATGATGTTCGAGGCGCTCGAGACCGCGTTGACGTAGACCTTCGGCCGCCAGCCGAGCTTGCGCGAGTAGTTGTAGGCCTGAATCGTGAAGAGCGGCGTCGAGAACAGCATCATCGTGTTCGCGTGGGCGGCCTTCAGCTTCGCGATCTGCGACTGGACGTCGGAGTCGGTCGCGTCGTAGCTCTGCTTCGAGACGATCAGCTTCGCCTTCTTGCCGAGCCCGCGCTTGAGGCCGGCGAGCAGCTCGTTGCCGTAGCCGTCGCTCTGGTAGAGGACGCCGATCTTCGACTTCGGCGCCGTCTTCGCGATGTAGCGGCCGTAGATCGTCCCCTCGGCGAGGTAGTTCGGCTGGTAGCCGATCGTCCACGGCCACTGCTTGTAGTCCTTGCCCCAGGTACCGGCGCCGCTCGCGACGAACAGCTGCGGGACGCCCTGCGCGTTCAGGTACGGCCGCGTCGCCTGGTTCTGCTCGGTGCCGAGGCTGTTGAAGATCGCGAAGACGTGGTCCTGCTCGACCAGCTCGCGCGTCTTCTGGATCGTCTGGCTCGGGTCGTACTGGTCGTCCTTGATCAGGTACGTGATCTTGCGGTGGAAGACCCCGCCGTGGTCGTTGACGTAGCGGAAGTAGGCGGCCGCGCCCTTGCCCACCGTCTGGTAGGCGGAGGCGACGCCGGAGAGCGGGATCGTGCCGCCGATCACGATCGAGGTCGGGGTCACGCCGGGCGTGGCCGAGCCGGCGCCCGAAGCGCCGGTCGCGACGGCCAGTGCGCCAAGCGCAGCGGCGGCGGAGTAGATGCCCCTTCCCATGCCCGATCTAGGGACGAGTGTACAACCAGGTTGTTAGGGGTCTTGCCAGCCGCCGAAGCAGCCCGCCGGCCCCGGTCGGCAGCAGGATCATCACGACGATGATGGCCGCGCCGTAGATGAAATCGGGCACTCCTTCGCGGGTCGAGACGTTGGTCGAGAGGGTCGGCAGGTACTCGACGAACAGGGCGCCGAGCACGAGGCCGGACAGCGAGCCGAGACCGCCGACGACCGCGCCGACGAGGAGCAGGATCGAGATCGAGACAGTGAAGCTGAGCGGGTTGACGATCTCGTTCTGGATCGCGTAAAGGGCGCCGGCGACCCCCGCGTAGACGCCGCTGAGCGCGAACGCGAAGGTCTTCGTCCAGGCGAGGTTGACCCCGCTCGAGACCGCAGCGATCTCGCTGTCGCGGACCGAGCGGAAGGTCCGCCCGCCGCGGCCACGGACCACGAGCCAGGCGACGCCGAGGCCGACGATCCCGATCGACCAGGTCAGGTAGTAGAGGAAGTGGTTCTGCGTCATCGTGTGGCCGAGGACCGTCACCTTCCCGCTGAGACCGGTTACCTGCGACGGCGACGACTCGAGGAACTGGAGGCCCTGCGAGCCGCCGGTCAGGCCGGAGAACTTCTTGATCAGCGACGGCATCGCGACCGCGAGCGCGAAAGTGGCGAGCGCCAGGTAGAGGCCCGAGAGGCGCAGGGCCGGCAGGCCGACGACGAAGCCGACGATGCCGGCGGCGATGCCGGCCAGCGGGATCGTCCAGACGTCGCGCCAGTGCTCGTGCACGATCAGCGCCGCCGTCGTGTACCCGCCGATCGCCATCAGCGCCCCGTGGCCGAGCGAGATCTGCCCCGTGTAGCCGGTGAGCAGGTCGAGCCCGATGATCGCGATGAAGAAGGCGCCCGCCTGGGCGAGGTCGCGCGAGTGGAAGTCGCTGACGAAGTGCGGCAGGAAGAGGAACACGGCCAGCCCCGCCGAGACCATGGCGACCCAGAGGCTCATTCCCAGAGCCCGGCGCATCAGACGCGCCTCGCCGAGACTTTTCCGAAGAGGCCGGCCGGCCGGACGAGCAGGACGCCGAGGATCACGGCCAGCGCGACCGGCAGGCGCAGGTCGGTACCGATCCAGCCGACGTACGTGCCGACGAGGTTGACGAAGACGCCGAGCAGCAGGCTGCCCGCGACCGCGCCGAGCGGGCTCTCGATCCCGCCGAGGACGGCGCCGGCGAAGGCGTAGAGCAGCACGGGCTGCATCAGGTTCTGGTCGAAGCTCGCGAGCGCGGGCGCCGTCAGCATCCCCGAGACGGCGCCGAGCCCGGCCGCCAGGCCCCAGCCGAGCGCCAGCATCCAGCTGACCCGGATCCCGAGTAGCCGGCTCTCGTCCGGGTTGACGGCGGCCGCACGCAGGGCGAGGCCCAGCTTGGTGAAGCGGAAGAGCCCCCAGAGCAGGACGACCAGGCCGAGCGAGACCGCGATGTTGCCGAGGTCCTGCCACGAAAAGGCAACCCCAGCGATCGTGATCGGGCTCGTCGAGAAGGCGTTCGGGAGCGTGCGCGTCTCCGGGCTCCAGAACCAGCGGGCGGCGCCGTCGACGACGAAGAGCAGGCCGAGTGTCACGATCACGACGGTCAGCACCGGCGCCTGCTCGACCGGCCGGATCACGACCCGCTCGACCGCGATGGCGCCGGCGATCGAGATCGCGATCGTCAGGAAGAAGGCCGCCCAGTACGTGAGCCCGTGGTGGACGAGCGACCAGGCGATGAAGACGGAGAACATCGCCATCTCGCCCTGGGCGAAGTTGATGACGCCGGTCGACCTGTAGATGAGCACGATCGCGAGCGCGAGCAGCGCCCAGGTGCCCCCCGACGAGAGCCCGATCACGGTCTGCTGCGCGAGCTGCGTCCAGTCGAACGCGAACAGCATTAGTGCCCTGTCCAGTGATGCTGCCGAGCTTCTGGGTCGCGAGCACCAAGCCAGGGGGCGCGCTCGTCCGCGGCCAAGGCTGGTTGCCTTGGCAAGGAGGAGGGTGGTTCCTGGCGCCGCGTGATCGCGGGCCAGAAGCCGGTATGTATTGCTGGATGGGGCACTAGTACCCCAGGTACGACCGTCTGACGGATTCGTTGCGGCGCAGCTCGGCGCTCGTGCCCTCGAGGGCGACCCGGCCGGCCTCGAGCACGTACGCCCGCGAGGAGGAGTCGAGCGCGAGGTTCGCGTTCTGCTCGACGACGAGCACCGTCAGGCCGTCGCGCTCGTTCAGCTCGCGGACGATCCGGAAGATCTCGGCCACGACCTTCGGCGCGAGCCCGAGCGACGGCTCGTCCAGCAGCACCAGGCGCGGCCGCAGCATCAGCGCCCGGGCGAGCGCGAGCATCTGCTGCTCACCGCCGCTGAGCGTGCCGGCCCGCTGGTCGCTTCGTTCCCCGAGCCAGGGGAAGTGGGCGAGGACGCGCCCCGTGTCCTCGCGGACGGCCGCGCGGTCGCGGCGGGTGTAGGCGCCGAGCCGCAGGTTCTCGGCGACCGTCAGCTCCGAAAGGGTGCCGCGCCCCTCGGGCACGTGCGCGATGCCGAGCCGCGCGACGGCCTCGGGCGAGCGCCTGGCGATGCTCTTGCCGGCGAACGCGATCTTGCCGCTGCGCCTGACCGTTCCCGACACGGCTCGCAGCGTGGTCGTCTTGCCGGCGCCGTTCGGGCCGAGAACGGCGACCAGCTCGCCCTCGCCGACCTCGAGCGAGACGCCGTGCAGCGCCCGCATCTGGCCGTACCGGGCCTCGACGTCCTCCAGCTCGAGCAGGGAGCTCCTAGGCATTCGTCCCGAGGTAGGCCTCGATCACCGCCGCGTCGTTCTGCACCTCGCCCGGCGTGCCGCTCGCGATCCGGCGGCCGAAGTCGAGCACGTGCACGCGGTCGGCGACACCCATCACCAGCTGCATGTGGTGCTCGACCAGCAGGATCGTCAGCTCGAAGTCCTGGCGCATCCGGCGGATCAGCGCGCCGAGCTCTCCGACCTCCTCGTGGTTCAGGCCTCCCGCCGGCTCGTCCAGGAGCAGCAGCCGCGGCCCCGATGCGAGCGCGCGGGCAAGCTCGACGCGTTTCTGGGCGCCGAAGGAGAGCTCGCGCGCCGACCGATGGGCGAGGGCGGCCAGGCCGACATAGCCGAGGATCTCGCGGGCGCGCCTGCCGCGGCGCGCGTGCCGGCCGATCAGCACATGCTCGAGCACCGTCATCGAGCCGAACAGCTCGACGTTCTGGAAGGTGCGCGCGATCCCGCGGCGGACGATGCCGTGCGCCGGCGTGCGCAGCAGGCTGCGCCGGTCGAAGACGATCTCGCCGTTGTCCGGCCGGTAGAGCCGCGTGATCAGGTTGAAGACCGTCGTCTTGCCGGCGCCGTTCGGCCCGATCAGCCCGACGATCTCGCCCTCACCGACGTCGAGCGAGACGTCGTCGACGGCAACGATCCCGCCGAAGCGCCGCGTCAGCTCCTCGACCGCAAGCAGGGCCACGGCGGTGGACCTTAAGGTTAGGGCTGGCATGAAGCGCGTTAGTCCACGCGGATGGCTCGCCTTCGGGCTCGCTGCCTCCGCCGTCGGCTGGGCGCTCGCGCTCGTCGCCGCGTCCTTCGTCGCGCCCGCCTACCAGGACTCGGAGTGCGGCCCGGGCGGCAACTGCACCTCCTCGAGCGCGACATTGTTCGCCGTCAACGGCTGGTGGGTGGTCGAGCTGCTCGGCGGGGTCGCGCTCGTGACGACGCTCGCGTTCTGGGCGCTGCACCGGCGCTGCGCGACGGAAAGTCAGACCGCGGCAACCGTGGCGACGTCCTGCATCGTCCTCCTCACCGCATTTTCCTGGCTCACCGGCTTCTCGATCGGCTTCTTCGTCTTCCCGGTGGTCCTGCTCCTGACCGCCTCCGCGGTGCTGGTCCCGACCTCGGGCCGAGCCGGACCGAGTTAGTAACAGTCCGTTAGTGAGTTTTGCGGGGTGTGGCGATCCGCAGGCG
>VAWL01000160.1 GCA_005883965.1 Actinomycetota bacterium
TGACCATGCGCGGGCCGAGGTAGAGCGCGGGGTGGCGCAGGATCGCCTCGACGACGGGGCGCACGGCAAAACCGTGGCGGACGTAGAGCCGCTCGAGCTCGCGCCTCGTCGCAGCGGGCGGCGCGGTCGGGACGAAGTAGCTCCAGAGCTTCGTGACGAAGAACGACGGGTGCAGCCGGTGATGGACGCAAAGTCGGCACGAGTCGCGCCAGTCGAAGATGCCTTTCTTGCCGAAGATCTTCTTGACGCCGTTGTCGTGCCGGCGCTTGTCGAAGCGGAAGTTGACGGGGCCGAGATTGTCATCCCAGTCGTTGCGCCAGCCGGTCAGCGCCCGCGCCTGCTCGCGCACGTCCTGCTCGGTGTAGCCGCCGCGGTCGGCGCCGATCGTGAACAGCTCCATCATCTCGCGGCCGTAGTTCTCGTTCGGGTCGTCCTTCTCGTTGTCGGTTCCGGAGAGCCAGAGCAGCATCGCGGGATCGCGCGTCACCTCCGTGAGCAGCGTCGAGAAGGAGCCGAGCGCGTGCTGCCGGAAGAGCCGGTTCTGCCGGAGCATCAGCCGCGCCGGGCCGACGCCGTCCTCGGAGGTCGCGAACCAGTCGTGCCACACGAGCGTCATCCGCTCGGCGAGGGGCTGGGTCGTGCGCACCATCCGGTCGAGCCACCAGAGCTGGTCGTGGCCCCAGACGTCGTTGGGCGCGAGCGGATGGCCGTCGTTGTCGTGCGGCTTCGCGCCGCGCAGGCGCTCGCGGCCGGGATGCGTCAGCTTGTGGACGGCACCCTCGAGCCCGAGCTTCGCAAGGCGCTCGGCCTCACCGGGGCGCGGGCCGAAGCCGGCGCGCCAGAGCAGGCGCTCGGCCTGCGGCTTGCCGAACGGTCCACGGTAAACAGGCGGCATCCCCTCTGTATCGGCGGCGAGGGCGGCTGGGCTTTACGCCTGTTAGGGCGAGAGCTCGCGCTGCAGAACCGAGGCAACCGCGGTCAGAGCGATCCGCGTCTCCTCGTCCGAGGGCTCGCGCGTGGTCAGGCGCTGCAGCGCGAGCCCCGGGAGGAGAAAGGCCCGCGCGACCCGATAGCGCGAGGCTTGGACAAGCTGCCACAGCTCCATCGTCAGCGCGAGCGAGAGGAGCGTGACCGCAAAGGGGGTGTAGATGGCCGCGGAGAGTGGCCAGAGCCGGTCGGCCGCAACCGAGACGGGAAGGACGAGCGCGGCGAAATTCGTTCCGCAGCGCGGCGAGAAGCGCGTCGGCCGGGCGGCGCCGCTCCAGGTCGCAAGCAGCGAGCCCTCCTCGACCGCCGCGATCGCGCGGTGCTCGGCGCCGTGCAGGAAGAGCGTCCGGCCGCGCAGCAGCCAGGCGAGCAGCACGACCGCCGTCGCGATCCCGACCGGCAGGCTCGCGGCGTGCGGCAGGAAGATGAGGGAGAGCGGCGCGAGCAGCGCGACGAGGAGCAGTGCGCGCTCGCGCGGGCGGGCCACGCCGGTGCCGCTGAAGAGCGGCGCCAGAGCCAGGCCGAGCTTGACCAGACCGCGCAGGAGCGGGACGCGCCTGACCGCGGCAGGGGGCGCAGGCATCACGCCCTCGCTGACCGAGCCGTCGCGCCGCGCGAACGCCCAGAAGCGTTCGCTCGCGATCACGACACCTTCGGCACGGGCCATCCCACCGAGGCGCGGCAGCTCGGCTGCCTGCTCGGCCTTGCGAAGAACGGACACGACCCCGGCGCGATCCATCCAGGACAGGATCGCGCGACGAAGGCCGCCCGGCAAGTGCCGGGCGGCCTACCTCCAACGCACGTCGGTCCTACCAGCGGCCGCGGCTGAAGAAGCCGAGCAGCAGAAGCACAAGCACGACGATCAGGATGATCCAGAGAATCGACACGCGCCAACCTCCCTTTCGTTTGCCTGAGAACGAAGCAGGCGTACCCGTTCCGGCAGGGGCTTAACCGAGGCTTAATGGCTCGCAACGGGGGGTGAACACGACGCCGCTATAACGAATTCGTGGCAGCGCGTTCCCCTCTGGCGCTCGGCGCCGGCCTTGTCGCAGCGGCAGTCCTCGGCGGCGCGGTCGCGCTGGGCGCTGCAGCGGGCCTCGGCACCCTCTCTAAGAGCACGACCACCGTGCGCGAGCTGCAGCCGCTCCCGGCGACGGCGAGCCCGACCGCCTTCCAGAGCGGCAAGGCGCTCTCCGTCAGCCAGATCTACCGCCGGGCGGCGCCGGGAGTCGTCCAGGTGACGGCCACCCAGGTCGTCAAGACGCCGGCGGTCAATCCGTTCTTCGGCTTCTCGGTCCCGCAGAGCCAGAGCCAGCAGGCCCTCGGCTCCGGCTTCGTGATCGACAAGGCCGGCCACATCGTCACGAACTACCACGTGATCGAGGGCGCGCGCTCGGTTCGAGTCAGCTTCTCGGACAACGAGAGCGTCAAGGCGCAGATCGTCGGCTCCGATCCGAGCACCGACGTCGCCGTGCTGAAGGTCGACGCGCACGCGCTGGCGCTCTCGCCGCTCCCGCTCGGCAACTCGGACGCCGTCCACGTCGGCGACCCGGTCGTCGCGATCGGCAACCCCTTCGGGCTCGACCGCACGGTCACCGCCGGGATCGTCAGCGCCCTGCAGCGCGTCATCCAGGCGCCCGCGCAGCAGTACTCGATCGACCACGTGATCCAGACCGACGCCGCCCTGAACAAGGGCAACTCCGGCGGCCCGCTGCTCGACGCGCGCGGGAACGTGATCGGCGTCAACTCGCAGATCCAGAGCTCCGACGGCGGCAACGTCGGCGTCGGGTTCGCGGTGCCGATCAACACGGTGCGGACGGTCGCCGCGCAGATCGTCAAGACCGGCCACGCTGAGCATGCCTTCCTCGGGATCACCGGCCAGGCCGTGACGCCGTCGATCGCGAAGCTGTTCCGCCTGCCGGCCTCTCAAGGCGTGCTCGTGGCGAGCGTCCAGCCCGGCAGCGCGGCCGCGAAGGCCGGCCTGCGCGCGGGCACGCAGAAGGTGCTCGCCGACGGCGAGTCGTACCCGCTCGGCGGCGACCTGCTCGTCAGCGCCGATGGCGTGCCGCTCGACAGCGTGGAGCGGCTCCACGACGTGATCTCGAGCAAGAAGCCCGGCGACAAGGTCTCTCTGGAGATCTGGCGCGGCAGCTCGAAGACAAGCCTCGACGTCAAGCTCGGGCGGCAGCCAACTCCCTGACGCTGACTGCCCAGGACGGCCCCGACCCCCTGGGGCCAAGTTCCCGGCGGGCCGATCGCCAGCTCGTCCCGCCGGGGCTAGGAAGGAGGCCCGCCGCCTGCCCGGGCCTCCTTCCTTTTCTTTCACGTCCCTGGCCGGCGGGGGGCTCCTAGCCCGGGCGAAGCCTGGCTCCGCCCCCCGCCTGACGCCGCTGACGGCACGCAGCTCTCCGGGGCCGTGCCAGAGCACTGTCCCCTCCGGCTGCGCACCGCCAGCGACGCCCCAGGAACGTGAAAGGGGGATTAGGCAGTGAGCCGAGCTTCGTAAGGGCCGCGCCCGGTCATGCAAACAGCGCCGCAGCGGGCGCCGAGCGCCACCGCCTCCGCCGGTAAGAGTCCCGTGGCCAGGCCGAAGGTGACGCCGGCCGCGAACGAGTCGCCCGCGCCGTAGGCGTCGACCGGCGGGCCCGGCAGCAGAGCCGGCTGCCAGCAGGTGCTGCTGCCATCCGCGGCGATGAGAGTCCCGCCTTCCGCGCCCTCCGTCTCGGCGACGAAGCGCGGCGGCGGGTCGAGCTCGCCCGCCCGCCCCCGCTCGCCGGGATCGTTCGCGCTGCAGACCAGCAGGTCGAGCTGCACGTGCGCAGCGACGAGCGTGTCGTAGGCCCGCGGCGTGGCGACGAGTGTCCGCGCCGCCCGGGAGCGCCGCAGCGCCTCGGCGTCGCCGGCCGTGAAGTAGACCGCGTCCACGCCGTCCAGCTCGGTCCAGGGAAGCAGGTCGTCGCCCCGCGGGCCAAGCCGCTCGCCGAGGACGGTGATCGTTCGCTCGGCCGCCGCGTCGACATGGACGAAGGCGCGCCGCTGAGGCTCCGGCCGCCAGCTCGCCTCGACGCGCACCCCGAGCGCCCCGAGCTCCTGCGCCGCGTGCCGGCCGAGCTCGTCGTCGCCGAGCGCGGTCAGGAACAGGCACTCGCCCGCAAGCCGCGCGAGCTGGACGGCCGCGACCGCTCCGCCTCCTGCGGGCAGCCGCCACGTCTCGGACGCATGCACGATCTCGCCGGGCGTCGGGACATGCTCGACTGCGGCGAGCTCGATCCACTCGACGTGGCCGACGACGGCGACGCGCGTCACCGAGCTGCGCGCTCGGCGGCAGCCTTGATGCCCTCGCCGAAGGTGGGGAAGACGTGGTGCATCGCGGCCAGGTCGTCGACGGTTGCGCCCAGGCGTAGGCCGAGCGAGAAGCCCTGGACGATGTCCCCGGCGTTGCGCGACAGGACGTGCAGGCCGAGGACGCGGCGGCTCCCGCGCTCGTAGACGATCTTGAACAGGCCCGCTCGCTCCCCGATGAACGAGAAGCGCTTGACGTACTCGTTGCGGGCGACGTCCACGTCGAGGCCCTGCTCGCGGGCCTGCTCCTCGGTCATACCGACCGAGCCGAGCTCGGGGTCGGTGAAGATCGAGGTCGGCAGCACCGAGTAGTCGGCGGCCGGGCCGCCGGCGCCGAACATGTCCGCGATCGCGATTCGCCCCTGGTACTGCGCGACCGGCGTGAACTGCGCGACCGCGTTCACGTCGCCGGCGGCCCAGATCCCGTCAACCGTCGTCCGCAGGTGGTCGTCCACGACGATCCCCGCCTTGTTCGTCTCGATCCCGATCCCGTCGAGGCCGAGCTCCTCGATGTTCGGCACCCGGCCGGAGGCGAGCAGCACCCGCTCGACGCGAACCTCGTACTCGTCGGAGCCGTCCCGGGGCGCGATCGTCGCCGCCACCTCGTCGCCGTCTCGCCGCACGCTCTTGACGAACACCGAGGTCGCGAGCTCGAGACCCTCGCCGCGGAGCGAGGCCGCGAGCATCGCCGAGGCCTCCGGGTCCGCGATCGGCGCGATCCGGTCGAGAGCGTCGACGATCGTCACCTTCGAGCCGAAGCGCGCGAAGATCTGGCCGAACTCGAGCCCGACCGCCCCCGCGCCGACGACGAGCAGCGACGCCGGAACCTCAGTCAAGTCGAGGGCCGAGATGTGGTCGATCCAGCCGACCTCCTCGATCCCCTCGATCGGCGGCACCGCCGTGCGCGAGCCGCTCGCGATCAGCATCCGCTCGGACTCCAGCTCGATGTCTCCGATCCGGACGGTGTGCGGGTCGACGAACGTCGCTGTCCCGTTGTAGGTTGTGAAGCCCTGGGCCATCAGCTCCGATTTCCAGACGTCCTGCGCCTTCTTCAGCGTCTCCTTCCAGGCGTAGACATGTCCGAGGTCGACGCGGGCCGGGCCCGTCTCGATGCCCATGCTCGGCGCCAGCACGTTCACGTCGTGCGTCAGCTCGGACGCGACGAGGTAGGCCTTCGTGGGCGAGCAGGCCACGTTCGGGCAGCTGCCGCCCCAGCGTTCCTTCTCGACCAGGGCCACGCGCGCCCCATGCTCCCGCGCCGCCTTGCCGGCCCCGTCCCGGGCAGCCGAGCCGCCGCCGATCACGATCAGGTCGAACCGCTCCTTCATCATCGCGGCGCCTCCTTCTCCAAGTAACAGACTGTTACTAAGTCACGGTCCTGTGACATCTCGAGTCTCACTTTCGATGGCGGTCATGGACAGCTCGGGCATGTCGAGCGCGATCGCAGCCTGGATCAGGCCGACGTGCGAGAACGCCTGCGGGAAGTTGCCGAGCAGTTCGCCCGACGCGGGGTCGACCTCCTCTGCGAGCAGGCCGACGTCGTTGCAGAAGCCGAGAAGCCGCTCGAACAGCTCGCGGGCCCGCGCGCCCTCGCCCGCGCGCGCGAGGCACTCGACGAGCCAGAACGAGCAGATTGCGAAGGTGGCCTCGTCGCCGCTGAGCCCGTCGACCCCGTCGGTGACGTAGCGGTAGACGAACCCGTCGGCCGACAGCTCGGCCGCGATCCGCTCGACGGTCGCCCGCGCCCGCGGGTCGTCGTGGCCGACGAAGCCCACGATCGGGATCATCAGGTTCGAGGCGTCGAGCTTGCCGCCGTCGCCGAACGACTGGACGAACGCGCCACCCCCGTCGACGCCTTCGCGCTCGATCAGCTCGCGGAGCTCGTCGCGCTCGGCGCGCCACTCGTCCAGGGCGCCCTCGCGTTCGTCGAGCTCGGCGATCCGCACGACGCGGTCCAGGGCGACCCAGGCCATCACCTTCGAGTAGGTGAAATGCCGCGGCTCGCCGCGGATCTCCCAGATGCCCTGGTCGGGCTCTCGCCACCGCTCGATCACCGCGCCGGCGACGCGGCCGAGGAAGTCCCAGAACCCGTCGTCGATCTCGCCGCCGTGCCGGCGGTAGACCCAAACCGTGTCGAGCAGCTCGCCGAAGACGTCGAGCTGGAACTGCGAGTAGGCGCCGTTGCCGATTCGCACCGGCCGGGAGCCGCGGTAGCCCTCGAGCCAGTCGAGCTCGACCTCCGGCAGCAGCCGCTCGCCGCCGACGCCGTACATGATCTGCAGCTCGTGCGCGCGGCCCGCTGTCGTGCGCCGGAGCCAGGCCATGTACTCGTGGGCCTCGTCGGTGTAGCCGAGCCCGAAGAGCGCGTTCAGCGTCAGCGCCGAGTCGCGCAGCCAGCAGAAGCGGTAGTCCCAGTTGCGCACGCCGCCGACCTCCTCCGGGAGTGACGTCGTCGCGGCGGCGACGATCGAGCCGGTCGGCCCGTTCGTCAGCCCCTTGAGCACGAGCGCGCTGCGCAGCACCTGCTCGCGGTACGGCCCGTGGTATGTGCAGCGGTCGGCCCACGCCGTCCAGTGCGCGACCGTCTCCTCGAGCTTCGCGTGCACCTGGTCGCCCGTGAGCCGCTGCGGGTCGAGCTCGTGCGGGAGCTCGTAGGTGAGGACGACGAACGCCTCCTCGCCGGCGTGCAGTGTTCGGTTGCCCTCGGTCGCGGAGCGCTCGGCGTCGCCGAACGGCAGCTCGCTCTGCAGGACGAGCCCGTCCGCACCCCCGTAGACGACGACCAGGTCGTCCGCAAGGGTGTCGAGCCGCGGGGTCGTCAGCCCGTAGTCGAAGCGGGGCACGAGCTTGACCTTGACCGCGACCTCGCCCTCCTCGCAGCGCGCGATCCGGATCAGCTGGTGGTCCGGGTGTGCACCCAGCACAGGCGGCCGAAAAGCGAAGAAGTCGGTGAGCACGAGCGTGCCGCCCGGTGTGCAGAAGGTCGTCTCGAGCACGTTCGTCCCGGGTAAGTAGCGGCGGGTCGACTCGTAGTCGTCGTCGAGCGGCGCGATTCGGAAGAAGCCGGCCTTGGCCCAGTCGAGGATCCGTGCGAAGACGGGTCGCGCTTCGAAGCGGTGGAAGACGCACCAGTCGATCGAGCCGTCCCTGGAGACGAGCGCGCCCGAGTGGCAATCGGAGATCAGCGCGTAGTCGCCGATCGGCGGGTAGGTGGCGGCCTTCACCACGCGATTGTGTCGCGTTCAGGCGCTCCGTTACAGTCGGCGCCGTGTCCGGCGAGGCGCAGCTCATCGACGCGCTGCGCAAGGGCGACGAGGAGGCGTTCCGAGAGCTGGTGCGCGAGTACCAGCCGTCGCTCGTGCGCATCGCGCGGATCTACGTGCCGACCCAGGCGGCCGCGGAGGACGTCGCCGCGGAGACCTGGCTCGGCGTCCTCAAGGGCCTCGACCGCTTCGAAGGCCGCTCCTCGCTGCGGACCTGGATCTTCCGGATCCTGACCAACATCGCCAAGACCCGCGCAGTGCGCGACGGGCGGACGCTGCCGTTCTCCGCCATGCAGGAGCCGGGGCGGGTGCCGGAGGCGGCCGTCGACGCCGACCGCTTCCTCGACCCCGAGCACCCGCGCTGGCCGGGTCACTGGGCGGTCAAGCCGGAGGCCTGGCCAGAGGACGCGCTGCTCGCCGCCGAGACCCGCGAGCGCCTGGCCGAGGCGATCGAGGCGCTCCCGGCCACGCAGCGCGCGGTCATCTCGCTGCGCGACATCGAGGGCTGGTCGAGCGAGGAGGTCCGTAACGCCCTCGACCTGAGCGAGACAAATCAGCGAGTGCTGCTCCACCGCGCCCGCTCGAAAGTCCGGGCGGCGCTGGAGTCGTATCTCCAGGAGGACACCGCATGACCGTCTACGCCGAACAGCTCAGCTGCCAGGAGCTCGTGGAGCTCGTGACCGATTACCTCGAGGGTGCGCTCTCGGAGGAGGAAACCGTGCGCTTCGAGTCGCACATCGGCCGCTGCGACGGCTGCCAGGCCTACCTGGAGCAGATCCGGCAGACGGTCGCCCTCTCCGGGCGGCTTTCCGCTGGGGTGTTGAGCCCCGAGGCCGAGCGCGCGTTGCTCGACGCCTTCCGGGACTGGCGCTCGAGCTAGCCCGGTTAGAAGCTCGGGCAGGGCAGTAGGCTCCCGCTCGTGATCGAGCAGGCCTTCGGCGAGAGCTCGCCCTGGTCGCTGGGCGTGGAGGAGGAGCTGATGATCCTCGACGCCGAGACGCTGGCGCTCACCCCCGACATCGAGCACCTCGTCGCCTGGGCCGAGGAGCGCTCACTGCCGGGTGTCCTGAAGATGGAGCTACTGGCTTCGATGGTCGAGCTTGCCACCGGCGTCTGCGAGTCGGCCGCCGACGCCGTGGCCGCGCTGACGGAGCTCCGCGCCGGAGCGGCCGAGGCGGCAGGCCTCGACGGCCTGAGGATCGCCGCCGCGGGCACGCACGCGTTCAGCCTGCCGACCGCGCAGCAGGTCGCGCCCGACCCACGCTACCGCGAGTTCGTCGAATACGCAGGCGTCTCGGCACGGCGGCAGGCCGTTTGCGGGCTGCACGTCCACGTCGGCATGCCGAGCGCCGAGGCGTGCATGACGGCGCTCGAGGGCGTCCTGCCGTGGCTGCCCGTCGTGCTTGCGCTCTCGGCCAACTCGCCCTTCCTCGCCGGCGAGGAAACCGGCCTGATGTCGAGCCGCGCCGAGGTGCTCGCGCAGCTGCCGCGGGCCGGCGGCCCGCCGGTGTTCGGCTCGTACGCCGAGTGGGAGGCCTTCGTCGAGCGCTTCGTGCGAATCGGGCTCGCGGACGGCTACACGCGCTTCTGGTGGGATGCCCGGCCGCACCCGCGCTTCGGGACGCTCGAGGTGCGCGCGCCCGACCAGCCCACCGACGTCGAGCTGACCGGCGCCTTCGCCGCCCTCCTCCAGGCGCTCTGCCGGGCCGCGGTCGAGCGTACGCCGGCCGGCCCGTACAGCCGCGGCGACTACGCGCAGAACCGCTGGGCGGCGCTGCGCTTCGGGCCCCGCGCCGAGCTGATCCACCCGGACGGCGAGCGGCTCGTGCGCGCCTCCGAGCTCGGTGCCGAGCTGCTCGAGCTGGTCGAGCCCGCCGCACACGAGCTGGGCAGCGTGGAGCTGCTCGGGCGGATCGACCCTGCCGCCTGCGAGGGCGACCGCCAGCTCGAGGTCGGCCGCGCCGAAAGCGTCGAGGCGGTCGTCGCGGACGTCGCCGAGCGGACGCTAGGATCGGACTGATGGTGCAATCAGAGACCATCCAGGTCAGCGGGATCCGCTGCGAGCGCTGCGTCGGCCGCCTGGCCGGCGCCCTGCGCGGCCACGAGGGAATCGAGCAGGCAACCGCCAACCTGATGGGCCAGGTTCAGCTCTCCTGGGACGACGAGCAGACCAACCGCGAGGCGATCGTCGCGTCACTCGCTCGAGCTGGGTTTCACCCCGTCGAGAGCTAAGGGCCGTCGAGAGCTAAGGGCCTTCGTGCGGGTCCGACGGGATGATCTGGCGCCCGCGGACTCCGGCCTCGCTCTTGCCCTCGCGGATCCGGGCGCGCTGCGCGGCAGCCGGCTCGACGCCGGTCCGTAGCTCCTCCTGCTCGGCGCTACGGGCCGGATCGTCCGGCAGGAGCTCTCCGTCGCCATGCGTCTCTGGCGCCCTTTCACCGGCCGCCAGCCCGTAATGCTCGGCAATCGCCTTCGCGTCGGGACGGTCCTCGACAACCGGCGACGACTCGACCAGCTCCCTCGAGACGGTCAGCCTGACGACGCGCTCGTCGTCGTCTGTGTGTACGAACGCGCTCGGAATCGCATGGCGCTTCTTGCGCAGCAGCCCGTGCTCGACGATCACGTTCTCGCCCCGGACTTCTGCGACGCGGCCGACGTTGCGGCCGTCGCTCGTGACCACTTCATATCCTTCCATGCGCCACCGCCTACCCATCCCGGCCCGCCCCTAACCGGGAATGAACCCGCATGGATGCTCGTTTCAGCTTCAAAACCGGCAGTTGCTAGGGTGGCCGAGATGGGCGAGACGACACCCGAAGCGGAGCCGAGGAAGCTGGCCGAGGAGGCCCGCGACCGGGTTCGCTTCGAGGAGGAGGCGCTCGACCTCGCAGACCAGGTCTACCGGGTCGCCAGGAGGCTCGTGTCATCCCGCGAGGAGGCGGAGGACTTGATGCAAGAGACGTATGCGCGCGCGTTCCGGGCCTGGCGCTCCTACACGCCGGGGACGAACCTGCGCGCGTGGCTCCTGCGCATCCTCACGAACCTCAACATCGACCGCGGCCGCCGGCAGCAGCGCACGCCCGACCTGCGGCCGATGGAGGAAGGCGACTACTTCCTCTACAACCGGCTCGAGGAGGCGGGCGACTCTGACGAGGAGCGCGTCGACGAGCGGCTCTCGCAGGACGACGCGGTCGGGGCGCTCTCGGCGGTGCCGCACGACTTCCGCGACGTGCTCGTGCTGGTCGACCTTGGCGACTTCAGCTACGCGGACGCGGCACAGATCCTCGACATTCCGATCGGGACGGTCATGTCCAGGCTGCACCGCGGGCGGCGTATCCTGAAGCACGAGCTCGCGGAGCGAGCCGTCGGGAGTGAGGCGTGATGGCACTCAGCTTCGAACCGGATCCCTGTGCCAAGTGCGAGGAGCTACTGCAGCCCTACCTCGACCGTGACCTGAGCGACGCGGAGCGGGTCCAAGCGGAGAAGCACCTCGACGACTGCAGCTACTGCCGCAAGCGCTACAAGTTCGAGGTCGAGCTCCGGCGCTTCGTGCGCAAGGCGGTCGTCGAGGAGATGCCGCCCGACCTGAAGCAGAAGCTCGCGGCTCTTCGAACGCCGTTGCTCTAACAGGCGGCGCTCGGCGGCCCGGCGATCACGACCAGGCGGCGGGCATTGCGGCCGCCGGGGAGCGGGCTGACCGTGCCGCAGCCGAGTTGGGACGCCAGACGCTTCGCGAGCTCTACGCCACCCGGCTCGAAGTAGACGAACGTCCGCTGATAGTTGAAGCGGCCGGCCTTCGTGACGTGCCCGAGGCGGTAGCCGAACGAGCCGACCCGGTCGGCCAGCTGCCGCGTGTAGTTGATGTCGCCGTCGCCGTTGAGGACGTCGACCGTGACCTTCCACGGCGCGGGCAGGCTTGCTGCCCTCGCGCCGGAGGTCAGGCTGCCGCCGTGCCCGAAGGCAAGGAAAAGCGCCGTCCCGAGGACGGCCAGCAGGATGGCCGCTCCGGCGGCTGCGATCCAGCGTGCGAAGGGCCGGCGCGGTGGAGGCTCGACCGGGAGGCCGGAGAGGCTGCGGGCCTCGCGGTGGTCGATCCCGAGCGAGGTCGTGTAGCGAAGCAGCGCCAGGACCGCGGCGTTGCTGCTCGGGAAGCGGTAGAGGCGCCCTTCTTCGAGCCACTCGACCTGGTCGGGCCAGAGCGCGGCGCGCTTGGCGGCCTCCTCGACGGTCAGCTTGCGCTGCAGCCGCAGCGCGGTCAGCCCCGAGGTGGGCGCGGGCGGCGGCGGGTCTAGGGGTCTGGCGAGCTCCATGGTCTCAGGCCTTCCGGCATTTCATCGGCGAAATCCACGTCTCCTGGAGGCTGTAAATCGTCGCAGGAGACGAGGACGGCATCGAGTCCTTTCGCGCCGCCGTCGGGGATCTCCTGCCAGACGGAGCGCGCGAGCAGCACCGGGTGGAGGCGAACCCCGCAGTAGGTGGCCGCGACGACTTCGGCTTCGCTCTCGCGCCAGGCGGCGAGCACGCGGTCGATTGCCTCGGGGGCGAGCTCCGGCCCGTCACCGAGGACGACCACCGCCGCCTCGGCGTCCTCCGGCAGCGCGGCGAGCCCGCAGCGCAGCGACGCACCCGGCCCGCGCTCCCAGTCCGGGCAGGTGACAGTGCGGGCGCTCGCCTCCAGCTCGTGGGCCCCGAGCACGACGAGCACGTCGTCTACCGAGCTCTGGCGCACGCGCTCGAGCACCGGCTCCAGCAGGAGTCGCTGCTTCGGGGAGCCGAAGCGGCTGGAGGCGCCCGCCGCCAGCACGACTGCCCAGATCACGCCAGGGCGTCGAGGGCGCGCCGAACGAGGGCGCGGGCGAGGTCGACCTTGTACGCGGTTCCGGGCAGAGGCGTGGCGCGGTCGAGGTCGTCGGCCGACTCGAGCAGCCAGGGAATCGGCGCGACACCGGCGAGGGCGATCTTCGTCTCCGAGCCGAAGCGCGCGGCGGCGACCCCGACGAGCGCGAAGGTGAAACGCGTGCGGTCCATCGCCTTCAGGTAGGTGCTCGCTTCCGGCTTCGGAACCTCCAGCTCGAGGATCAGCTCACCCGGCTCGAGCGCGGTCACGTCGCGGTCGTCCTCGGTCGGTAGGCGGTAGAGGTCGGCCAGCGGCAGCTCGCGCCGGTCGGTCCGCAGCGTCGTGCCCAGGGAGAGCAGGGCAGCGGCCGGGTCGGACGGGTGGGCCGACGCGCAGTGCTCGTTGCCGAAGATCGCGTGCTCGCGGTGTGCGCCCTGGCGCGCGTGGCACGTCGAGCCGCCGTGCAGGAAGCACGGGTACTTCAGCCGCCAGTACCAGCAGCGCGTCGCCTGGAGCAGGTTGCCGCCGATCGTGCCCATCGAGCGGAGCTGCGGCGAGGCGGCGAGCGCACAGGCCTCGCGTAGCGCCTGCGGGCTCTCCGGGTCGACCTCGAGCTCGGCAAGCGTGGTGCCGGCACCGATCGTGCCGCCGTCGATCCCGCGAGGCACGACCGCGCGGACGTCGACGAGCGTCTCCGCCTCGACCAGCCCGTCTCTCAGCAACGGGACCAGGTCGGTCCCGCCTGCCAGTGCCAGACCGTCGGCTCCGTCGAGCTCGGCGAGGCTAGACGGCTGCCGGAGCTCCACGCTTCTCCCGCTCCCGCGCCTCGGCCAGGGCGCGCAGCATCGCCTCGCGGCTCACGGGCAGCTCGTGCACCTCCGCGCCGGTCGCGTCGCGGATCGCGTTGACGATCGCCGCGGCCGTCGGCACGATCGGCGGCTCGCCGAGGCCCTTCGAGCCGAGGTTGGTCAGGTGCTCGTCCGGGATGTCGAGCAGGTCGGTGACGATCTCCGGGACGTCGGCGATCGTCGGCAGCTTGTAGGCGTCGAGCGTCTGCGTCAGCACCTTGCCGCTCACCGGATCGACGAGCCGGGCCTCCGAGAGCGTGTGCCCGATGCCCTGGATGATCCCGCCCTCGACCTGGCTGCGCGCGCCGAGCGGGTTGATCACACGGCCGACGTCGTGGATCGCAGCGATCCGCTCGACCACGACCTCGCCGGTCTCGACGTCGACGGCGACCTCGGCCACCTGGATCCCGAAGGTCAGCACGCGCATCCCGGCCGGATTCGGCCCGCGCGCGCCCTTGCCCAGGATCTGCGCGTCCTCGAGCAGGCCGGTGATCTCCTCGAGCGGCCAGGAGCCCCCGTCGGCGGAGACGATCTGCCCGCCGCGGAGCGACAGGACCCGCTCCTCGAGGTGGAAGCGCTGCGCCGCGATCTCGAGCAGCTGCCGGGCTGCGTCGGCCGCCGCTGCCCGCACGGCCGGGCCCATCGACGGCGTGGTCGAGGAGCCGGCCGAGATCGACGCGTACGGCCCGCGGGCCGAGTCGCCGAGCTCGCAGCGCACGCGCTCCAGAGGCAGGCCGAGCTCCTCGGCTGCGATCTGCGCCATCGCCGTGCGTGTGCCGGTGCCGATGTCCTGCATCGCCGTGATCACCGTCGCGCGTGTGTCGGAGCCGACCCGCACCCAGGCGTAGGACGGCGGGCCGCCGCCTCCGTACCAGATCTGGCTCGCGAGCCCGACGCCGCGCTGCCACGGCCCCTCGGACCGGGCGCGCACCTCGTCCCGGCGGGCCCAGTGCGGCTCGGCGCGGTCGTAGCACTCGAGCAGGTTCTTGGACGAGAACGGCCGGTCGTCGACGAGATCCTTGTCGGCGTAATTCCGCCGGCGGAGCTCGAGCGGATCGAGCTCGAGCCGGCCGGCCAGCTCGTCCAGCAGGCATTCGAGCCCGAAGGTCCCCTCGACGAACCCCGGAGCGCGGAAGGCCGCGTTGGGCGGCAGGTTCAGCTTGGCGCCGTAGGTGACCGTGCGGACGTTCTCGCAGGCGTAGAGCATCTCGATCGGGCCGTAGGTCGGCCCGTTGAAGCCGGCCCAGCCGATCGCGTTGACGTACTCACCTTCGAGCGCGACCAGGGTCCCGTCCGAGCGGGCGCCGGCGCGCAGCCGCTGGCTGGTCGCGTTGCGGTTGCCGGCGGCCAGGTTCTCCTCGCGGCGCGTGAGCGCGCAATGCACCGGGTGCCCGGTCTGCGAGGCCAGGGCAATCGCGATGTAGGTGTGGTCGCCAGGGCTGTTCTTGGCGCCGAAGCCGCCGCCCATGTAGTTGCAGACCACGCGCACGCGGTCGGGTGGCAGGCCGAGCTGACTCGAGATCGAGTCGCGCACGCCCCAGATGAACTGGGTCGAGATGTAGACCTCGAGCGTCTCGCCCTCCCAGCGGCAGACCGCCTGGTGGGTCTCGAGCGCGTTGTGCAGGACGACCTGCGTGCGGAACTCGCCTTCGACGACGACGTCCGCTTCGGCAAAGGCCGCCTCGACGTCGCCGCGGGAGTAGTGCCTCGTGTCGTCGACGAACGACTCGCGCTTGACCGCCTCCTCGGGGTCGAGCAGCGGCTCGAGCTCCTCCCACTCGACGTCGATCAGCTCGAGCCCGGCGCGCGCTTCGCGCAGGCTGTCGGCTGCGACGGCCGCCACGGGCGCGCCGTGGAAGCTCGGCTCCTCCTGCAGGACGTGGCAGTCGCCGGGGCCGATCGCGCCGCGCACCCAGCCCGTGGCGCGCGCGCGGGTCAGGTCGACCTTCGCGCGCGCATGTGCGTAGGGGCTCCGCAGGACGGCGGCGTGGAGGGTTCCGGGCAGCTGCAGGTCGGCGGTGTACTCTGCCTCGCCGCGTGCCCGCTGGAGGCCGTCCTGCCGCCGCGCCGGGGTGCCGACGACCGCGCGCGGCCCCTGCGGCCACTGGTCGAGCGCCTCGTCCTCGCCCTCGACGACGACCCACTGCTCGGTGTACTTGCCCTCGACTTCCTTCTCGGTCCTTATCAGTCGCGCCACGAGAGAATTGCCTCCTCGATTCGGGGATATGCGCCACAGCGGCAGAGGTTGCCGGCCATCGCATGGCGGACGCGCTCGGCTGTGAGCTCGGGCTCGGCCTCGACCAGCGCGGCGGCGGAGACGATCTGGCCCGGCGTGCAGAAGCCGCACTGGAGCGCGTCGGCTCGGACGAAGGCGTCGACCAGCGGGTGGTCGCGCAGCCCTTCGATCGTCGTCACCTCCCGCTCGCCGACCGTGTGGACGAGCGTGATGCAGGAGAGCGCCGGCACCCCGTCGAGCTGGACGGTGCACGCGCCGCAGTGCCCCTCGCCGCACGCGACCTTCGTGCCAGTCAAGCCGAGGTCGCCGCGCAGGGTCTCCGCGAGCGTCTGGCCGACCGGCGGGTCGACCTCGTACGTGCCGCCGTTGATCTTGAGCTCAAGCACCCGTCGTCACCGCCAGGATGTCCGCAAGGTGCACGAGCCGAAACGCGACCCGGCTCGCGGCCCGCTGCTCGCGCTCGTCGTCTATCTCCGGGAGCAGGCGCCAGACGTCGCGTGCGCCCTCGAGCAGCTCGCGGATCTGCTCGCGCTCCTCGGCGTGGCCGTCGCGGTCGGCCGTGGCGTTCAGCGCGAGGCCTAGAACGCCGATCGTGTCCGCCTGCCGCGTCCAGAGCAGTGGCGTCGCCATCGACAGGTACTGGTGGATCCGCGCGAAGGCCATCGGCTGCGAGAAGGTGCCGCCGCCGCGCGGCGGGGAGGGCTCGAGCGGCGGCTCGCCCTCGGCGATCCGGCTCGCGTTGCCCCAGAGCATCGCGCGCACGTGCTCCTCGCCGAAGCCGGCGAGGCGCCCGGTTCGCAACGAGATGAGCAGCGAGCTGGGCTGCTGGCCGTACGGGTAGTCGGAGGCGTAGAGCACCTGCTCCGGCGCGACGAGGTGGAAGAGGCTGAGCAGGTCGATCGGGCTCCAGACCGAGGTGTCGAAGAAGACGCCGGCCTTCCCGCCGAAACGGGCGGCCAGCTCGCCGAGGTCGGCGATTCCGGCGTGCGCGATGATCAGCTGGGCCTCCGGGTAGGCGTCGACGAGGCGCGCCAGGCTGTCCGCGATCGGCGGCAGCCCGCGGCCACCGTGGATAAGGATCGGCACCCGCCGCTCGGCCGCGAGCGCGAACACCGGCGCGAGCCGCTCGTCGTTGAGCAGGAAGCGCTGGGCCCGCGGGTGCAGCTTGATCCCGCGAGCGCCGAGGTCGAGGCAACGGGTCGCCTCCTCGATCGGATCTTCCCCGAGGTCGAGCCGGACGAACGGGATCAGTCGCTCGCCGGAGCGCCGCGCCTGCGCGAGCGTCCGGTCATTGGGCGCCCGGAAGGCCGGGTGCCGGTCGGGCTCGTCCATGCAGAACATGAAGGCACGCGAGATTCCGTAGCGGTCCATCACCCGGAAGAGCTCGTCGAACTCGCCGGTCATGCCGTCGATGTCGTTACCGAGGTGGAGGTGCGCGTCGAAGATGTCCGAGCTCGCCAGAAGCTCTCGCCGGAGCTCCGCGTCCCACTCGTGCTCATCTACGCCGATTCGCTGCGCTCGCCCGAGATGCGGCACGAGGTTCCGCTCGTGGTTCCCGACCCGTTCCTCTACGCCGAGCGCGACAGCAGCCAGCACGTCGTCGCCAGCTCCTTCGAGCTCGACCGGATCAAGGCGGTCGCCCCGCACCTGGAGCTGCTGCCGTACGAGGAGTTCGGGCTCGACGACCTCTACGCGCAGGGGCTCTCCCGGGACGAGATCGAGCTCGAGGTCATCCTGCGCGCCGCCCGGCGCTTCGGGATCGAGAAGGCTGTGGTACCGGCGACCTTCCCGCTGGAGGTGGCCGACCACCTGCGCGCCAACGGGATCGAGGTGACCGCCGACCGCGAGCATTTCGTCCAGCGGCGCCGCGTCAAGAACGAGGCCGAGCTGGCCGGCATCCGGCGTGCCCAGCATGCAGCCGAGGCCGGCATGACCGCCGCGCGCGACCTGCTCCGGTCCGCGGAACGGCAGAACGGCACGCTGATGCTGGAGGGCGAGCCGCTCACCTGCGAGCGGATCAAGGTCGCGGTGGAGCAGGCCTTCACCGCCAACGGCGCCTTCGCCGACGAGTTCATCGTCTCGCACGGCTCCCAGACGGCCGTCGGCCACGACATGGGCTCCGGCCCGATCGCTCCGGACGAGCCGGTCTGCCTCGACCTCTTCCCGCGCGACCGCGAGTCCGGCTGCTTTGCCGATATGACACGCGTGTTCGTCGTCGGCGAGCCCTCCGAGGAGCTGGCCGAGTACCACCGGCTCTGCCGCGAGGCGCTCGAGGTATCGGTCGCAGCGGTCAAGCCCGGCGTGCCCGGCAGCGAGCTGAACCGGATCTGCAGCAAGGTCTTCGAGGAGCACGGCTACCCGACGCTGCTCTCCAAGGCGCCGGGCGAGGTGCTGAAGGACGGCTTCTACCACTCGCTCGGCCACGGGGTCGGTCTCGAGGTGCACGAGGACCCCTCGCTCGGCCGCGGCCCGGGTGAGCTGGTCGCCGGAGACGTGATCGCCGTCGAGCCCGGCCTCTACCGCCACGGCTACGGCGGCTGCCGGCTCGAGGACCTGGTGCTCGTCACCGACGACGGCGCCGAGGTGCTCACGGACTACCCGTACGACCTCGCTCCCTGAGGGGGCCACTTTTGCGCCGGGTGTAATCACTTTTTCTCGGGGTATCTCCACGTGGTAGCGTTTCGCCGCCCAAATCGGGTTGCGATGTAAATCCGGATCCCTCGGGATCAGGCCCGGGGGGCCGGCGACGGAGGAGGTTGTCATGGCTGTCCTCACCGAGGAACGCGCCCTGCCCACCGTCGTCGAGTTCGTGCCTGCCGCCGACCCCGCGCCACTCGGGCTTGCGGCATTCGCGCTGACGACGTTCATCTTGAGCGGGCACAACGCGTCGTTCATCCCCGACATCGCCTGGCTCGGGCTCGCGTTCTTCTACGGCGGGCTCGCGCAGCTGCTGGCAGGGATGTGGGAGTTCCGCAACCGCAACGTGTTCGGCGCCACCGCCTTTTCGACGTACGGAGGCTTCTGGATGGCGCTTGGGTTCTTCGTGACGCTCGTGCTGGTCTCGAAGACGGTCGCCGCGGCGGCAGCCGGGCCGAACCTGCTGAACGGGCTCGCCTGGTTCCTGCTCGCCTTCGCGATCTTCAACTTCTACATGCTCCTCTGGAGCACCCGTGTGAACGTTGCCGTCTTCGGCGTTTTCCTGACGCTGCAGATCACGGAGGTCCTGCTGGTGATCGGCTTCTTCCGCGAGGCGCACGGCGGCAGCGCGTGGTTCACTCACGCGGGCGGCTGGGCCGGCGTCGTCACGGCGGCGGTTGCCTGGTACACGTCTGCTGCCGGCGTCATCAACGGCATGTCCGTGAGGCCGGTGCTTCCGGTCGGGCAGCCGCTGTGGGACCGCCTGCCGGTCTTCTCGCGTCTCGGTTCGCCGATGCCGCGGCGCACGGAGGCCTAGGATGACGGAGGCGATGACCGGGCCTGCGATCGAGACGATCTTTCTCGAGGAACGGCGCTATCCGCCCCCCGAGGAGTTCGCAAAGCAGGCGAACGCCCAGCCGGACATCTACGAGCAGAGCTTGGAGAGCTTCTGGGAGTCCGAGGGCCGGGAGCGCGTCTCCTGGTTCGAGGACTTCCAGGACCTCTACGAGTGGGACCTGCCGTACGCGAAGTGGTTCATCGGCGGCAAGCTCAACGTCACCTACAACTGCGTCGACCGCCACGTCGAGGCCGGGAACGGCGACAAGGTCGCCTACTACTGGGAGGGCGAGCCGGCGGACGAGCGGCGGACGATCACGTTCGCCGACCTCCAGCACGACGTCGTCCGTTTCGCAAACGCGCTCAAGAAGCTGGGCGTGAAGAAGGGGACGCCGGTCGGGATCTACATGGGCATGGTCCCGGAGCTGCCGGTGGCAATGCTCGCGTGCGCCCGGATCGGCGCCCCGCACACCGTCGTCTTCGGCGGCTTCTCGGCCGACTCGCTCTCCGGCCGGCTGAACGACATGGAGTGCGAGCTGCTGATCACCCAGGACGAGGGCCTGCGAAACGGCTCGCCGGTGCCGCTGAAGCGGAACTCCGACGACGCTTTGGCCGACTCGCCGACCGTCAAGCAGGCGGTCGTCCACCGCCGTACCGGCGGCGACGTCCAGATGCAGGACGGCCGGGACCTCTGGTGGCATGACGTGATCGAAGGCGAGAGCGACGACGCCGAGACGTGCCCGTGCGAGCCGATGGACTCGGAGGACCTGCTCTACCTGCTCTACACGAGCGGGACGACCGCCAAGCCGAAGGGCATCGTGCACACCACCGGCGGCTACCTCGTGGGCACGTCGACCACCCACCACTACATCTTCGACGTGAAGCCCGACTCGGTCTACTGGTGCGCAGCCGACATCGGCTGGGTCACCGGGCACAGCTACATCGTCTACGGGCCGCTCTGCAACGGCACGACCGGCGTCATCTACGAGGGCGTGCCGAACTACCCGGACAAGGACCGCTGGTGGGCGATCGTCGAGCGGTACAAGGTCGACATCCTCTACACGGCGCCGACCGCGATCCGAACGCACATGAAGTGGGGGCCGGAGTTCGCCGAGAAGCACGATCTCTCCTCGCTCCGGCTGCTCGGCTCGGTCGGCGAGCCGATCAACCCCGAAGCGTGGATGTGGTACCGCGAGCACATCGGCGGCGACCGGACACCGGTCGTGGACACCTGGTGGCAAACGGAGACCGGGATGATCATGATCACGCCGCTTCCCGGCATCACGACCGCAAAGCCCGGCTCGGCGACGAAGCCGTTCCCCGGAATCGACGCGGCGGTGTTCGACGAGCAGGGCAACGAGGTCGGCCCGGGCGGCGGCGGCTACCTCGTCCTGCGCCGGCCGTGGCCCGCAATGCTCCGCGGGATCTACCACGACGACGAGCGGTACAAGGAGACGTACTGGTCGAGGTTCGACGGCGTCTACTTCGCCGGCGACGGCGCCCGGATCGACGAGGACGGCGACTTCTGGCTGCTCGGCCGCGTCGACGACGTGATGAACATCTCCGGGCACCGGATCTCGACGATCGAGGTCGAGAGCGCGCTGGTCGACCACCCGCAGGTGGCCGAGGCCGCGGTCTGCGGCCGCAGGGACGAGCGGACCGGCCAGGCGATCGTGGCCTACGTGACGTTGAAGGGCGGCGAGGAAGGCTCGGTCGACAAGCTCGAGGAGCTGCGCAACCACGTGGCGACGAAGATCGGGCCGATCGCCAAGCCCGCGAACATCGTCTTCACGCCGGAGCTGCCGAAGACGCGCAGCGGCAAGATCATGCGCCGCCTGCTCCGCGACGTGGCCGAAAATCGCGAGCTGGGAGACACCACGACCCTGGCCGACCCGGCTGTCGTCGAGGAGATCAAGGACCGGGCGGTGACGGAACAGCGAGAGGACTAGTCCACACAGTCCGGGAGCGCCCCGAGCTCGCCGAGCCCGCCTGGGAAGCGACCAAGGATGCGTTCCCGGACTACAACAACCACGGGGACGTCCTCAACCGCTACTGGTCGGGGCTGACCGAGGAGCTGCCCGACTTCCAGTTCCACGTCGTCGACGGCGAAGAGATCCTCGCGCGGGCGCGCACGATTCCGCTGCGCTGGGACGGCACCATCGAGGACCTGCCGGCCGGGATCGACGGCGCGATCGCGCGCGGCTTCGACGAGGGCGGCGCGAACACGCTCTGTGCGCTCGTGATCATGGTCCCGCGGGCGGTGCAGGGTCAGGGCGCGAGCCGCCGTGCGCTCGAAGGAATGGTCGAGATCGCCGGCGGGCACGGCCTCTCGGCGCTGATCGCCCCCGTACGGCCGAGTTGGAAGGAGCGCTACCCGCTGACGCCGATCGCGCGCTATGCCGAATGGCGCGGCGGCGACGGGCTGCTCTTCGATCCATGGCTGCGGACACACGAGCGGCTCGGCGCCGAGACGCTGGCTGCGGAGCCTCGCTCCATGCGGATCACCGGCTCGGTGGCGGAGTGGGAGGAATGGGTCGGCATGCCGTTCCCGGAGAGCGGCGAGTACACCTTCCCCCGCGGCCTG
>VAWL01000161.1 GCA_005883965.1 Actinomycetota bacterium
GCGCAGGACGTCACGCTGCTGGACCGCGAGGGTGCGCAGCCGCTGCGCCGGCAGCCTGAGCTCCGGCGGGGCCGGCAGCGCCTGCAGCGGACGCAGAATCGTCTCCTCGAAGGCGATCACGATCCGGTCTCCCCGCGCGGCGACGTCCGACTGGCTGCTGGGCGAGCAGATCTTCTGCTCGCGCGCGGCGAAGTTCTCGCACATCGCGTTCAGGCTAGCCACGTAGCGGTCCTTCGCCGTCTTCTTCGAGCCGCAGCCGGCGAGCAGGACGGCGAGCGCGAGGACGACGAAGCTACTTCGCGTAATCGACGGCACGCGACTCCCGGATGACGGTGACCTTGATCTGGCCGGGGTACTCGAGCTCGTCTTCGATCTCACGGGCGATCTCGTGCGAGAGGAGAACGGCAGCATCGTCGTCGATCTCCTTCGGCTTGACGATCACGCGGATCTCGCGGCCGGCCTGGAGCGCGTAGACCTTCTCGACGCCCTCGTGGCGGCCCGCGACCTCCTCGAGCGTCTCGAGCCGCTTGATGTACTGCTCCAGGCCCTCGCCGCGCGCGCCCGGCCGCGAGGCCGAGATCGCGTCTGCGGCGATCAGCAGCACGGCCTCAACGGTCTGCGGCTCGACCTCGTAGTGGTGCGCCTCGATCGCGTGCACGACGGCCGGCGACCTCCAGCACCTGCAACTCCTCGCCGACCGCAACCGCACACTGAACGCCCAGCTGGGCCAGGTCGCAGGCGACCTCAAAGCCGATTCCTGCGCGAGTTAGTCTGTTCGCCGTGCGGCGCTACCACGTCACCACGTTCGGGTGCCAGATGAACGCTCACGACTCCGAGCGGATCAAGGGCCTGCTCGAGGAGCTCGGCCTCGGTGAGGCGCCAAACCAGGACGAGGCTGACGTACTCGTCTTCAATACCTGCACGATCCGCGAGAAGCCCGACACGCGGCTGGCGGCCCATCTCGGAAACGCGCGCATGCTCAAGGAGCAGGACCCCGGCCGTGTGATCGCGGTCGGCGGCTGCTACGCCGAGGCGCAGCGCGACCGGATCTTCGAGACCTACCCGTTCGTCGACGTCGCCTTCGGCCCGGGGTCGATCCCGCATCTCGCCGAGTGGCTGGGCGCCGGCGGCGAGGGCGTCGCGCGCGGCGCCTTCGGGACGGCGGAGGAGCGCGCGTTCGCGGGCCGGCTGCCGATGCATCGCGAGCGGCGGTTCCAGGCCTGGGTTCAGATCTCGATGGGCTGCAACTCCGTCTGCGCCTACTGCATCGTCCCCGCGGTGCGCGGCCGGGAGGTCTCTCGCCGCCCGGGCGAGATCCTCGCCGAGGTCGAGCGGCTCGCGGCGCAAGGCGTGCGCGAGATCACGCTGCTCGGCCAGAACGTCAACTCCTACGGGCGCGACGTCGGCAGCGACTTCTCCGAGCTGCTCCGCGCGTGCGACGCGGTCGAGGGCGTCGAGCGGATCCGCTTCACGAGCCCGCACCCGAAGGACTTCCGGGCGCCGGTGATCGCGGCGATGGCCGACTGCCAAGCGGTATGCGAGCACGCCCACCTGCCGCTCCAGTCGGGTTCGACGCGGATCCTGAAGGCGATGCGACGTACCTACTCGCGGGAGCGCTACCTGCGCCTGGTCGACGAGCTGCGCGCGGCGATTCCGGACCTCGCGCTGACCACCGACCTGATCGTCGGCTTCCCGGGCGAGACCGAGGCGGAGTTCGAGCAGACGGTCAGCGCGGTCGAGGAGGTCGGCTACGACGGCGCCTTCACCTTCGTTTACTCGCCGCGGCAGGGCACCGAGGCGGCCGCGATGCCCGGCCAGGTTCCCGAGGCCGTCAAGCGCGAGCGGATCGAGCGGCTCGTCGAGGTCGTTCAGCGGATCGGCGAGCGGCGGAACCGTGGGCGCGTGGGCCGCATCGAGGAGGTGCTCGTCGAGGGGCCGAGCCGCACGGACGAGGCGCTTCTGCGTGGCCGCACCCGGCGCAATACCACCGTCGTCTTCACCGGGGACGTGCAGCCGGGCGAGCTGGTGCAGGTCCGGATCGAGGACGCGACTTCGGCCACATTGCGCGGCGTCGAGCTAGCTGCAGTTGCCGCCTAGAGACCTCGTCTGGGACGGCTGCCTCAACGTCCGCGATCTCGGCGGCCATCGAACCATGGACGGCGGCGAGACTCGCTTCGGCGCGGTGGTCAGGGCCGACAGCGTCAGCCAGCTGAGCGAGGCCGGCTGGGAGGCGCTCGTCGCGTACGGCATCCACACCGTGCTCGACCTGCGCGGCGAGCACGAGCGTGAAGACGACCCGCCCGCGGAGCTGCCGGTCGAGGTGCTGCACGTCCCGTTCATGGAGGCGAGCGAGGCCGAATGGGAGGAGATCGCCGAGGAGCCTGAGGCTGCAACGGCCGCCGCCCCTGACGTGGCGACCTCGACTCGCGACGCCTACCTGATCTTCCTCGAGCGGTTCCGGGGCAACGTGGCCGCCGCCCTGAAAGCGGTCGCGAACGCGCCCGGAGCCGGGGTGGTCGTCCATTGTGTCGGCGGCAAGGACCGGACCGGCCTCCTGGTTGCGTTCCTGCTGCACCTTGCCGGCGTCCCTAACGAGGAGATCGCCGCCGACTACGCGCTGAGCGAGGAGCGCTTGCGCGAGCGGCACGAGGCGTGGTTCGCCGCCGCCGACAGCGAGGAGGAGCTGGAGCGCCTGCGCCGGATCGCGCAGACGCCGGCTCGGTCGATGCTCGGCGTCTTCGAGGCGCTCGAGCGGCAGTACGGCAGCATCGAGGCTTACCTTCGCTCGACGGGCGTGACCGACGACGAGCTCGAGCGGCTCCGCGCGCGCCTTCGTGGCTGATCAGGTCATCGCGATCTTCGGCCCGACCGCGTCGGGCAAGAGCGCGGTCGCCGAGGAGATCGCGCGCCGGATGCCAGCCGACCTGGTCTCCGCAGACTCGATGCAGGTCTACCGCGGCCTGCCGGTCCTCACCAACCATTCGAAGGCGCGGCTGGTGGGGATCTGGGAGCTCGACCACGAAGCCTCGCTCGGCGAGTACCAGGAGCTTGCCCACGCGGCTGTCGACGAGATCCTGGCCGCGGGCCGGACGCCGGTCGTCGTCGGCGGCACCGGCCTTTACCTGCGCGCCGCCCTTGCCGACCTCGAGCTGCCGCCCGCGGCCGAGCCGGGAACGCGCGAACGGCTGGAGCGGCTCTACGACGAGCTCGGCGGCGAGCGGACACACGAGCTGCTGGCCGACCGCGACCCCGCGGCGGCCGCGAGCGTCCACCCGAACGATCGCCGCCGCGTGGTGCGCGCGCTGGAACTGGCCGAGGTGGGCTCGTCGCTCAAGCCGGACGCCGATCGCCTCTGGACGGGCGGAACGAGGCACCCGACGCTGATCGTCGGCCTCGAGCTGCCGCGCGAGGAGCTACGCCGGCGCATCGAGGAGCGAACGCGGGAGATGTTCGAGCGCGGGGTGGAGGAGGAGGTCCGTCGAGCGCTGGCAGCGCCGATCTCCCGGACGGCGCGCCACATCCATGGCCTGCGCGAGGTCGGAGAACTCCCGCGGGAAGAAGCGATCGAAGCCTTGGTCACGCGCACGCAGCGGTATGCCGTGTACCAGCTCCGCTGGCTGCGCCGGATTCCCGGCGTTGTTAGCCTGAACGCGGAGCGCACCCCGGGCGAACTGGCGGATGAGATTCTCGAAATGGCACGGTCTCGGCAACGACTACCTGCTCGCGGAGCGGGCGGAGCTGAACGTTCCGCTGACGCCTGAGCGGGTCAAGAAGATCTGCGACTACCACTTCGGCGTCGGGTCGGATGGCATCCTCGAGGTCGTCTCCGTCGACGGTGACACCGCCGAGGTCGTGATCTGGAACCCCGACGGCTCCGTCGCCGAGCTGTCCGGGAACGGCACCCGCATCGCTGCGCGCTGGCTCGCTCGCCGGGCCGGGAACGACCGGGTCACGATCCTCGTCGGGCCGCGCATGGTCAACGCGCAGCTTCGCGGCGACCGCGAGGTCGAGCAGCAGATGGGCGCCGTCGAGGTCGGCGCCCCGGAGACGATCGAGGTGGGCGATGAGGAGGTCGAGCTGACGCCGGTCTCGGTCGGGAACCCGCATGCGGTGATCCAGCGGTTGCCCGACCGCGCCGACCTGCTTCGCCTCGGGCCCCTCGTCGAGACCCACTCGCGCTTCCCGGAGCGCACCAACGTGCAGCTCGTCCGCGTCGACGGCGACCATGAGCTGACGGTCGGCGTCTGGGAGCGGGGGGCGGGGGAGACGCTTTCATCCGGCACGAGCGCCGTCGCGGCCAGCGCGGCCGCCGTCGCGAACGGCTGGTGCGAGAGCCCGGTGACCGTGCATCTGGCCGGCGGTGATCTCCACGTCGAGCTCGAGGACGGACGGGCGACGCTGACCGGCCCGGCCGAGGAGATCTGCACGGTCGAGCTCTCCGAGGAGTTCCAGCTGTGAGGTTCGCGAAGCGCCTCGACCAGGTACCGCCGTACCTGTTCGCCGAACTCGAGCGCAAGATCGCGGCGAAACGGCGTGAAGGCGTCGACGTGATCAGCCTCGGCATCGGCGATCCTGACCTACCGACCCCGGAGCCCGTGATCGCCGCGCTCGCCGAGGCGGCACGCGACCCGGCCACGCACCAGTACCCGACCAACCACGGCTCCGAGGAGCTCCGCTCCGCCGCGGCCGGCTTCTACCGGGACCGGTTCGGCGTCGAGCTCGACCCGTCCGCCGAGATCGTCCCGGCGCTCGGCGGCAAGGAGGCGGTCGGTCACGTCGCGCTCGTCTTGCTCGACCCCGGCGACGTCGCCCTCTCCCCGGACCCCGGCTACCCGCCGTACACCTCCGGGCCACTCTTCGCCGGTGCCGACGTGCACTACCTGCCGCTCGAGCGCGAGAACGCCTTCCAGCCGGATCTCGACTCCGTACCGGACGAGGTGCTCGCCCGCGCGAACGTGCTCTTCCTCAACTATCCGAACAACCCCACCGGGGCCGTTCTCGAGCCGGGCCTGTTCGAGCGCGCGGTCGAGCTCGCCCGCGACGCTGATCTCGTCGTCGTGCACGACAACGCTTACTCGGAGATCTGCTTCGACGGCTACCGGGCGCCGAGCTTCCTGGAGACGCCGGGTGCGAAGGAGGTCGGGATCGAGATCTTCTCGCCGTCGAAGGGCTGGAACATGACCGGCTGGCGTGCCGGGCTCGTGGCCGGGAACGCCGAGGTGGTCGAGCGCTACCGGCAGCTGAAGACGAACCTCGACTCGGGCATGTTCGAGGCCGTGCAGCGCGCGACCGCCGCGGCGCTGAGCGAGGCACGCGAGTTCCCGCGGGCGATGTCGGAGGTCTACCGCCGACGTCGCGACATCGTCGCCGAGGCGCTCGATGCGATCGGCCTGGAGGTCGACCCGCCGCGGGCGACGCCGTACTTCTGGGTGGCGGTCCCGGAGGGCTATACCTCCGAGTCGTTCTGCGAGCTCGTCCTCGAGCAGGCCGGCGTGGTCGTCTCGCCCGGGCCGGCGTACGGGCCGAGCGGCGAGGGCTTCTTCCGCATCTCGCTGACCGTGCCCGACGAGCGGCTCGAAGAGGCTGTGCGGCGTATCGAAACTTCCCTGCGAGCAGGCATAATCGAGGCGTGACGGCACACCAGCCCGACCCGGCGCCGGGCGCCGAGCCCGAGCGCGGGTTCGTCGTCGCGGTGCTGGCCCAGGGCGTCGCCGCCGAGGACGAGCTGGCCGAGCTCGAGGAGCTCGCCCGCACGGCCGGCGTCGAGCCGCTCGGGTCGATGGTGCAGCACCGTGCGCGCCCCGATCCGCGCACATACGTCGGCAAGGGCAAGCTCGCCGACCTGAAGGAGGCGTACCCGGCGTCGGAGGCGGAGGTCCTGCTCGTCGACGACGAGCTCAGCCCGGTGCAGCAGCGCGCGCTCGAGAACGAGCTCTCCGCGCGGGTCGTCGACCGTACCCAGCTGATCCTCGACATCTTCGCCCAGCACGCCGTCAGCGCCGAGGGCAAGCTCCAGGTGGAGCTCGCGCAGCTCGAGTACAACCTCCCGCGGATGCGCGGGCTGTGGCAGCACCTCGAGCGGCTCGGCGGCGGCGTCGGCACCCGCGGGCCCGGCGAGACGCAGCTGGAGACCGACCGCCGACTGGCGCGGCGCCGTGTGGCGCTGCTGAAGCGCCGGTTGCGCGAGCTCGGCAAGCAGCGCGCCACTCGCAGGAAGGCGCGCCGCCGCTCCCAGACGCCGACGATCGCGCTCGCGGGATACACGAACGTCGGCAAGTCGACCCTCCTGAACGCGCTCACAGGCGCCGGCGTTTCCGTGAACGACCGCCTGTTCGAGACGCTGGACCCGACCACGCGGGGTTTCGACGTGGACGGACGCCGCTACCTCGTCACCGACACGGTCGGCTTCATCCGGCGCCTGCCGCACCAGCTCGTCGAGGGCTTCGCCGCGACCCTGGAGGAGACGCTGGTCGCCGACGTGGTCCTGCACGTCGCCGACGCGTCGGCGCCGGAGGCGAGACTCGACGAGATGCTCGATGCGGTCGAACGCGTGCTCGGCGAGATCGGCGCGGGCGAGCTGCCGGTCGAGCTCGTCTTGAACAAGGTCGACGCGATCGATCCGCTGGCGCGGAGGCGGATCGCGAACCGTTTCCCCGACGCGTTGCTCGTGTCGGCGCGGACCGGGGAGGGGGTGGACGAGCTGCGGCGCCGGATTGCCGACCGCTTCGCCGAGCGCTTCGAGCCCGTGCGCCTGCTGATCCCGTACGCTGAGGGCGCGCGGCTCGCCGAGCTCTACGCGCTCGGTGCGCCCGTCGACGAGCGCGCCGACCGGGAGGAGGGCGTCTTCATCCGGGCACGACTTCCCCGGAGTGAGGTGCGCCGCTTCGCGCCCTACCTGCTGGCAGAGCCGAGCGAGGCTTCCGCCCGCAGGCGCGCATGATCGAGCTCCCGATTCGCCGGCTCCGCGAGGACGCGGTCCTTCCCGAGCGCGCCTATGCGGCTGACGCCGGCCTCGACCTTGCTGCCTGCGAGCGGCACGAGCTCGCGCCCGGCGAGCGGGCTATCGTGGGAACGGGCCTCGCCGTGGCGATCCCCGAGGGTTACGCGGGCTTCGTCCAGCCGCGATCGGGGCTCGCCGCGCGGCACGGGCTCTCGGTCGTCAACGCGCCCGGGCTGATCGACGCCGGGTACCGCGGCGAGATCCGGGTCGTGCTGCTCAATACCGACCTGCGCGAGCCGTTCGTGGTCGACCCGGGAATGCGGATTGCGCAGCTCGTCGTGCTCCCGGTGCCGGAGCTCGAGCTCGCAGAGGTCGAGGAGCTCCCGGAGAGCGAGCGCGGCGTGCGCGGCTTCGGGTCGTCGCAGGCCTGATGGGAGCCGAGCCCAGGATCCGCGTCTCGGCGATCCTGCGCTGGCAGGGCAGCGTTCTCCTCTGCCGGCACGAGAAGGAGGGGCGCGAGCACTGGCTGCTTCCCGGCGGCGGCGTCAACTCTGGCGAGAGCCTGGTCGACGCGCTCCACCGCGAGCTGGCGGAGGAGGTCGGGATCGGCGACGACGTGCCCGTCGAGGGACCGGTGGCGATCGTCGACTCGATCTCGCCGGTGCGCTCGTTCGCCGCCAAGCACGTCGTGCACATCATCTTCGCCGGCGACCTGACAGGACGCTCGCTCGAGGCGGCCACCTCGCGTGACGCCGCCGTCCGCGGCTATCGCCTTTTCGCCCCGGACGACCTGGCCGAGGTGGTGCTGCACCCGCCGATCCACCGCTTCCTCGAACGCTGGAGCCCCGGCGACCCGGCTGTCTACCTCGGCGCTCTCTGGGCTCCTTAGTAGCGGCCGCCGCGCGTTCGGGCCCGTCCTGCGGAGACCTCGTGCGCCGCCGCTTCCAGGTCGTCTGCAAGCGGCTCGAACGACGGCGCCTCGCCGGTTCGCTGCGCGAGCGCCTGCGCCAGGAGCCAGTCCGCGAGCCACGGGTTCCGGGGGAGGAGGGGCCCGTGAAGGTAGGTGCCGATCGCCCGGCCGGCGCGGCAGCCCTCGTAGCCGCTCTCGCCGTTGTTTCCGAAGCCCGCGAGCACCCGGCCGAGCGGCTCTGCGCCGTCGTCGAGGTAGGTGCGGCCCGCGTGGTTCTCGAAGCCGGCAAGCGTGCGCCGCTCGCCGGGCTCGAGCTCGCATTCGAGCAGGACGTCGCCGATCATCCGCCGGTCGCCGGCAACCGTGTGCAGGGGAAAGAGGCCGACGCCGGGGAGCTCGTCGCCGCTCTGGTCGCGGTAGGCCCGGCCGAGCAGCTGGTACCCGCCGCAGACAGCCAGGAGTGCCGCCCCGCCGGAAACCGCCTCCCGGAGCGGCTCGCCCAGAGCCGCCAGTGCAGGCGCGATCAGCTCCTGCTCTCGGTCCTGGCCGCCGCCGATGTAGTAGAGGTCGTGCGCACCCGGCCGCAGCTCGTCGCCGGCGCCGATCGCCTCGACCTCCAGCTCGTGGCCGCGCCAGGCTGCCCGCCGTGTCAGGACGGCGATGTTCCCGCGGTCGGCATAGATGTTCAGGTAGTCAGGAAAGAGGTGCCCGACGGCGATCCTCACGCTGCCGCCTCTTCCCAGTACGGCCTCACGAACCCGCGGCCGGCCACGAGCTCCCGCAAGGCCAGCATCGCCGTGTAGGTCGGCAGCGCGACGAGCTCGGCGCCCGCCGGCGTCAGCTCCAGGCCGCGGTCGAGCGCCGCGTCCAGCTCCGGCACGACCTCGATCGCGTCCTCCGGCAGCCCCGCGTACTTGAAGCGCAGCGCCAGCTCCGCGGCACGCTCGCCGGTCGCGACCAGCCGCTCCAGGCTGCCGAGGAGCGGCTCGAAGTCGACGTCCCAGATCCAGGAGACGTCGCGCCCGTCGGCGATCTCGTCGTTGAGGGCGATCAGCAGCACATGGGGCGGGTCGCCGGCGACGAGCGTCCGGACAACCTCGTTGGCTCCGGCCGGGTTCTTGATCAGCAGCGTGAGCAGGGTCCGATCGCCGAGCGCGATCCGTTCGAAGCGGCCGAAGGCGGCGGAAAAGCCCTGCAAGCCGGCCACGATCGTCTCCAGCGGCACCCCAAGCGCCCGCGTGAGGGCCGCTGCCGCGAGCGCGTTGTAGACGTTGTAGAGGCCGGGGACCGACAGCTCGACGCGACTCGAGCCCTCCGGCGTCTCCAGCTCGAACGAGATCCCCTCGAGGCCGTGGAGGTCGACCGCGCGGGCGACCACGTCGAGATGTGGCCGCGCGTGCCCGCATGAAGGGCAGCGGTAGTCACCGAGGTGCCCGATGTAGGCCGCCTCATAGACGTACGGCGTGCCGCAGCGCACGCACCACTTCGAGTCGGCGGCGTGCTGGAGGGTGGGGGAGGCGTGCCGCGGGTCGTCGAGGCCGAAGACGGTCGCCTGGGCGTGGCCGTGGGCGAGGTCGCCGACCTGCGGGTCATCGCCGTTCACGATCAGCGCGGTCTCGCCCGGAAGCTCCTCGACGGCGGCCCGCCACCGGGCGGCGACGAGCTCGAGCTCGCCGTAGCGGTCGAGCTGGTCGCGGAAGAGGTTTCCGAGGCAGACCGCACGGGGCCGGAGCCGCCGCGCGACCTCCGGCAGCGCCGCCTCGTCCACCTCGAACAGCCCCAGCTCGGCCCCGCGGGAGGCGAGCAGGGCGGAGGCGACCCCGGAGACGAGGTTGGCGCCGGAGCGGTTGTGCGCGAGCCTGGCCACGGGCGCGAGGATCCGGGCAGCCATGGCCGAGGTCGTGGTCTTGCCGTTCGTCGCGGAGACGAGCGCGGCGCCGAGCGGCAGGCGTGCCGCCAGGCGGTCGACCGCGCCCGGATCCAGCTTCCAGAGCAGCTTTCCGGGCACCGTCGTGCCGCCGCCGGCGCCGGCCAGCCTGGAGAGCCCGGCGGCGGCGCGGGCGAGCGCGATCTCGGCGGAAAGGGGTGCGCGGAAGCCCATCAACGGGACGGTATCCGCCTGCTCCCCCATTCGAGGGAACTTTGCCTCGGGCTCACCCTGCCGGGGGATGTATGGCAGGGCCGGAGCCGCGTACGTTCCGCCAGGTTTTCCGGCGCAGGCAGACGATTCGATGCGCCGTTCTGAAGTGAAATGCGGCCCGCGCGAGGGCGCGGAAAGGAGAACGGAAGGTGCGGAATACCAGCGGCAAGCGAGGAGAAACGCGGTCGAGCGCGCTGTGGGGCACTGGCAACCGCGGCGGCGAGACTCGTTCGAACGCGCTCTGGGGCAAGGGAGGCCGTGGGGCCGTCACCGCGCTTGTGGCGGCGCTCGCAGTCAGCGTCCCGCTGGCTTCCAGCGCGATCGGCAACAAGGCCGGCGTCAAGGCCGGCGGCAACTTCAGGAACTGGCTGCATCAGACCTACGTGTCGCCGGTGCTCTCGAAGCAGGCGCGCAAGCACCCCAACTCGAACCTTCAGGTCATCGTCCAGGCGGACTCCACCTTCGTGCTCAACCACCAGGTGCGGCACGTCTTCCGTTTGGCCGGGATCAAGAACATCCGAAAGCTGAACCTGATCCACGCGGACGCGGTCACGATCGACGCGAACCAGCTCTACAAGCTCTCCGCGATCAAGGGGCTGACGGTTACGCCCGACGCCCCGGTCAAGGTCAGCGGTTCCGCCTACACCTCGAGCCAGCTCTGGCCGTACGAGGCCGGTCTCGCCAAGGATTGGTCCGGAGGGAACGCACCGACGCCGAGCCAGGCACCGACGATCGCGGTCGTCGACTCGGGTGTCCAGGCCGACCGGGCGGACTTCGCCAACGGCGGCGTGCTCGGCAGCGTCAACCTTTCGACGCTCGACAACACGCTTCCTGGCGCGGCGGACGGTCGCGGTCACGGCACCTTCGTGGCCGGCATCGCCACCGGCGCCGCCACGGGCTACGCGGGCGCGTTGCCGCAGTCGGCGGTGTTCTCGGTCAAGGTGATGAACAGCGACGGAATCGCGCGGACGAGCGACGTGATCAACGCCTGCCAGTGGATCCTGGCGAACAAGGCGCAGTACAACATCAAGATCGCGAACTTCTCGCTCCACTCGGGCTCCCCGGCGAGCTTCCTCAACGACCCGCTCGACAAGGCGGTCGAGAAGCTCTGGTTCAACGGCGTGGTCGTCGTGGCCGCGTCCGGGAACTACGCAGTCGACGGCAAGCCGAGCGGCGTGAACTACGCGCCGGGCAACGACCCGTTCGTGATCACGGTCGGCGCGGTCGACCTGAACGGGACGACGAAGCTCGACGACGACTTCAACGCCCCGTGGTCGGCCTACGGCTACACGCCCGACGGCTTCGCGAAGCCCGACGTCGCGGCGGCCGGCCGGTACATGATCGGCCCGGTCCCCCCGACGGCGACGCTTGCGGCTCAACGCCCCGACAACGTCGTCGCCCCGGGCTACATGCAGCTCTCGGGCACCTCGTTCGCGGCGCCGGTCGTCGCGGGCGCTGCGGCTCAGATCCTGGCCAAGCATCCGACGTTCACGCCGGATCAGGTCAAGGGCGCGCTGATGGTCTCGGCCAAGCCGCTTCCGAACGCGGCCCCGATGTCGGTCGGCGTCGGCGAGCTGCGGATGGACAGGTCCGCGTTCGTCCTGAGCCCGCCGAACCCGAACAAGGGCCTCGACCAGTTCCTCAAGACCGACCCGGTCACCGGGACGACGTCCTTCGATGCTCAGACCTGGTTCAAGACGGCCAAGGCGAACGTCTCCTGGAACTCGGTGTCCTGGAACGACGTCTCGTGGAGCACCGCCGACTTCAACGCGGCCTCGTACGCAAGCGTCTCCTGGAACACGGTCTCATGGCAGACGGTTTCGTGGAACGACGTCTCCTGGAACGACGTGTCCTGGGCGGACGTCTCCTGGAACGACGTGTCCTACGAGGACGCGGCCGAGGGCGACGAGAACGGTGGCGACGGCTATGCGCTGACGCCCGAGGAGGCCGCCGCGATCATGGCGAACCCGGACATCGCACCGGATCCCACCACGATGCCTGCGTGCGACCCGACCACCGACGTGTGCAGCGACACCGGTGGTGACGCGGGCGGCGCCGGTGGAGCAAGCTCCCCCTGATACGACGGACGGGGCCGGAGGCCCGACAGGGCCTGCCGGAGCCGAAACGAGTGAGGGGCCGGGACAATCCCGGCCCCTCACTCGTTTGGGGGATTTCCGGGCCGTACCGAAAAAGGGGGATGTGACGTCTCCCCACGACCCCTAGCTTGGGGGAGTGGTGAACCAAGCGGCGACGGCATGCCTCGACGGTTCTTGACTGCGGACCCGCAACGATGCGGAGACAAGGAGACGGTGGACAGGCGATGACGGGTATCGATCTCAGCCTGAGCCGGGAGGCGGCGGGACTGTGAGCGCCTTTCCGACGCCGCTCGAGCACGAGGTGATCGGGCCTGCGATGCCGGGAGCCCCGAAGCTCGCTCCGAAGGCCGCTTTCTACTTCTTCGTGGTGATCGCGGCGACGATCGCGGCCACGGCGCCGCCGCTCAGTCACCTGAAGACGGGCACGGACGGCTGGACGACGTTCGCCATCCTGGCGCTGATCTCGGCGACGGCGCAGCTCTTCGTCGTGGGGACGCCGCGCCACCAGGCGTACCACACGACGATCGTCTTCCTGATTCCCGCCGCGATGCTCTTGCCGCCGGGCCTCGTCGCACTCCTCGGCCTGCTCCACCCGCTGCCCGAATGGCTGAAGACGCGGCTGCCGTGGTACATCGCGATCTTCAACATCGCCAACTGGACGTTCTCGATGATGGCGGCTTGGGCGGCGTTCCACAGCGTGCTCGCCGCTCTCGGGAACACGAGCCGCGTCTCGTACGCGCTCGCGGGCGTCGCGGCCGCCGTCACGATGGTCGTGCTCAACCACCTGCTGATGGCGCCCATGCTGCGCCTCGCCCGCGGTCTTTCCTTCCGCGACTCGGAGCTCTTCTCGTTCCAGAGCCTTTCGACCGATCTCGTGCTGGCGATGCTCGGCGTCGCGACGGCGGCCTTCTGGCTCTCGAATCCGTGGCTGATCGCCTTCGCGGTCGCGCCGCTGTTCCTGATCCACCGGTCGCTGTCGGTGCCGCAGCTCCAGGAGGAGGCCCGTGTCGACGCGAAGACCGGCCTCTTCAACGCCCGTCACTTCGCGGCCGCCCTGAACGAGGAGCTGACGCGCGCCGCACGCTTCGAGCGGCCGCTCTCGCTCGTGATGGCCGACCTCGACCTCCTCCGCGACATCAACAACACCTACGGCCACCTCGCCGGCGACGCCGTCCTGCAGGGGATCGCCGAGGTCTTCCGCTCCCAGCTGCGCCACTACGACGTGCCGGCGCGGTTCGGCGGCGAGGAGTTCGCCATCCTGCTGCCGGAGACGCCGCCGGACCAGGCCTTCGAGATCGCCGAGCGGATCCGGCGCACCGTGGCCGCCCGAGCCTTCGACGTCGAGACCTCCAGTGAGCCGATCCGAGCGACCGTCTCGATCGGCGTCGCCGCCTTCCCCCGCGACGGGGCGGACGCGAACGAGCTGATCCACCAGGCCGATCTGGCCGTCTACCGCGCCAAGCTCCAGGGTCGCAACCGCGTCCTCGACGCCAGCTCCGAGCCGCTGCTGCTGCCGGATGATCGCAAGGCCCGTCTCGTCGTCGTGCCGGAGACGGGCGAGCACGTGACTCCGCTGCCGCCGGCGATGGACACGCACCCGGACCTCGAGCGGCGCCACCCGCGCCCGCACGCGCTCCACGGGCCGCGCTTCCTGTCGCTCTCGCGCAGGCTTGCCGGCTTCGTCGGAGTGATCAGCACCGTCGGCATCGCCGCGGGCGTGCTCGGGCTGATCTTCGGCAACAGCACGGATTGGCTCGGTCTCGCCGCGATCGTCGCGCTCGTCGGCGCGGGGCAGGCCCTTGCGCTCGAGGTCGACGACGGCTCGATCTCCGTCAGCGCCGTGGGCTCGATCGCGGGCGCCGCGCTCTTCGGCCCGCGCGCCGCGCTGCCGCTGGCGATCACGATCTCGGCGGTCGAGTGGAGCGCCAGGCGGTCGCCGTTCCACTACGTGCTCTTCAACATCGGCACCCTGTCGCTCTCCTCGCTCGCGGCCGCCGGCGTCTTCACTGCCGGTTTCCACGGTGACCTCGGCCGGCTGGTCTACGTGCTCTCCGGAGTCGCGGCCGGCGGCACCTACTTCGCGGTCAACATGGGCCTGATCAGCCTCGTCGTCTCGGTCGAGGGCCACGAGAGCTGGTGGGGGGTCTTCCGCGAGCGCTTCGCCTGGCTGGCGACCCACTACCTCGTCTACGGCTTCATCGGCGGCGTCATCTGGGTCGGCTACGGCGCCGCGGGCCTCTGGGCGCTCGCCGTATTCGCCCTGCCGCTGCTCCTGATGCGCAAGACGCAGGAGGCCTACCTGCGCCACACCCAGCGCAGCGCGCAGAAGCTACGCCAGGCCGCCGAGACGATCCAGACCCAGAACGTCTCCCTCGAGCACGCCAACAAGCTCCTTCGGGAGCGCTCCACCGCGGCGATGGAAAGCCTCTCCGCCACGGTCGACGCCCGCGACGCCTACACGGCCGGCCACTCGCGCCGCGTCCAGCAGCTGGCGCTGGCGATCGGTCGGGAGCTCGGGCTCTCGCAGGCCGAGCTCGATCTGCTCGGTCACGCGGCGCTCTTCCACGACATCGGCAAGCTGGCGATCCCGGACGCGATCCTCCTGAAGCCCGCCAGCCTGACGACGGAGGAATGGGACCTGATGCAGCGCCACGCCGACGAAGGCGCGCGGATCATCGATCGGCTCGGCTTCCTCAACGATGCCGTGCCCGCCATCCGCCACCACCACGAGCGCTGGGACGGCACCGGCTACCCCGACCGGCTCGCCGGCGAGGACATTCCCCTCGGCGCGCGGATCATCCACGTCGCCGACGCACTCGACTCGATGCTGACCACGCGTATCTACCGTGCCGCGCGGCCGGCGGCACAGGCGCTGGACGAGCTCCGCCGCGCATCCGGCAGCCAGTTCTGCCCGCGCTGCGTCGCCGCATTGGAGCGGATCCTGCCGCTCGAGGGCGTGGACGAGCAGGGCCGTCCTCAGCACGTCCTCGCCGCTTCCTAGGGCGAGCTAGCAGACAGCGCTAGACGCTAGCCCGCTGCTTGCATTACGCCGCAGTTGCTCTACCATTCTTGGTTCCGTGCCCCGCAAGCCCCAGCGAAGGACGCAATATCGCGCGCTCGCGGGCATCGACCGGAAGGCGCTGGAGTCCTTCCAGGCCGGCATCCGCAAGCGCTACACGAACGAGCAGATCCTGGAGGAGCTCGCCGCGTCCGCGAAGCGCCTCGGCCGCTCACCGACGATGCGTGAGTTCGCGGCCGATCCGCAGACCTCCGTCCACCCGCAAACGGTGATCGAGCACTTCGGCAGCTGGAACGAGGCCAAGCGGACCGCGGGGCTCGTCCCGCGGCGCTTCGCGACCCGCGAGGAGCTCCTGGAGCTGCTCAAGGAACTGGGGGAGGAGCTGGGCCGGATCCCGACCGCGCGAGACATCGAGGAGCACCGTGGGCGGATGCCGTCCAAATCGCTCTACTGGCACACATTCGGCTCGCTCGCGAACGCCCTCCGGGAAGCGGGCTTCGACGTGCCGGTGGGGGAGGAGAAGCTCGAGCGGGCCCTGGAGCAGGGAATGGCCCTGGCCCGCCGGCTCAAGCGCCTGCCGAAGTTCGCCGACTGGACCGCGGCGCGCCGCGAGGACGAATCCCTGCTGACCGAATGGCAGATCTACCGCATGTTCGAGGCGCGGCGGGGCGCCTGGTCGACCTTCCAGTTCCTGATCCGCGAGCGGCTGGTCGAGCAGGGCGCGAAGGTGGCTCCGGACGGCCGCCTCATTTAGGCTGGCGGCGTGCGCCTGCTGGCACCTGCGCTGCTCTTTACTCTTGCCGTCGTCCTCTCGGCCGCCGGCCCTTCGCGTGCGACCTACCCGGCCACGCAGCAGCGGCTGCTGATCCTGAGCGAGTCGCCCGGGTTCGCCAGTCTCGAGCTGCTCGGGCCGGGCAAGCAGGAGATCGACCTCGACTCTCCGGTCGGCGTGCTCGGCAGCGCCGCAATCAGCGCAGACGGCACGCAGATCGCGATCAACACCAGCGTCCCGCTGGATCCCGCCGATCCGGCGTCGGCCGAGCTCAGCGCCGGCGACTGGCTGGGCACGAAGGGTGGGATCGTCGCCCACAACGTAGCGCTGGGAGGCCGGCCATCGTGGTCTCCGGACGGCACGCTCGTCGCCTATGCGGCGAGGACCGGGAGCGGCAAGTTCGACGTCTATGTCGCGGCCGCCGACGGCAGCGGCGCGCCGGCCGACCTGACCAACGACGCCGGAGCCAACGACCGCAACCCGCGCTGGGCGCCGAACGGCAGCGCGATTGCCTTCGAGAGCGATCGCACCGGCAACTGGGACGTGTTCACGATGCAGACCGACGGCTCGCATCAGGCCGACCTCACGAGCAACGCCGCCGAGGACCGGCTCGGGGACTGGTCGCCCGGGTCGGACCAGCTGGTGTTCTCGAGCACGCGCAGCGGCGGAGGCGACCTGTACCTGATGCCCAGGACGGGTGGCGCGGCCACGCAGCTGACGGGCGGACCGGGCGCCGACACGCACGCAGCCTGGTCACCGGACGGCACGACCATCGCCTACTCCAACGACGCCGGCGGCAGCCCCAACGTCTGGGAGATCGCGCCGAACGGCGGCAACCAGGTGCAGCTCACACACG
>VAWL01000162.1 GCA_005883965.1 Actinomycetota bacterium
TTGCCGTTGACGATCGCGTAGACCGCGATCATCAGCGAGGCGGTGACCGTAACCGCGCCGGCGACGTCGAGCCGCCCCTGGCCCACGCCCGCACCGCCCGGCAGCAGCCAGAGGCAGAGCGCGAAGACCGCGATCCCTACCGGCAGGTTGACCAGGAAGATCCAGTGCCAGTTCAGCACGTCCGTGAGCACGCCGCCGAGCAGCACGCCGATCGTCCCGCCCCCCGACGAGACGAAGCCGAAGACACCCATCGCCTTGGCCCGGTCGGCCGGCTGGTGGAAGAGGGTCATGATCAGCGACAGCGCGACCGCCGAGACGACCGCGCCGCCGACGCCCTGAACGGCGCGCGCCACGATCAGGAAGCCCTGCGTCGTCGCGAGCCCGCACGCGAGCGAGGCCAGCGTGAAGACCGAGAGCCCGATCAGGAACAGCCGCCGGTGCCCGTAGAGGTCGCCGAGCCGGCCGCCCAGCAGCAGGAAGCCGCCGAAAGTCAGTAGGTACGCGTTGACGACCCAGGCGAGCGAGGCCTGCGAGAAGCCGAGGTCGGCCTGGATCGAGGGCAGCGCGACGTTCACGATCGTCGCGTCGAGCACGATCATCAGCGAGCCCAAGCAGAGCACGTAGAGGGCGATCCAGCGCTTGTCGGAGTCGATGGTCATCGCAGGGATAGACGGCGGCGACGGGTGGAACTCATCGGTCGAACGATGAGATCGGGGCGCGAATTCCGTCTTTGCAGGAGATGAGGACGCTTGCGTGCCAGGTCGGCGGTCTCGAAGCGGACGCCGCGACGCTCGACCTGCTCGCGCGCCTGCAGCTGGCGGCGCGCCGGCTCGGGATCGAGGTGCGGCTGCTCGACGCCACTCCCGAGCTCCGCGAGCTCGTTGCCTTCGCCGGGCTCACGGGCGTCCTACCCTTCGAGCCGGAGCGGGAGGCCGAACAGCGGGAAGAGGCGCTCGGTGTCGAGGAAGAAGGTCAGCTCGACGATCCGGCCGCCTGAGAGCTCGAGCACCTGCAGCGCCCACGGTTCGTAGCCGGGGCCGGTCTCGCTCGGCTTGTACTGGCCGTACGCGGGCGAGCCGTTGGCGAACGGGGCCGGCAGCACGCGCGAGCCCTTGCAGCCGATCCCCGGGCCGAGCCACCAGGTGAAGATGTCGTCGCGGCCGAAGAGCCAGAGGTCGTAGGGCGGCATCGACTGGGCTGCGTCCTCGTGGATCAGCGAGGTGAGGGCCTCGATGTCGTAGCGCTCGAAGGCCTGGACGTAGCGGCCGAGGAGCTCACGGTCGGCGTCGTCGAGCTCTTCCGTCGCGGAGACGTCCGTCTGCTCCAGGGTCGCCCGCGCCCGCTGCAGAGCGCTGTTGACCGAGGCGACGCTCGTGTCGAGCAGCTCGGCGCCGGGTCGGCCGGGACCGGCTCGAGCCAGGTTGCCTCCGGCCGGGTGGCGAGGTTCTCGAAGACCGGCTCGCGCGCGGGGCCGAGGTCCATCGGCCGGGCGCGGCGCTCGCGGCCCTTGGCCATGTCGAGGCAGACGTTGGTCGCGATCCGGTACAGCCAGGAGCGAAGGGCCGAGCGGCCCTCGAACCGGTCGAGCGCTTTCCAGGCCCGGACCATCGTCTCCTGCACCGCGTCCTCGGCTTCGAACGGCGAGCCGAGCATGCGGTAGCAGTAGCCCGTCAGCTCACGGCGGTGCTGCTCCAGCTCGGCAGGGCCGGGAGCGGCGGTGACGGCGCGGCCTTCCATCACGACCTCCATCCTAGGCAAAGACGGCGGGGCACCCCAAAACTCATCGCTGTGCTCAGGTTTCGAGGGCCGCCTTGAGGCGCTGGAGGTCCTTGCGGTTCTCGCGGCGCATGGCGCGGGCGACGAGCGGGGCGGTCAGCCGCGAGAAGCCCGACGGCTCGCCGCGGTTGCGCAGCGACATGCGGGTCCCGCCGCCGGGAGCGTCCTCCCACTCGTAGGTCGTCTCCATCGGGAACGGGCCTTCGTGGGTACCCATCACGAACCGCTTCCCCGGCTCGAGCTCGCGCACCTGGTAGATGTAGTCGAGCCGCTTTCCGAGGAACTGCGCCACGAAGACGATTCGCGAGCCGACCGCGAGCGGCTTGGCCGAGTTCCACTCGACCTGCTTGATGTTGCTGTACCAGGCCAGCGCATTGCCCGGGTTCGAGGCGTACTCGGCGACCTCGCTCCGAGGCCGGTCGATCTCGATCTCAGTCCGCACGTCGACGACCACCTGGAACGGATCGTACCGACAGGGTTTGGGGCGCTAGTCTCGGCTCGTGCACGTCGTCACGATGAGCTTCTCGAGCGGCGACGGGTTGCTCCTCGCCGGCCTCCTGGCCGCCGGGCTCCTGCTGCTCTCGATCGCGCAGTTCGTCCGAATCCCGTACCCGATCCTGCTCGTGCTCGGCGGCCTCGCGCTCGCCTTCATCCCGGGCGTGCCGCACATCCAGCTGCGGCCCGAGATCGTCCTCGTCGCGGTCCTGCCCCCGCTCCTCTACGGCTCGGCCTACTTCACCTCGCTGCGGGAGCTCCGCGCAAACTGGCGGCCGATCGGCGCGCTCGCGATCGGCCTCGTCCTGATGACGATGGTCACGGTCGCCATGGTTGCCCACGAGGTGATCGGGCTCGACTGGCCGACCTCGTTCGTGCTCGGCGCGATCGTCTCGCCCACCGACCCGACCGCCGCCACCGCGATCGCGCATCGCCTCGGCCTCCCGCGACGCCTGATCGCCGTGATCGAGGGCGAGAGCCTGGTCAACGACGGCACAGCGCTCGTCGCGTACCGCTTCGCAGTCGCCGCAGTCGTCACGGGCAGCTTCTCGCTCGGCAACGCGACGATGCGGTTCTTCGTCAACGTGATCGGCGGGATCGCGATCGGCCTCGCCGTCGGGTACCTGATCCGCATGCTCCGGCGGCGCCTCGACAACCCGCCGGTCGAGATCACGGTCGCCCTTCTCAGCGGCTACTTCGCCTACCTCCCCGCGCAGGCAGCCGGCGTCTCGGGCGTCCTCGCCGCGGTGACCGTCGGCGTCTACATGGGCTGGTACACGCCGGAGCTGACGACTCCGCAAACGCGCCTGCAGGGCCAGGCCGTCTGGGAGATCGTCTTCGTGCTCCTCAACGGCCTGCTGTTCGCGCTGGTCGGGCTGCAGCTGCCGGGCATCCTCGACTCCCTCTCCGGCCGCTCGACCGCGACGCTGATCGGCTGGGCGGCCCTCGTCTGCCTGGTCGTGATCGCCGTACGCTTCGTCTGGGTCTTCGCGCTGGCCTGCGTGTCGCTCTTCGTGGGCAAGGCGAGGTCGGACGACCCGGCGCCCTCGTGGAGGCAGAAGACGATCCTCGCGTGGTCGGGCATGCGCGGCGCCGTCTCGCTCGCCGCCGCGCTGGCGCTGCCCCTTACCACGAACGCCGGCGCGCACTTCCCCGACCGCGAGCTGGTCGTCTTCCTGACCTTCGGCGTCATCATGGGCACGCTCGTCGTCGAGGGGTTGTCCCTGCCCGCCGTGATCCGGGCGCTGCGGCCCGATGACGACGGCCTCGAGGCGCGGGAGGAGGCGAAGGCGCGCATCCACGCGGCCGACGCGGCGATCGCGCGGCTCGACGAGCTGATCGACGAGGAGTGGGTGCGCGAGGACACCGCCGAGCGGATGCGCGGGCTCTACGACTTCCGGCGCAACCGCTTCAACTCGCGGCTCGACCCGGACGGCGACGGCAGCTTCGACGAGCGCTCGGCCGACTACCAGCGGCTCCGCCGCGAACTGCTCGACGCCGAGCGCGACGCCGTGGTCGAGCTGCGCCGCGACGGCCGGATCGACGACGACGTGATGCGCCGCGTCGTCCGGGATCTCGACCTCGAGGACCTTCGCCTCGACGTCTAGCCCGATGGTGTGAACGCGGCGCCGTCCTCGAGGCCCGGGCCGCCGCCCCAGACGATCAACGAGCGGCCGGTCCAGGCGCCGGCCGGATCGTTGCGCCCGCGCAGCGGCGCCTGCGGGAGCGGCCGCCAGACGTCGCCCAACGGGTCGTACGCCAGCCCGTTCGGCGGCGACGCGAGGCCGCCGGGCACGCGGGTCAGTCCACCCCAGAGGAGCAGACGGCGCCCGCTCCACACGACCGCCGAGTGCGCGCGGCCCGACCCCATCGGCGACAGCGTCCGCCAGCGGTTCGCGTCCGGGTCGTAGCCGTAGCCGACCTGCGGGGCGTCGCTGCCGCCGACGACCAGCACCTCGTTCCCGTCCCAGACGGCCCGCGCGCCGGGCCGTGCCGCAGGCAGATTCGGGAGCCGCCGCCAGCGGTCGGTGCCCGGCCGGTACGCGGCGGCGCGGGCCCCCGAGACGACCACGAGCTCACGGCCGGTCCAGGCACCGGTCGAGAGCGGTCGCGCAGGCACCGGCGCCGGCGGGAGCGCCCGCCAGGTGTCGGCGTCCTGATCGTAGGCCGCTCCGCCCGAGCCGGTCCAGCCGAGGAGCTCGTTCCCGGTCCACGCGGCGACCACCGGCGCGGCCGCCGTCGGCGGTTGGGCCGGCGTGTGCCAGCGACCGCTCCTCGGGCTGTACCAGTCGAAAACCCCGAGCCCCCAGAGCAGCAGCGCTCTTCCGGTCCACGCGATCCGGTAGGGACCGGCACGCGCAGGCCGCGGCGGCGAGGCCAGCAGGCGCCACGAGTCGGTGCGTGGGTCGTACGACGCGAGGGAGAACTCGCCGCCGAGCCGGCCGAGCACGAGCAGCTCGTGGCCGGTCCAGACGCTGAGGCGCGACGCGAGCGGCTGCAGCGGCGCCGGCGGCAGCGCGCGCCAGCTCCCGGCGAGCGGCTGGGCCTGCGGGGCCAGGCTCGAGTACGCGCTGCGCCCGACCGGGTGGTCGAGGACGATCCCGCCGCTGGAGAAGACGTTCACCGGCGTTCCCTCGACGGAGAAGCGCACCGAGGAGACGGTCGGGAACTGCGTCAGCGTGTAGACGACCTGGGCGAGCCGCAGCTGCAGCGTGCGGGCGTCGGCGCCCGACTCGTAGTCGGAGCTGAGGTCGACGTTGGCGACGCCGTTCTCGATCGTGATCCCGAGCAGCCGCGTTCCGGACGGGATCTGGGACGAGAGGCCGGCGGCCCGCTCCGCGGAGACGGGCCCGGCGAGCAGGGCGTCGAGCGCCGCCGTCGCGACCTTGCGCGTCGGCTTGTAGGTTCGGAGCGCCTCGGCCAGCCGCCCGTCGCGGGCGAACCAGACCTGGATGGTGCGCGCGGCCGCCGGCGCGCCGGTCTGCTGCGCTCCGGTCGACCTGCCGGTCCCGCTTCCAGGCGGCGGGCCGAGCGAGACCGCGTGCTCGGAGCCACGCGCCAGGAAGTAGCCGGCCGCGGCAGCCACGACGACCAGCGCGGTCAGCGCGAGCAGCTTGCGCACGATCCGAAGTCGTGGACGAAGACGTCGAGCAGGCCGTTGGTGTCGTCGGGGACGAGGTTGCGCGCCCAGGACGAGAAGGCGAGGTAGCGGCCGTCGGCGCTGAAGCCGGCCGCCGTGCTCGAGTCGTCGCCCGCCTCGCCGTCGCTGCTGCGGCTCGCGAGCGTGATCGTGCCCGCCTGGAGATCGCGGACGAACAGCTGGCCGACGCCGGCCTGCTCGCCCGGCACGAGAGCGGAGTAGGACGAGAAGGCCACGAGACGGCCGTCGGGGCTGATCACGGGCACGCCGCTCTCCAGCTTGGCCTGGCGCCCGGAGCTCGCGAGGCTGACCCGGGTCGTATGGCGGCGCGCGCGGTCGCGCACGAATACGTCCGGCATCCGGTTGGTGTCGCTCGAGACGAGGTTGGTCGCCGTGGAGACGAAGGCGACGAAGCGGCCGTCGGCGCTGATCGAGGGGGCGACGCTGCCGTTCCGCGAGCGGGGGTCCCGCGCCTGCCGCCCGCGCGGGCCGACGCTCACGCGGACGGTCCGGCCCCGCTTGCGGTCGCGGACGAAGATGTCGGTGAGCCGGTTCGTGTCGCCCGAGACCAGGTTCGTCGCGTTGGACAGGAACGCCACGTAGCGGCCGTCGGCGCTGATCGCCGGAGAGCTCGTCTGGCTGCCGCGGCTCGCCTGATGGCCGTAGCTCGAGACGTCGAACCGCATCGTCTTGCCGGCCTGGAGGTCGCGCAGGTAGACGTCCTCGCCGCCGTTCGTGTCGTTCGGGACGAGATTGCGGGCGTAGGAGTCGAAGGCCACGTAGCGCCCGTCGGCGCTGATCTCGCCGTCGCCGCTGAAGCCGATGGCCTGTGTATTCGAGCTGGCGATGCTGACGCGGGTCGTCTCGCCCGTCTGGCGGTCATGGAGGAAGACGTCAGTCGCCTCGTTGCTGTCGCCCGGGACGAGGTTCCCGGCCTCCGAGGTGAAGACGACGTAGCGGCCGTCCGCACTAATCGACGTCCCGTGGCTCGGGAGCAGCCTCGCCTGCTTGCCGTCGCTCGCCACGTCGACGCGGGTCGTCTCGCCGGTCTGCAGGTCACGGACGAAGACGTCGGTCTGCCCGTTCGTGTCGCCCGGGACGAGGTTGGGGGCGTGCGAGTCGAAGAGGACGTAGCGGCCGTCGGCGCTGATCGCGTCGCCCCAGCTCTCGGCTTCGGCCTGGTCGCCGGTCGCGGAGACGCTGACGCGCTCGGTCGTGCCGGCCGGCGCGAGCGTGAAGGTGAGCGCGGCTGCGACTGAGAGGGCGCGGATCACGGCTGGAGCGAGTACCTGCTGATCGTGACTCCGTTCGTCGGCGACGTCGAGAGCCGGTACAGCTTGCCATCCGGGCCGATCCGCAGATCGGCGTAGGACGTGCCCTCGCCGAAGATGCTGTACGGGAGGGAGAAGCGGGCCTCCGCACTGTGCGGGCCGAGGCGGAGCACGACGTGTTCGAGCTGCCCCGGGCGCGCCACGTCGAGGTCGATAACCGGATCGCCGCCGACGAGCTCAGGCGTGAAGAACGGCCCGCCGCCGGGGAAGATCTGGGTCCGGCTGAGGACCCGCCAGGCGCGAACGGCGCGTCCGCTGTGGCCGATCAACGCGTAGCGGACGTCCTTCGGGCCCTGCTGCGAACGCGGCGGCGTATAGACCGCGGAGATCAAGCGCAGTCCGCCGGCGAGCGGCTGGTAGCCCCACACCGTATGCCGGGCCTGGTAGGCGACCGGAAGTGCCTTTCCGGTCGCCGTCGCGACGGGCAGCCAGCCCCAGTCACCGGACGGCCCGCCCAGCGCCTGGGTCTGCTCGCCGCCGACCTCGCCGTAGATCGTGCCGTCGGGGCCGACCCGGAGGGCAAGCTCCCCGGCGCCCTTCAGCGCGGCCGGAAGCTGAGCGCTCCAGAACACCTCTCCGGACGGGCTCAGGTGGAAGAGCAGCGGGTCGGAGCCCAGGAAGCCGGGCGAGCTGGCGTAGATCGTCCCGTCCCGCCCGAAGACGAAGTCGCCGCCGCCGGCGAACCCGGGCAGCGGAACCGTGCGTGCGAAGCTGTCGGGCTGACCCGGCCTCCACACCAGCAGCCGGCTGTTGTACGAGTCCTGCAGCCAGGCCGAGCCGTCGGGGGCCACGTTCAAGGTCTGCGGGCCGAGATTGAACTCGCCGCCCGTATCCCAGCCGACCTCGGCCGCGCTCGCGCGAGCGACGACCGCGTCGGGCTGCCGCGTCTGTCCGTAGACATGCGTGCCGAGGCCGACGACGACCGGCCTCTGCAGGATCCACGCCGACCGCTTCCCGGTCGTGACCGAGCGCTTGCCCTTCGTATCCCGGATGACGGCGTAGTAGATGAGCCGGTGCCCCCGCAGGAAGCGGGCGGGCAGGATCGTCGAGACAGCATGGCCCTTGCCGGCGAGGGCGAGCGGGCTGAAGCGGCGCTGGAGGTCGGTGCGGACGAAGAGCGTCCCGCCCAGCGACTTCACGCCGGACGAGTCGGTGCTGTAGCCGACCTGGACGCTGTCGCCGGGAACGAGCAGCTGGGGGACGGCGTTGTCCTGGTGAACGGCGAACCCCTTGGCCGCCGTCGCCGCCGGAGGGACGGCGACGACGGCGAGGGCAATGGCGAGGAGCGTCTTCATCACTAGCCGAGTGGCAAGCGGGTCACCGTGATGCCGGTGTCGGGGGAGGTCGAGAGCTGGTAGAGCTTGCCGTCGGCCCCGACGCGGAGGTCGGGCAGAAGCGTGTCGCCGAAGACGCCGCGCCGGAGCGAGAGCTTTGCGGCCGCGCCGTGCGGGCCGAGCCGCAGCACCTCGTACTCCGTCTTCGCGCCGTCCTGGAAGTCGACGACGACGACCGGGTCGCCACCGGCGAGATCGGGCACCGTCTGGTGGAAGTTGCTTATGCCAGTGGTGCTGAGGATCCGCCATGAGCGGACGACCCGGCCGGCGCGGTTGACCAGCGCGTAGCGGATCTCGTGCGGGGCGCCGTCGCCGTGGGCCGTGTAGACCTCGAGGCCGACGAGCCGCAGCCCGCCGTGAAGCGGCTGGTAGGGCCAGTGAATGCCTGCGATCTGCGCGCCCGGCGAGAGCGGCGTGCCGGCGGGCGTCGCGACCGGCATCCAGCCCCACTCGTCGCCGGGCCGGCCCATCTGGACCAGGTAGTAGAGCGTGCCGTCCGGGCCGAGGCGCAGTGGGCTACCGCTGGCGATCACAGGAGGCGAGTCGCCGCTGGACCCGCCGCCGTACTCCCGTCCGACCTTGCTCTCCCAGACGATCCCGCCGGTGGCCGGGTCGAGCCGGTCGAGCACCAGCCGCGCGGGATCGGTCAGCTGACGCGTGACGTAGACCTCGCCGGCCGGCCCGAAGGCGATGTCGCTGAGCCCGGCTCCCCATGGAATCGGAATCGAGCGGGCGAAGTGGGCGGCCGAGCCGGGGCTCCAGACGAGCAGGCGGTTGTCGAACGAGTCCTCGAGCCAGGTCGAGCCGTCGGAAGCGGTCTGGAAGGTCTGTGGGCCGAGGTGGAACTCGTCGCTGATGTCCCACCCGACCTCGTCCGCCCGCGCTCGGGCGACCACGTCGCTCGAGCCCTGCGTCTGGCCGAACTGATGCGTTCCCAGCCGCACCACAACCGGCTTGGCGAGAATCCAGGCCGACCGCTTCGCCTGCTTGACGCCACGAAACGATGCGTAGTAGGTCAGCAGGTGTCCGTGGATGAGGCGGGTTGGGACGGTCACGCTGTAACCGGCCGCGCGCGTCAGCGGCAGCCGGGAGAAGCGCTTCTGGAGGTCGTTGCGGACGTAGAACGTCCCCGGCACGGCCTTGCTGCCGGCGTAGAACGTGTAGCGGGCGACGAGGCGGTCGTCGGCAGCCACGAGGTTGGGGAGGCCGCCGCGAACCTTCAGCGACGCGGCCGACGGAGACGAGGAGGCGCCAGCGGCGAGGCCGAGGGCGAGGGCGAGGACCGTGGTTGCGAGTGCCAGCAGAGACTTCATCGTGTGCTCCTTTCGAGAGCGGGGCTGAGTGCGGCGCCGCCGGCGTCGCTCCAGACGATCAGGTGGTCGCCGGCCCAGGCGGCGGTCTGCTCGGTGCCATGCACCGGCGCCGCGGGGAGCAGCGTCCAGCGGTCGGAGGCCGGGTCGTAGGCGAGCGCGCGGGAGGTCTCGGCGCCGCCCCAGACCACGAGGCGACCGCCTGCTTGGAAGGCGGTTGCGTTGCGGAGGCCGAGCGGCGAGGGCGCGCGGCGGCTCCAGCGGCCGGTCGCGGGGTCGTATGCGAAGGTCGAGCGCGCGTCAGGCCCGGCGCCGACGACGACCAGCTCGTGGCCGTCCCAGGCGGCGGCGCTGCCGAGTCGGAAGCCGGTCTCGGGCGGCGTCGCGATCCGGTGCCAGCGGTCCGCGCCCGGGTCGTAGGCGGCCGCGCGGGCGAACCGAGCCGGATACGGCTTGCCGCTCGCCGGGTTGATCCCGTTGACGAGCAGCAGGAGCTCGTGGCCGGTCCAGGCGCCGAGGGCGCCCTGGGCGGGGGCGAGCGGCGTGTGCGCGAGCGTCCGCCAGGAGCTCGTCGCCGGGTCGTATGCGGAGCCGCCGTCCCAGGCGTCGCCGCAGCAGCCGCCGCCCCAGCCGATCAGCTCGCGGCCGGTCCAGATGGCGATGCCTTCCCCGGTCGGCGGCCTGGGCAGCACGCGCCAGCGGCCGGTGCCGGGGTCGAGCGCGGCCTGGCCGCAGCCCCAGAGCACGACCTCGCGGCCGGTCCAGGCGAGGGAGCGGTGGCAGTACTCGTCCATCTTCGGCGGGCGCGCCAGCCGCCGCCAGGAGCGCTGGGCCGGGTCATACGCGGCGACAACTTCGGTCGCGTTCGTATACGTGCCGTCCGCGCCGGCGCGAAGGCCGCTGACGATCAGCTCCTTGCCCGTCCAGACGCTCTGCAGCGAGGTGTCGATGCGGATCGGCGCGGCCGGAAGCCGCTCCCAAGCGTGGGCCGGGCGAGCCCGCATGGCGGTGCCGCCGCAGCCCGCGACCAGGAGGAGGAGGAGGAGGAGGAGGAGCGCGAGTGGAAACTTCATGGCCCCATCCTCGAGAGGGCGCGCAACGGCCCCGTCACCGCCGCGTAACGGTTTCGCTACAGGCGCAAGGTGAACGTGCTGCCCGCGCCGGGCTCGCTGCGGACGTCGATCTCGCCGCCGAGCAGGAGCGCGTTCTCCTGCGCGATCGCCAGGCCGAGCCCGGAGCCGCGGCCGGTCCGTGACGGATCCGCCTTGTAGAACCGCTCGAACAGGTGCGGCAGGTGCTCGGGCGGGATCCCGGGCCCACGGTCGGCCACCTCGACGAAGGCGCCGCTGCCGTCGCGCCCGACGCGCACCGCGACTCCATTGCCGCCACCGTGCTCGAGCGCGTTGCCGACCAGGTTGGCCACGATCCGCTCGAGCCTGCGCGGGTCGGTCGTGATCTCGGTCTCCGCGCCGTCGAGGCTCACGCGCTCGGTCCACCCGCGCGCCCGCAGGATGGCCGCGGTCACGGAGGCGAGATCGACCGGCTCGGCGTGGACGCTCTCGGCGCCGGCCTGCAGCCGCGAGATCTCCATCAGGTCCTCGACGAGCTTCCGCAACCGCCCGACGTCGGCGATCAGCAGCTCGGCCGGGCGGCGCGACTCCGGCGGCATCTGCTCGAGGTGCTCGGAGAGCAGCGACGCCTCGCCGACGAGCCCGGTCAGCGGCGTGCGGAGCTCGTGCGCCACGTCGGCGGTGAACCGCCGCTCGCGAGCCTGCGCCGCCGACAGCGCGGCGATCTTCGCCTCGAGCGCACCGGCCATCTCGTTGAAGGCCTGCGCCCAGGCGCCGAACTCGTCGCGGCCTTCTACCGGCAGCCTCGTCTCGAGCAATCCCTCAGCGAGCGAGTGCGCCGCCTCGCTCGCCTGCGCGACCGGCCGCAGCGCCTCACGCGCGATCACGGCGCCTGCCAGCGCGGCCAGCAGCACGAGCAGCGCGCCGCCGGCCAGCAGGATGTTCCGCAGGACGTCGAGCTCGTGCCACAGGCCCTGCTCCGAGTAGAAGAAGTAGAGCTGCGCCTCGTCGTCGGATGGCCCGCCGACGACGAGGTAGTGGGTGCCCGCGACCGTCGTCCGCTGGTAGCCGAGCTGCCCGTCGTGGACGAGTTTGCGCAGCTCGCTCGGCACCTGCCGCAAGGCCACACCGAAGCCCGCGTATTGCTGCCCGCCGGCCACCAGCACGGTCTCGAACCCGCCGATGCCCTTGTAAACGTCGAGCAGCTTGGCCGGCTGGTCGGGCAGGTACCGCGGCGCGATCTGGAGGTTCTGCTTCGCCTGCTTGGCCGAGGTGGCCACCGAGTCCTTCAGCAGGTTGTGCCGCACGACGAAGTAGGAGCCGGCCGCGAGCGCGACCGTCGACACGCCCACCGCCAGCGCGAACGCGATCGTCAGCCTGCGTCGAAGCACTAGCCGAACTTGTAGCCGACGCCGCGAACGGTACGGATCAGCGTCGGCTCCTTCGGATCGTCCTCGATCTTTCCCCGCAAGCGCTGGACGGCCGCGTCGACGAGCCGCGAGTCGCCGAGGTAGTCGTAGTTCCAGACCAGCTCGAGCAGCAGCTCGCGCGTGAAGACCTGCTTCGGCCGGCGCGCCAGCTCGAGCAGCAGCCTGAACTCGGTCGCGGTCAGCGCGATCTCCTCGCTGCCTCGCCGCACCGTGAAGGCCGCCGGGTCGATCTCGAGCCCGTCGGCCGCGATCACGCCGGCTTCCGGCTCGGCGGTCGAGCGGCGCAGCACGGCCTTCATCCGCGCCACGAGCTCGGGCAGCTCGAACGGCTTGGTCACATAGTCGTCCGCTCCGAGCTCGAGCCCGACGACAACGTCGTGCAGGTCGGAGCGCGCGGTCAGCATCACGACCGGCGCCTGGCTGTCCTTGCGGATCTCGCGCAGGACCTCGAAGCCGTCCAGCGAGGGCAGCATCACGTCGAGCACGACCAGGTCGAAGCGCCCCTGCCGGAACTGGATCAGGCCCTCGCGCCCGTCGCCCGCCGAGGTGACCGCGAAGCCCGACTGCTCGAGCCCCAGCGTCGTCACCTCGCGGATCGAGGCGTCGTCCTCGACCAGCAGCACCTGCTCGTTCACAGGTCAAGCCTACGACCGAACCCGGCCGCGGCAAAAGCCGGTCAGCCCGCGGCTTCGGCCTTGCGCAGGCCGCGGAAGGCCCAGAGGGAGAAGCCGAGCACGAGTGCCAGGCCCGCACCGAAAGCGAAGCCCACCTCCGTCGGCGAGCCCGCCAGGAAGCCTCGCCCGGCCTCGACCACGCGCGTCACGGGATTGACGACCGCGATCGAGTGGATCCAGCCGCGCAGAAGCCCAAGCGGCACGTAAACCGGCGCGAAGAAGAGCACGATGAACACCGGGAACTGCATCACCGGCCCTGCCTGCAGCGTCCGGAAGCGCATGGCCACGCCGCAGGCCCAGAGCAGCGCGGCGACGTTCATGATCACCGCGAGCACATAGAGGCCGACCAGGTCGACGCCGCTGCCGCCGACGTTCATCCCGACTGCGAGCGCGACCACGGTCAGCACCGTGGCGGTGAAGAACCAACGCACGAGCGCGGCGATCCCGTAGCCGAGCACGATCCCGCTGCGGTGCGGCGCCGCTAGCAACAGCCTGCGCGCAAAGCCGCCCTCGAAGTCGCGCGCGATCCCGAAGCCGGTGAAGACGCCGCCGAACGCCGCCGACTGGAGCAGGACGAACACGAACTGGAAGGACGTGTAGCCGAGCGGGTAGTCGAAGCCCGGCACGTCGCGGATCCGCGAGAGCCCGCCGGCGAAGGCCGTGAAGAAGAACAACGGGAAGACGATCGACGGGATCAGCAGCGAAGGGTTGGTGAAGACGTTGTGCAGGGTCCGCCAGGCCACGCCTCGCGCCACGGCCAGCGTCTTCACCTGGCCATCCTCACCTTGAGCGCCCACGACGAGAGCGAGAGCCCGATGACCGCGATCACCGCGCAGATCCCGAATCCGAGCGCCAGCGCCTCGGCGTTCCAGCCGACGATGATCAGGCTGCGGACGGCCTCGAGCAGGTAGGAGACCGGGTTCGCCGTCGCCGCGTCCCGGAACCACGTGACCTGGATCAGGTTGCGCGGGATGTTCATCGACGAGATAAACAGGAAGACGAAGAAGGCCGGGAACAGACCCTGAACGGCCTCGCCCGAGCCGGTGCGGAGCGCGGCCAGGGTGCCCAGCGAGCCGAAGGCCAGCGAGACCATGAACGCGAAGGCGAACAGCACAAGGATCCCGGCCGGCCCCGACTCGAAGCGGACGCCGACCGCCAGGCCCACCGCGAGGTAGACGACCGCCTGCACGAGGCCGAGCACGATCACGCCGCCAAGCTGGCCGCCGAGCACCGCCAGCCGCCGCATCGGCGTCAGCGTCAGTCGGTTCAGGAAACCCGTCTGGATGTCGCGCGCCAGGTCGGTGCCGGCGTTCATGGTCGAGAAGAGCGCGCCCTGGATGAACGGAACCGCCAGCGCGAAGGCCACGAACGAGTTCGTCGGGAACCCCGGCAGCTGCGTCTCCGCCTTGAGCCCGCCCGAATTGACCGCCAGCAAGAGAATCGGAAAGACGAGTGGCGCGATCACCGCCGCGGGCTGGCGCATCGTGCGCACCACCGACCGGCGCGCGAGAACGTAGACCTGGTCGAGAAAAGCTCTCAGGCGGGCTCCATTGCAAGCCCGCCGCGCTCGCCTTCCTCTTCCTCGGCGGCGCCCTCGAGCGAGCGGCCGGTCTTGGCGAGGAAGACGTCGTCCAGCGACGGCTGGTGCAGCTGCAGCTGCTCGACCTTCAGGTTCTCCGCGTCGAGGGCGCGCACGATCCCGGCCAGGTCGGCCTCGCTGGAACGGAGCCGGACGGCGACGCCGTGCTCGGAGCCGCACGGGTCGCCGAAGCGGGCGATGATCGCCGCCGCCCGCTCGTGCTCACCAGCGTCGAGGGGAACGACCTCGACGGTCGGCCTACCGACGCTGGCCTTCAGCTCGTCCGGCGTGCCCTCGGCGACGATGTGGCCGTGGTCGATGATCCCGACACGGTCGGCGAGGACGTCGGCCTCTTCGAGGTACTGCGTGGTCAGGAAAACAGTGACACCGTCGTCGCGCGTCAGCCGGCCGACCTCGTCCCAGAGCGCGGTCCGGCTCTGGATGTCGAGCCCGGTCGTCGGCTCGTCGAGGAACAGGATCCGCGGCGAGTGGACGAGCGCGAGCGCCAGGTCGAGCCGCCTCTTCATTCCGCCCGAGTAGGTCTTCACCTTGCGGTCGCCGGCCTCGCTGAGCCCGACGCGGTGCAGCAGCTCGTCCGCCCGCCTCCTGCGGATGTCGTGCGGCATGCCCTGGAGCGAGGCCTGCAGGCGCAGGTGCTCCCGGCCGGTCAGCAGCGGGTCTAGCGCGGCCTCCTGCAGCGCGGCGCCGATCGACGAGCGCACCTGCGGGCCCTGGTGGACGACGTCGTAGCCGTTCACCCGCGCGGTGCCGGCCGTCGGCGGCAGCAGCGTCGTCAGCATGTGGACGGTGGTCGACTTGCCCGCGCCGTTCGGGCCGAGGAAGCCGTAGATCTCGCCGCTCTCGACGACGAGGTCGATCCCGTCCACCGCCCGCGTCTTCTTGAAGACCCGGACGAGCCCCTCCGCCTCGATCGCCGGACCGTCCATCACTTCACCCTAGCGAGCGTCTATCGTCCCGGCCGTGCGCCTGAACAGCCGCCCCGTCGTGATCGCCGCCATGGTGCTGGGCATCCTGCTCATCGCCCTGGCAATCTACTACTGGGCCGAGCCGGCCCACGCCCTGCCGTCCTGGCTGCCCGGCCACGAGGCCGGCTCGAACCACCATCACGTCAAGCACGGGATCGCCTCCTTCCTCGTCGGGCTCGCGCTGCTGGTCTTCGCCTGGTTCCAGACAGGCCCGAAGCGCGACCGCGCGGCTGCCTGACCTGAGTTGCTGGTAGTCGCCTCGCTCATCTCCTACGGGCAGGCGATCGTGCTCGGCCTGCTCCAGGGCGTGTCCGAGCTCTTCCCGGTCTCGAGCCTCGGCCACAGCGTGATCCTGCCCCAGCTGCTCGGCTGGAACATCCACCAGAACGACCCGTACTTCATCACCTTCCTGGTCGCGACCCACCTGGCGACGGCGCTGGTGCTGCTCGGCTTCTTCTGGCGCGACTGGGTGCGGATCGTGAAGGGCCTCGGCCGCAGCCTGCGCGACCGCGGGATCGACCCCGCCGACACTGACGCGAAGCTGGCCTGGCTGTTGATCGTCGGCACGATTCCGGCCGGGATCCTGGGGCTCCTGCTGGAGCACAAGCTTCGCGGCGTCTTCGCCTCGGCCGCGTCGGCATCGGCCTTCCTGATCGTCAACGGATTCATGCTCTTCGGCGCCGAGCTGCTGCGCCGCCGCGCGCCTCAGGTCGAGCAGGACGACGACGCACGGATCGCTCGCCAGGTCGGCTGGGGCGGCGCGTTCGGCGTCGGCGCTGCCCAGGCACTGGCGCTGATTCCCGGCTTGTCGCGCTCGGGGGCGACGATGGGCGGCGGGCTGCTCGTCGGGCTCTCGAACAAGGACGCAGCGCGTTTCGCGTTCCTGCTGGCGACCCCGATCATCGGTGCTGCCGCCCTGCTGAAGCTGCCGGACCTTGCGGGCTCGCAGGGCGACGGCATCCGCGGCCAGGCGCTCGTCGCCGCGCTCTGCTCGGCGTTGACCGCCTACCTGGCGGTTCGCTTCCTGATGCGCTTCTTCGAGACGAACACGCTGATCCCGTTCGCGGTCTACTGCGTGCTCGCGGGCACCGCGTGCACGCTCTATTTCGCGTTGACGTAACTCCTTCGTAAAGAAAGGCGCACGCGGGCCGGTGCCTCCTCTCGCCCGCCGGTATTCCTGGCCGAAACGACGAGAGGAGTCCTCACATGCACCCAGCTCGAAGACGGTTGCTGCTGCTCGCGGCGGCCGTGCCCGCGCTCGCGGCCGGCGTCGCGCTCGCCGCACACGGCTCTCAGCACAGGCGGGCCAACGGCGTCATCTACTCGTGCGTGCGGAAGGCGAACGGCCGCCTGCGCGTCGTCGCCGGTCCCGGCTCGTGCCGGCGCGACGAGCAGCCGCTCTCCTGGAACTCGCACGGGCCCGCCGGGCCTGCCGGCCCCACCGGCCCCGCCGGCGACCGCGGCCCGACCGGCGTCGAAGGGTCTCAGGGCCCGCAGGGACTGCCCGGGCTGCAGGGCGCCCGCGGAGCAACCGGAGCCGCCGGAGCCGCAGGCCCGACCGGGCCCGCCGGGCCGGCCGGGCCCAAGATCGGCTCACTCGACGAGCTGAGCGGCACGACCTGCCATGCGCCCGCCGGGACCGGAACGCTCACGGTCGCCTACGGCGCCGATGGAACGGCCGCAATCGCCTGCAAGACCGGCGGCGGAGGCGGCGGCGGCTCGGGGACGGTCAGGATCAACGAGTTCATGACCGGCACCTCGACCGCCGCGTCGTACGAGTTCGTGGAGATCGTCAACGCCGGCACGACGGCGGTCGACCTCAGCGGCTACAAGCTCGTCTACCGCTCAGCGGCGGGAGCGAGCGACATCAGCCTCGACACCCTTCCGTCCGGCGCGACGCTGGCTGCGGGCGCCTTCTACTTGTTCGGCGGCAGCGGCTACACGGGCGCGCCGGCGGCCGACCAGAGCTTCGGCACTGCGCTCGCGTCGACCGGAGGTGGGCTCGCGCTCCGCGACGCGTCGGGCACGATCGTCGACTCCGTGGGCTACGGCACCGCCACGAACGCCTTCGTGCGGGGCACCGCCGCTCCCGCGCCGCCCAGCGTGGCAGCGCCGGGGAACAGCGACGTACGCCTGCCCGACGGGCACGAGACGGGCGACAACTCGGCCGATTTCAGCGTCAGCGCCACGCCGACGCCGAGGGCTGCCAACCACTGATCGCTCCTGAGGCGGGGCGCCGGGAACCCCGCCTCTTCCAATCACTCCAACGGGGCATGCCGTCTCAGAGGAGGCTCCCGATACTGGGTGTGCGGAAAGCGTTTCCGCATGGCGAACAGCGAACCACAACTGCGGCGAATTGGTCTCATCGATCAGAAAACCCTCGTACGGCGCCTCTCGCCCGAGCTCATGCTCGTGGATCCAGAGCTGGCCGGTCTGGCTCGTGCGCTCCTGCGCGAGCCCGGTGAGTCCAACGGAAAGGGGAGCATGTCTGCACTTCTAGGAACGCACGACCTCTCGGTGAGCTCGGGGATCGGCCTCTCGCTCGAGCCTCCGCTCAGCCCGCCGGTCGTGCGCGGCCCGATGGATAGCCCGATGGCTTCTTCGGCCCCGATGCACCAGGAAGACCTCCCCACGCCTCCGCCGGCCCTGCGGCCGCCCGAGGCCCAGCAGCCTCAGCAGCCTTCCCCGGCACCGGCTCCCGAGCCGGCGCCTGCTCCTGAGCCCGCTCCCGTTGCGCCGGAGCCCCCGGCCCAGCTCGAGCCGGTTCAGGCTCCTCCCCCAGCTCAGGCTCCTCCCCTGCCCGATCCCGAGCCGCTGATGGCTCCCCCACGCTTGCCCCTCCGGTCGCTCCCGCGCCGGTCGAGGCTCCGCCCGCGGCTGAGATGGCGCCCGCCGAGATGGCGCCAGTCGAGATGGCTCCGGTCGAGCCGGTCGAGATCGTGCCGGTCGAGGCAGCGCGGGTTGAGATTGGGCCCGACGACTTTGCGCCGATCGAGCTGCCCGCCGATCCGTTCCTGTCGGCCCCGGCACCGGAGCTCTTGATCGAGCCCGCGCTCCAGTCCGAGCCGCCGATCGATCCCTCGTTCTTCGAGGAGCTCGAGACGCCGCAGCCCCAGGGCCGGCGCGGCAGCTTCACCGTGGTCGTCCGCCTGAGCGACGGCGAGGGCGTCGAGGTCGGCGAGTTCCGCGACTTCGGCACGGCGATGGAAGGCGCGCAGGAGGTCATCGAGCAGTTCTCGAACGCGAACGGCTCGTGGCCTTTCTACGCGGGCCGCTTCATCCGGCCCGACCTGATCGTCTCGGTCGACGTCGTCGACGCCTAGCCGGGCCCGTTAGGTCTGGAAGCGCCCGACGTAGATCGTCACGCTCGAGCCGGCAGGCGCCTTCGTGCCGGGCTGCTCGTCGACGACGACGCCGTCCTTGCTCCGGTCCTGCGTGGTCTGGTTGAGCTGCTGGACGTCGAAGCCCGCGGCCCGAAGGCGTGACGCCGCCTTGGCGGGACTGAGGCCGATCACGTCCGGGACTGCCTTCTCGGCAGCCGGGTTCGGGCCGAGCGATGCGTTGATCTGGACGTGCGTGCCCTTCTTGGCGGTCGTGCCGCCGGTCGGCGACTGAGCCACGACGGTGCCTGCGGGCTGGTTGGACGGCACGTAGACGACCTTGGGGTCGAACCCGGCGTCGCTCAGTTGCTTCTGGGCCGCGTCCTGCTGCTGGCCGGTGACGTCCGGGATCGTCGCCTTCGCCGGCGCAGGCGGCGGAGGAGGCGGCGGAGGCGGCGCGGCGGACGCGCCCTGGGCGACGTTCAGCCGCACCTTCGAGCCGCGTGGAGCCCGCGCGCCGGCCGCGGGGTGCTGGGCAACGACAGTGCCCTTCGGCTGGCCGGACGGGACCTTGAAGACGGTCGGTACGAGCCCAGCGCCACGCACAGCTGCGATGGCAGCCGGCCGGCTCTGGCCGACGACGTCGGGCACCTTCACCAGGCCGCGTGAGACGCGGATCACCGCAGTGGAGCCCTTGGCCACCGTGTTGCCCGCCGCCGGGCTCTGGCTGATGACCGTGCCGTTCGCCTCGAGCGTGACCACCGAGTGCTTGGTCACGCGGGAGCCCGCGCTCGGATGCTCGGCGAAGACCGTCCCTGCCGGCAGCGAGCTCGGCCGGGTCTGGACGCGCGAGACGAGCCCCGCGCCGTTCAGCCGCGCGACGGCGGCGCCCTCGTGCTGGCCGACGACATTCGGGACCGCGACAACGGCCGCGTGCTTGTGGTGCCCGCGGTGCGTCAGGAACCACGCAGCGATGAGGCCGCCGATGACGAGGACGAGCAGAAGCAGCAACCACGGCCAGAGAAGCGGCGGCGGCGCCCCGCGCGGCGGGGGCTCCGGTGGGAGCTCCTCCTCTTCGACGATCGGCGGCCCGGCCGCCTCGTCGACAACCGTCTCTTCCTCGTGTCTCACGCCGCGGGTCTAGCCCCGCTGCGGCTACGCGAAACCTTCGACGCGGTCGAGAAACCCGCCGACGACCTGGAGATACCGCTCTGTCTCCTCCAGATACGCCATGTGTGCGCTGTCCTCGAACAGCACCCACTCCGAGCCCGCGACGCCCGCGTGCAACGGCTCGACAAGCCTCGGCGTGCACTCGTCGTAGCGGCCCGAGGTGATCAAAGTCGGGACGTCCACCTCGCGCAGGCGGGGGATCACATCCCAGCCCTTGAGCGTGCCCGTGACGGTGAACTCGTTCGGGCCCCACATCGTCTCGTAGACCTGCGTGCCGAACTTCGCGCGCGCCCGCGCGAGGACCTCGGGCTCTGGGTCGATCCGGATGATGTGCCGCCGCTTGAACTCCTCCTCGGCCTGCTTCTCGTCGAGACCCGGAGGCAGGTCGGCGTGGAGCCGGAGCGCCTCCTCGGCCCAGTGCGGCGCGCTCGTCGGCGTCGAGTTGAGGATCAGGCTCCCTAGCCCGGCCGGTCGCGTGAACGCGTACTCGAGCGCGAGCATCCCGCCCCAGGACGAGCCGAACAGGTGGAGCTCGTCCAGCCCGAGCCCGTCGCGCACGGACTCCAGCTGGTCGATGAAGGTCTCGACCGTCCAGAGCTCGACATCGTCCGCCCGGGAGGACTCGCCGCTTCCGAGCTGGTCGTAGAGGACCACCCGCCGCCCCTGCTCAGCTAGCGCCCCCAGCCCCTCGAGCGGGTCATGACAGCCGCCGGGCCCGCCGTGGAGCACGACCAGCGGCAAGCGCCCCGGCTCCTCGCCGTCGCCGACGACGAAAGCAGCGGTCTCCCACTCCCCGAACGGGAGCGAGCGCTTCAGCCGATCGTCCAGGTGTCGCCCGCGGCCAGGAGGCCGGCGAGGTCACCTTCGCCCTGGTCCTCGCGGGCCCGCGCGAGCTGCTCGTCCATCAGGCGGTCGTAGACCGGCCGCTCGACGTCGCGGAAGACCCCGAGCGGCGTCGGTCCGTGAGGCGTGTGCGACAACCGGGCGAGCGCCGAGGCCAGCGACGGGGTCGGCGCCTGCTCGTCGTGCACCAGCAGCGCGTCCTCGCCCACCTCGGCCACATCGACGATCTCTGCTGACGCATCCGGGAGCAGCCGCACCCCGCGTTCGTCTTCGGCGCCGAAGCGAATCGGCTTGCCGTGCTCGAGCTGGATCCGGTTCTCCTTCTGCTCGCGCACGGTGTCGAAGGCGCCGTCGTTGTAGACGTTGCAGTTCTGGTAGATCTCGACGAAGGCCGTGCCCGGGTGCTTCGCGGCGCGGCGGAGCACCTCGGTCAGGTGCGCGCGGTCGGTGTCGATCGAGCGCGCCACGAAGGTGGCCTCGGCGCCAAGAGCCAAAGCGACCGGGTTGAACGGCCAGTCCAGCGAGCCCATCGGCGTCGTCTTGTTCACCGTCCCGAGCGGCGAGGTCGGCGAGTACTGCCCCTTCGTCAGCCCGTAGATCTGGTTGTTGAAGAGCAGGATCTTCACGTTCACGTTCCGGCGCAGCGCGTGGATCAGGTGGTTGCCGCCGATCGAAAGGGCATCGCCGTCGCCGGTCACGACCCAGACCGAGAGGTCGGGCCGCGACAGGGCGAGCCCGGTCGCGATCGCCGGCGCGCGCCCGTGGATCGAGTGCATCCCGTAGGTCTGCATGTAGTACGGGAAGCGCGCAGCGCAGCCGATCCCGGAGATGAAGACGATCCGCTCCCGCGGCAGCCCGAGCTCCGGCATGAACTTCTGCACTGCGGCGAGGATCGCGTAGTCCCCGCAACCCGGGCACCAGCGCACCTCCTGGTCGGAGGCGAAGTCCTTCGCGCTGAGCTGGGTGCCGCCGTTCTCGGTCACAACAGGGCCTCGATCGCGTCGGCGAGCGCGCTCGCTCGGAGCGGCACGCCGCGGACCTGGTTGTAGCCGACCGCGTCGACGAGGAACTCGGCGCGGACGAGCTTCAGGAGCTGGCCGAGGTTCATCTCGGGAACGAGCACCCGGTGGTACGAGCGGAGTACGTCGCCCGTGTTGCGCGGAAACGGGTTCAGGTGGGTCAAGTGCGCCTGCGCGACCTTGCCCCCGCCGTTCCGCACCCGTCGCACGGCCGCGGTGATCGGGCCATAGGTGCCGCCCCAGCCGAGCACGAGCACCGAGGCACCGTCCGGGTCGTCCACCGAAAGCTCGGGGATGTCGGCCGCGATCCCGGCGACCTTCTGCGCCCGCAGCCGGACCATGTGGTCATGGTTGTCGGGGTCGTAGGAGACATTGCCGGTCTCGTCCTGCTTCTCGAGCCCGCCGATCCGGTGCTCGAGGCCGGGTGTGCCTGGGATCGCCCAGTCGCGCGCCAGCGTCTCCGGGTCGCGGACGTACGGCAGGAACTCGCCGTCCCGGTTTGGCCCGTCCGCAAACTCGACCGGGATCTCGGGCAGCTCGTCCACCTCGGGCAGCAGCCACGGCTCGGAGCCGTTCGCGAGGTAGGCGTCGGAGAGCAGGTAGACCGGTGTGCGGTACTTCAGGGCGATCCGCGCCGCCTCGAGCGCGGCGTCGAAGCAGCCGCCGGGTGTCGCCGCGGCGACCACGGGCACCGGCGACTCGGCGTTGCGGCCGAACATGACCATCAGCAGATCCGCCTGCTCCGGCTTGGTCGGCATCCCGGTCGAGGGGCCGGCGGGCGCCGCCGAAGCTCGCGCCCAGCGCTGCCCCGACCGCGGCGATCTCATCCTCGGCCTGGAAGGTGCGCACGCCGAAGCGCTTGTGCCGCGAGAGGTTCTCCAGGATCTCGGAGGCCGGCGTGATCGGGTAGGCGCCCAGGAAGAGCGGCAGCCCGCTCTTCACCGACGCCGCGATCAGCCCCATCCCCAGCGCCTGGTTGCCGGTGATGTTGCGGTAGGTGCCGGGCGCCAGCGGCGCGGGCGCGACCTCGTACGAGACGACGAAGTCCTCCGAGGTCTCGCCGTAGGCCCAGCCGGCCTTGAAGGCCTTCACGTTGGCCTCCGCGATCTGGGGCTTCGCCTGGAACTTGCGCTCGAGGAAGGCGATCGTGTTCTCGGTCGGCCGGTGGTAGAGCCACGACATCAGGCCGAGCGCGAACATGTTCTTCGAGCGCTCCGCCTCGCGCTTGCTCACGTCGACGTCCTTCAGCGCCTCGAGCGTCAGCGTCGTCAGCGGCACCTCGTGCACGTGGAACTCGTCGAGCGAGCCGTCCTCGAGCGGGCTCGCCGCGTAGCCGGCCTTCTCGAGATTCCGGCCGGTGAAGGCGTCGCGGTTGACGATCAGCGCGCCGCCCTTCGGCAAATCGCGCAGGTTCGTCTTGAGCGCGGCCGGGTTCATCGCGACGAGCACATCGGGCGCGTCGCCTGGCGTGAGGATGTCGTGGTCGGCGAAGTGGAGCTGGAAGCCGGAGACGCCGGGCAGCGAGCCGGCCGGCGCGCGGATCTCGGCCGGGAAGTCGGGCAGGGTCGAGAGGTCGTTGCCGACGAGCGCCGTCTCGCTCGTGAACCGGCCTCCGGTGAGCTGCATCCCGTCGCCGGAGTCACCGGCGAACCGGATCGTCACCTGCTCGAGCTGCTCGACCTGCTTTGCCATCCGCCTACACGGTAGCGCGGACCACGGTGAGCCCCCACGCCTTTCCGGAGGCGAACAGTTCGTCTGGATCGAGCTCGTCCCGCCAGCCGAGAAAGTGGCGCTCGGGATCGTCCTCGGTCGAGCCGTAGACGGCCAAGCGCTCGGCGCGCCGGGGCTCGCCGCCGCCGCGCTCGAGCTCCTCGAGCCTCCGCTCTGCCTCCTCGGCCGCAGGGCCTTCGGCGTATCCCTTAGGCATCGGCTTCCGCCAGCAGTGCGTCGAGGTCGACGGGCGCGTTGTACATCTGAACGCCCTTGCCGTTCGGCGGGCGCGGCCACTCCTCCTCGGGCCGGTCACGGTAGAGCTCGACGCCGTTTCCGTCCGGGTCTCGCAGGTAGATCGCCTCCGAGACGCCGTGGTCGGTCGCGCCCTCGAGCGGCCAGCCAGCCTCGGCGAGTCGGCGCAGCGCATCGCCGAGCGAGCGCCGGTCCGGGTAGCGGATCGCGACGTGGTACAGGCCGGTCGTCCCCGGTTGAGGCGGGCCGCCGCCCCGCGACTCCCACGTGTTCAGCCCGAGGTGGTGGTGGTATCCGCCCGCGGAGATGAACGCTGCCTCGTCGCCGTTCCGCTGCATGACCTCGAAGCCGAGGATGTCCCGGTAGAAGGCGAGCGCGCGGTCGATGTCCGCGACCTTGAGGTGGACGTGTCCGATGTTGACGGCGGGGTCGATGCTCACGGCTCGACGATACCCCGCATCTGACCGGATGGGAGCGGGGCTGGTGCTGCCTAAAGTTGTCCAGGGCGGGAGTGCCGCAGACCCTCCCGCCCCGTCACGCAGACCCCCTTTACGGGCCCCACGGAGTCGCGCCGTTCAACGCTGCCAGCGCGAGCAGACCGAGAACTACGAGCAGTCCTTTGATCCTGGTCATGACCGAGCACCTCCTTTCGCGGACTGGGAGAACCGCAGCGAGCTCGACGGATACCCAAACGGGGTAGCCATTTGTTGTCAAGCGACGGTCACCGTTTGACGATGTCCAGCGCGGAGGTAAAGATTGGCGTTGGTGCCGGAGAAACGAGAAGAGGGGTCCGTGGAGACGATCGGGGAGCGACTCCGTCGCCTGCGGCTGGAGCGCGGTTTCTCACAGCGTCAGCTCGCCGGCCCGGGTGTCTCGTACGCGTACATCTCCAGGATCGAAGGCGGCGCACGCCGTCCTTCCGTCAAGGCTCTGCGGAAGCTCGCGCAGAAGCTGGGCGTCTCCGCGGACTACCTCGAGACGGGCTCGGAGATCCGCGAGTCCGACGCGCGGGAGCTCCACATCGCCGACGCCGAGCTCGAGCTGCGGCTGGCCGAGAATCCGAAGGAGGCCGAGACGCGGCTCCAGCGCCTGCGCGAGGAGTCCCTTGCGGCAGGCGACTCGCCGGCGGCCGCACGCACCGAGATCGCCCTCGGGCTCGCCGCCGCGGCGACCGGAC
>VAWL01000116.1 GCA_005883965.1 Actinomycetota bacterium
AGCGCAGGAACGCCGTCCGCCGCAGCTCGGGTGCGAGCGGCCAAATGACGAACGCGAGCTGGACGAGGCCGCCGACCCAGAGCGATGCTGCTGCCAGATGCACCCAGTCGGCCAGCTCCGAGAGCCACGACGAGCCCGAGTCGACGGCCGAGTGGCCGGAGAGCGAGAGCCCGGAGGCGAGGCCGATCGAGAGCAGGAACGCCGACCAGAGCAGGATCCGCTTCTCCGTCAGCCAGGCCAGGAACAGCAGCGCGCAGACGAGCGCGAAGCCGAGTGTCATCACCACGAACGCCCGGCCGAAGCGGAGGGTCGCGATCGGCGAGAGGTCGCCGTAGAGGAAGTTCCCGAACGGGAGCTGGAGCGCGTCCTCGGCGCGGAGCAGGAACGCGAGGATTCCGATCTCGATCGCCCCGATCGCGCCGGCGCCGACCACCTGGTAGAAGCGCCGCTCGACCTCCGCCGGGAGCGGCCCGCGGAGGATCAGCAGGCGGAAGCCGAGCCCGCCGCCGACCAGCGCCAGCGCCAGGAAGTAGAGCCAGCGGACGATGTGCTCCCGCGTCGTCGGGCCGCTCGCACCGAACGCGGCGGTCGCAGGCGGCGCCCGCATGCGGACGCCGAAGGTGAAAACGCCGGAGACGACGTGGCTGTCGGCCGAGACGACGCGCCAGCGGACCGTGTACGCCCCGCGCGCGAGCGGCTGCAGCGGGGTGGTCACGACCCGCGGGTCCTTGGCCGGCCGCACCGTGCCGGAGACGACGTGGCCCTTGGCCGTGTAGACGGTGATCGCGTTCGGAAACGCCTTGACGCTCTGGTCGAAGCGAAGCTGGACGAACCGCGGCGAACGCTGGAGCCTTTGCTGGAACGAGGGCGAGGTCCGGATCAGCGTTGCGTGCGCCCAGGACGCCGCCGGGAACGCGAGCGCCAGGCCCACCAAGGCGCAGAGCGCGGCGCGTCTCATCGGTGCTGCTGCCCCGCCAGCGGAGAGAGGTGGCCGAAGACCGGCGCCACGTCGCGGTCGCAGTAGAGCATCACCCCGAGCACGACGAACGTCAGCGCGAACGCGGAGCGCCAGACCGCCGAGCTCGGCCGGAAGATCGTGACGAGCGGGAACAGCGCGCCGACGATCAGCGTCCAGCCGATCAGGTGGTGCAGGAACGCCGCGCGGGCGAAGAACCAGCTGTTCTGCTCGTGGATCAGGAAGGCCGCGCCGGAGACGGCGAACGCAAGCGGCATCGTCAGGCGCCAGTAGCGGCTGTGCAGCTTCCCGCGGACGAGACCCAGCTCCGCGGCGCCGGAGAGCATCATCACCTGGGCCCAGGAGCCGTGGGCGAGCATGTGGATGGTCGAGTTGGTGAAGAAGACCATCACCGGGAACATCAGCACGCCCATCGTGAAGGCGAGGCCGGGCCAGAGGTAGGCACGCCAGGCGCGGCGGCGCCAGACCTCGTCGCCGACGATCGCCTGCGCTGCCAGGCAGAGGCCGACGAGGACGAGCCCGGTCGCGAACATCCAGTGGACGAACTCGGCAGGCGGTTGCACTACTGGCCTTCCTCGTAGGTTTCAAGATCCTCGATCACGCTGGGCGCGACGAGGAACGCAAAGACGATTCCCGCCAGGACGACGAGGAGCGGCGGCTCGATCGCGAGCCACCAGAAGCCCTGCCCGTGCGGGTGCAACAACGTCACCCGGTAGGGCTGAAGGAATGCCCAGGCGACGCCGCCGAGCATCGTCGCCGGGCCGAGCGACGCGACCGCGCGGGCACGTCTGGACCGTCGCCGGACGGCCGCTCGTTCGCTCAGAAGTTGTGTGCTCATCCCACCTCCCGCTTGGCTGAACGACACCAAGCCCGCGGGCGTCCGGGCGTGCCGCGGGCTACGCGGTCAGCGGAGGCGGACGGCTCTCGAAGGCGAGGCCGAAGAGCTTGCGCGGCGAGAGGATGACCGGCGTGCCGCGCTGCACTTGCGGAGCGATCGCGGCGGTGGCGAGCCTGTTCGCGCGGGCGCAGGTGTCCTCGGCGTAGCGCTCGTACTCGTTCAGCCAGCGCGAGACGGCGCCCCAGGCCAGCGCGACGAGCACGGAGAGGACGGCGAAGACCGGCAGTGCGGAGGAGTGGAGCCAGGGCCAGATGAGCGGCCAGTTGCCCGAGGCCGCCTGCTCGGCGTCGACGTGGACGAGCGCGAAGATCGAGGTGACGAGGAACGCCGCCAGCCAGAGCCGTGGCGAGAGCTCGAGCCGGACGCGCGGCGCCGGGGTCGGCGTCTTCCCGACGGCGGCCAGTACGCGCCTGGCGGCCCGCGCCGCCGCGCGCGCGCGGACGAAGCGCCAGGCGAGCCGGGCGAGCAGCAGCGCGACACCGAGCTTCACCGCCGCGAGCAGGAACGGGTAGTAGTCGGCGCCGGAGTAGCTCGGCGTCCGGACGTGTCGCCCGACGTCAAGCCGGTGGGTCAGGCTCCGGCCGACGAGCTCTGCGACAAGCGCGAGCAGCGAAAAGGCCAGACCGGAGAAGAGCCGTTGGTGCCTCCGAGCACGCTGCACCCACGCAGTGTGCCGCAACGGGACGGGTTCAGTCCACAGGACCGCACAACGGGGTCCAGCCTGTGGAGAAACAGTCACACATCCGGCACACATTGCCCTTGACAAAAACCGGTGTCTGACACCGGTTTTGACGGTTCGCGGACACGGCCCGGGGTGCTTCTCGCCGCCGCGACCGACCTGGCGGGCGCGGCCGTAACCGCCCGCCGTCAGGAGCCAGCGCGAGCCGGCGAGGCCGGCTCGCTTGCCGAGCGAGCGGAAAGCGAAGCGGGCGAGCGGGAAAAATTCAGCCGAGCAGCGTAAGCTCCCAGCGAGGCTGGGTCGGCCGGTCGAAGCCGAACAACAGGATCCTCTGCCAGGTGCCGAGGCAGAGCTCGCCGCCGCTGAACGGGATCTGCTCGGTGCGCGGGCCGAGGAGCATGCAGAGCAGCCGCTCGCGCTCACGCTCCTCCTGCGGCACGAGCCGCGTCAGCAGCTCCTCGAGGTCAGTGAAGAAGCCGCTCTCCCGCTCCTGGACGCGGACGAGGCCGACCTCGTCCAGCGGCGAGACGTAAGCGATCCCGTCGGAGTGGCCCGAGTCGCGCACCTCGTGAAGGACCTCGTTGGTGATGTCCAGAACCGTCAACGACGGCAGCGCGGATGCGATCGAGTACGGGACCTCGACCGAAGTCACGTGGCGGCGACCTCCCGGGGCAGTCGGAAGTTGACGGCCTCGCGTGCGACCTCGACCTCCTCGTAGTCGTCGTAGCCGAGCGAGGCGAGGCTGCGCAGGACGAGCGCGACCAGCTCCTCGGGAGTCGACGCCCCCGCGGTCAGGCCGACGGTCTCGTGGCCGGAGAGCAGGTCTGGCTCGATCCCGCTCTCACCGTCGATCAGCAGCGCCTCGGCGCCGGAACGCTGCGCCACCTCGACCAGCCGCCGCGCGTTCGAGCTCGTCTCGGAGCCGATCACGAGGATCAGCGAGGCACCGCGCTCAGCCAGCGCCTTGACCGCGTCCTGCCGGTTCTGGGTCGCGTAGCAGATGTCGTCCGCGGCCGGCCGCTTCAGGTCGCCGAAGCGCTCGCCCAGCGCGTCGACCGTCTCGGCGACGTCGTCGAGCGACAGCGTCGTCTGCGTGATCACGGCGACCGGCTTTCCGCCGGGATCGAGCTTCGCGGCGTCCTCGGGCGACTCGATTACGACCGTCTGCTCGGGCCGCTCGCCCCGGGTCCCGATCACCTCGACGTGATCCATGTGACCGACCAGCGCGACGACGTGGCCGCTGTCCGCGTAGCGCCGCGCCTCGGCGTGCACCTTTGAGACGAGTGGGCAGACCGCGTCAACGACGACCAGGCCGCGCTGCTCGCAGCTCTCCTTCACCGACGGCGCGACGCCGTGCGCCGAGAGCACACAGATCGCGCCGGACGGGATCTCGTCCTCGTGGTCGACGAACACCGCGCCGAGCCCCTCGAGCCTCCGGACGACGTGGTCGTTGTGGACGATCTGGTGGCGGACGTAGACCGGTGGCCCGTGCTCGGCGAGCAGTCGCTCGACGATCTCGATCGCACGGTCGACGCCGGCGCAGAAGGAGCGAGGAGCGGCCAGCAGCACCTGCTTCACGGCAAGACCTCCGCCGCCGCGCCGAGCCGTCCGAGCGCGCGCCGTGCGTCCGAGGCTGCACGCGCGACCCCGCGCGGCTCGCGAACGAAAGCGCGCACGAGCCCGCGCCAGTCGTAGCCGCCGCCGGGCCTGGCGCCGGCCTCGATTCCGCTCAGCGGCCGCTCCGGGGTGTCGCTCACGACCCGCAGCACGCCGTGCAGCCGGCCGGTGCGGGCGAGAGGCCCGCTCTCGAGATCGGCTGCGTCCGCGCCGGTGCGCTCGTGCAAGAGCCGGCGCTCCTCGGCGGAGTCGACAATCGCCTCGGCGGCGAGGATCGTCGCCGGCCGCGCGCCAGGCACGCCGAGTGACTGTCCCTCCCAGAGCACCTCGCCGCGCCCGTCGACGACACGCGTGGCGTCGAGCACGGTCCCGGCCGGCAGGCCGTCGCGCAGCGCACCCGCGAGCCCGAACGAGACGAGCGGGCCCTCGGGGACGCCGTTCGCAGCGCCGAGCCCCACCAGCGCCGAGCCGACGTGCGCACGCCTCGAACGCCGCCGACGGCTCGAAGCCGGAATGGATCGCGCAGTGCTCGCAGCGGTCGTCGTTGCCGGGGCCGTATTCGTCCCACTCGATCCCGTCGAGCAGCGCGTCGTAGGTCGGGAAGATCCCGTCGGTGAGCAGGTAGCACGGGCCCTTCCAGCCGTAGGGGTTGCGCGTGATCGAGCCCCACGGCGCGCAGGCCAGCTTGCGGTCGCCGGCGAGGAAGTCCTGGTAGATCGGGCTCGCGAGCCAGCGGTAGTTGTTCTCGCGCGCGGCGGCGCGGATCGCGCGGAACTTCTCCTCGTGCTCCGCGCGCGTCATCGTCAGGTTCGGGTCGATCTGCGAGTACTGGTACCCCGGCGCGACGAGCATCCCGTCGATCCCGATCTCGTTTGTGAGGTAGTCCATCATCTGGATCACGTCCTCGACCTCGGTCTCCTTGAAGATCGTGGTGTTGGTCGTGACCCGGAAGCCCATCGACCGCGCCTTGACGATCGCGCCGACCGCGATGTCCCACAGGCCTGGGTAGTCGCAGATGTAGTCGTGGATCTCGCGCATGCCGTCGAGGTGCACGACGAACGTCAGGCGCTTGTTCGGCTCGAAGACGTCGAGGTACTGCTCGAGCCGCAGCGCGTTCGTGCAGAGCTCGATGTTCTTGTTCAGCTCCATGAAGCCGGCGACGACGTCCTCGATCCCCTTGAAGACGAGCGGCTCGCCGCCGCAGATCGAGACCACGGGGGCAGGGCACTGCACGCCCGCGTCGATGCACTCCTCGACCGACAGCTTCGCCTTGTTCGACTCGTACTCGCGGATCTTCCCGCAGCCGATGCAGGCGATGTTGCACGCGAGCGTCGGCTCGAGCATCAGCACGAGCGGGTAGCGCTTGCCGCTGCGCTGGTTGCGCGCGACGTAGCCGGCGATCTGAACTGTCGAAGCGAGGGGAAATTTCATCTGGCCAACCTTTCTCGGAGACGACCCAGTGCGAGCAACGGGAAGTGCAGACGGTAGAGGTGGTAGCGGATCATGAAGTCAAGCGGAAAGCCTGTTCCGGTGTAGTGATTCTCCTCCCAGTCACCGTTTAGTCGTTGGGCGGTGCAAATCCAGTCGGCGGCGCGCCCGGCTGCGGTGCTCTCCGCCTCTCCTGCAGCGACGTAGGCTAATAGCGCCCACGCCGTTTGGGAAGGTGTGCCGGCGCCGCGGCCGCGTCGGGCCGGATCGGCGTAGGAACGGATGTCCTCGCCGAAGCTGCCGTCCTCGTTCTGCACCGAGTCGAGCCAGGCCACCGCCCTCCTGAACGCGGGATGGGCGGGGTCGATTCCGCACGCCTCGAGGGCAGGCAGCGCGGCGGCTGTGCCATAGATGTGGTTGACGCCCCAGCGGCCGAACCAGGAGCCGTCGGCCTCCTGCTCTTCGAGGAGCCAGTGGAGGCCGCGCTCCACCTCGCGCTCGTAGCCGGGCTCGGGGGCCAGCGCCTCGAGCGCGTGCGCGGTGACGTCGGCGCTCGGTTCGTCGGTCACCTTGCCGAAGTCGCAGAACGGGAGCTTGTAGAGCCAGAAGGCCTCGTTGTCGACGTCGAATGCGCCCCAGCCGCCGCTGCGCGACTGCATCCCGGCCGTCCAGGCTAGACCGCGCTCGACCGCCTCGTGGCCCCGGTGGCAGCGGCGCAGGGCAAGCGCGACGACGGTAGTGTCGTCGACGTCCGGGTAGAGGTCGTTCTCGAACTCGAAGGCCCAGCCGCCGGGCGCGAGATCGGGCTTGCGTACGGCCCAGTCGCCCTTGACCTTCACCTCCTCGGCGAGCAGCCAGTCGGCGGCGCGGGCGAGCGCGGGGTGCTCCGGGGCGAGGCCGGAGTCGCGCAGCGCGAGCACGGCGAGACCGGTGTCCCAGACCGGCGACTGGCAGGCCTCGGGGCGCAGCCGGTCGCCCTCGTCGATCGTGAAGCCCTCCCAGCCCTCGACCGCGCGCCTGAGCGTCTCATCCTCGAAGCCGTGCCCGAGCGAGGCCAGCATCAGGATCGACCAGACCCAGGGCGGCTGGATCCCGCCCCAGGAGCCGTCGGCCTCCTGGTGGTCGCGCACCCAGCGCTCGGCCTCGCGGATCGCGACCCGCTTCATCCGCGAGAGGAGCGGGCGGCTGCTGCCGCCCGGCCGCGCTCCGATCTCCTGCAGATCCAGGTCGGCTCCGCGAACCGGCTGCAGGGCCCGGCAGACCGAGAGCGGGACGAACGTGCCACGCGCCCAGCACGAAAAGTTGTAGATCGAGAGCGGTGCGCCCGGCGGGAGGAGCGCGAGCTCGACCGGGATCGGGACGATTCGGCTCCAGGGCCACTGGCCGAGGAGCGCCAGGAAGCACTTCGTGAAGATCCTCGTCCTCGAAATGCCGCCTTCGCGGCGGATGTACTCGCGCGCCTGCTCGCCGGGGTCGACACCGGCGAGCCGCAGCGCGGCATAGGCCTCCACGGAGGTGGAGAGGTCGGCCGGGCCCTCGAACCAGATCGACCAGGTGCCGTCGTCGCGCTGACGGGCGCGGAGCTCGTTCGCGATCTTGCGGTCGAGCTCGGGCGTGCGCAGGCCGAGGACGTGGTGCCAGAAGAGGTGCTGCGCGATCATGGTCGCGTTCGACTCGAGCTCGCCGACCCACCAGCCGCCGGGGTGCTGCAGCTCCAGGAGCCGGCTGGTCGCGGCGTCGATTGCCGAATCGAGTCGCGTCTCGGTCGCAACGCTCACGCGGGCACTCCTGCGGGCGCCTTCGTGAGCGCGCGGGCGGCCGCGCGGCCGCTGCGGACGGCGCCCTCCATCGTCGGCGGCCAGCGGGTCGCGGTCCAGGCGCCGGCGCGAACCACGTTTGGCCGATCGGTCTGCGGCCCGGGCCGGTACGCGTCGCTTCCGGACTTGACGGCGATCGTCGCGTTCGGCTCGCGGCTGACGCGTGACCAGAGCAGCTCCGCCTCGCCGAGGCGCTCGGTCAGTGCGACGGCGATCAGCTCGACCAGTTCGCGGCCGCGCAGCGCTTCCAGCTCGGGGGCTCCGGACGACACGACGGTCAAGTATTCGCCCTTTGCCTCCGCCAGATGGCCGGTAAGCAGGCCGCGGTTGAAGACCCAGTGCGCCGGGCTGTTCAGGAGCGCCGCGAGCGGCCTACGCAGGATCGGGCGGTCGAAGAGCAGGTGGACGCTGACGATCGGAGAGTGCTCGAGCCCGGGCTCCGAGTCGCCGAGCAGGCGCGCCGACTCGACGGGCGGGACGGCGAGCACAATGGCCTCGGCCCCGAGCGCAGCCAGGTCGTCGATGCGCGCCCCGGTCTCGACCGAGGCGCCGGCTGCCTCGAGCGCCCGGCCGGCCGCCTCGCCGTGCATCTCGCCGAGCGGCCGCACCGGCAGGACGAGGTCGGCGTCGGCGGCCTCGCCGAGCAGGGCGGTCTGCACCGTGAAGAGCCCGGCCTCGGCGCTCGCCTCGCCCGCGGGCAGGTTGAGCGCCGGGCGGACGAAGACGTCCCAGAAGCACTCGACCGCGTGCGCCGACTGGCCGCGGGCGCGCAGCTCGCCGCCGAAGGTCTCGGCGTGAACGGTCTCGTTCCAGCCGGCAAGGGCGCGGAGGATCGCCAGCCGCTCCCCGAAGGAGACGTGCCCGTAGCGGAGCAGCGCGAGCGGCGAGCGCCTGATCGTCGCCCAGCGGCGGCGCTCGTCAAGCACGGGCAGCTCGAGCTTCATGCGGCGCACCGACCCTGACTGGCCGATGCGGTCGAGGAAGCGCAGGTACTCCGTGAAGCAGCCGAGCGCGATGTGCTGGCCGTTGTCGGGCGGCGGCTTCGGGTCGTCGTCCCGCTCGGGCAGCGTCTGCACGGCGCCCCCGAGCGTCGGCCGCGCCTCGTGCACCGTCACGTCCGCGCCGGCGTCGACGAGGTCGAGTGCGGCGGCGAGACCGGCCAGCCCGCCGCCGACGACCGAGACCCTCACGTCCCTGGCCGCCTTTCGCTCCCGCCCGGCGGAGCCGGGCTCCGCGAAAGGCTGACGACGCTGGCGGCGCGACCCCGCGCGCTCGGCGCTTGGTCGTACCCGTCTGTACTGCCCTTCGCGCCTCGCGCTTGGTTCGCTTGCCCGCGCCGCCCCAGATACGTGAGGGAACTCATGCTCTCGCGAGGATTGCACACGCGCGCCCACGGAGGCCGACGCGATGCTTCCAGTCGAGGTCGCGCTTGTCGACGAGGATTCCCGTCTGCGCCTCACGGCGATGCAGGCGACCCCGACGGCACCGGCGACCTTGCGGCAATAGCCGTGCAGCTCCTCGAAGGTCGCGTAGCGCTTCTGCTGGGTGTCCTGGAGCCCACCGTCGATCAGCACGTGCAGAGCCTCGGCCGGGACCGGGTAGCGGGAGCGCGCGTCCGCGAGGGCGACCAGGACGGGGTCTGACCCCGGTTGGTCGAGGTCGGCGTGGAGCTGCTCGAGCCGCTCGCGCTTCTCGTCGTCGGGGAGGGCGCCGTCGGCGATGTCGTCCACGCGGCGGGCGAAGGCGTAGATCGCGGCGATCGCCCGGCGCTTGGGCCGCGGCAGCACCATGATCCCGTAGGCGAAGTTGCGCGCCTCGCGGCGCGTGATCCGGTCGACCTCCGCGTAGGCCTGGTCGATGCTCATTTGATCGCCGCCAGAGCGAGGCGCGCCCGCGAGGGGCGCGGGCGGCCGCTGAAGATGTCCCAGTCGGCGCGTTCCAGTGCCTCGAGGGCCGCGAGCCCGCCCCGGGCAAAGACCGCGACGGCCCGGCCGACGCGCCCTCCGAGCCTGCGGCCCAGCTCCTCGCCGGAGCCGAGCAGGGCCCGTGCGCGGTCGGCCTCGTAGCGCAGCAGTCGGGTGAGCTCGGGGCTCGGCTCGGCGAGCTCGGTGACGCCGAAGCGCGTGCGGTCCTCGGCGGGCAGGTAGACGCGGCCGAGCGCGAGGTCCCGGGGGACGTCCTGCAGGAAGTTCACGAGCTGCAGGCCGGTGCAGACGTTGTCCGAGAGCTCGACGAGCTCCGCCTCCGTGCGTCCAAGTACGCCGAGCACGAGCCGGCCGACCGGGTCGGCGGAGTGGACGCAGTAATTCTTCAGGTCGGCCCACGTCGAATAAGCGGCGATCCGCTGATCCATCCGGTTCGCCTCGATCAGGCGTTCGAACGGCTCGCGCGGCAGGTCGCAGGCGCGGATCGTCGGCTGCAACGCGCGCATCACAGCCCAGGTCGGCTCGCCGTCGTAGCAGGCGTCGAGCTCGCGCTCGAGCTCGTCGAGCGCGGCAAGGCGGTCGCCCTCGACCTCGTCGCCGAGCATGTCGACGAGGCGGGCGAAGCCGTAGATCGCGCGAAGGTGCGGACGGACGGCGCGCGGGAAGAGCAACGAGGCGACGGGGAAGTTCTCGGTTCGCGCGCGTGCCGCGACGTCGCTGACGGAGGCGGGATCCACGCGGAAACCATGGCCCCCGGAGACCCGCCCCGTCAAACGCTCACAGAACGGCCATGTCCGCGAAGCGCCAAAACCGGTGTCAGACACCGATTTTTGTCAAGGGGAAAGTGTGCCGGAAGTGTGACGATTACGAGGGTTCCGGAGCCGAGCGGCCCGTGCGGGCGGCGCGGGGAACCGTGTGCCAGACCTGGGTCAACGAGACCCCGGCGCGCAGGCCCTGCTTCGCTGCTTCGCCGGCGGGGAGCTCGAGCACGGCGCGGGCGCCGCGGCAGCCGGCCATCCGCCAGGGCGGAAGCTCGTGAGCCACCTTCAGCACCCGGTCGGCGCGGTCGAGGAAGACCGCGTCGATCGGAAAGCGCATGAAGGCAGTGTGGATCGACCCGGCGGGCCGGAGCAACAGCCCCTCGCCGGCCGGCAGATCGCTCCGCCCGAGCAGGCCGCGCAGGCGTGCGAGCGGCGTCTCCGCGAGGAGACACCGCTCGCAGACGACGTTGCCGTCGTCGCTCGCCAGCGCGATCTGGGGCAACTCCACCTAGTGCCCCGTCTTGTGCCACATCCGGGCGCTTGAGAGCCCTGAGCGCAACTCAGAACCCCACGTGGATGTGGTCGTAGTGGTTGGCCAGCGGGAACGAAGGCCCGCCGAGCCCGAGCAGCGAGATGATCTGTGCAGGCAGCATCGAGCCCGGGAGCATCAGCAGCGAGCGAACGCCCTGCTCGGTGATCCCGCCCGGCTGCTGGTGCCCGTAGATCGAGATCCCGTTCAGCGCGGCCACGTCGACCGCCCGCCCATAGATGTGGGCCGAGATCACGCCGGGCCGCGCGTACAGCTTGTGGCCCGAGATCAGGCACGAGACCGTGACCTCGTGGAACGTGTCCGCGAGGTAGAGCATCGTGGCCAAGACGCGGACGTCGACCTTGTGTGAGGCGACGTCGTTGCGGCCGCCCGGGTAGATCAAGAGGCGGCTGTCGTTGAGGACGCGGTCCTCGAGATCCCGCTTCTGGGAGAGCAGCCCGTGGACGAGGCTCGCCATCCCGACCGCGCGGTAGTAGTGGCGCAGGGCCACGACGTGGTCGGCGAAGGACGTGTCGCTCGAGTACGAGAGCGCGGCGGCCCAGCCGTTCTTGCGGCCGCCGAGCGTCGCGAGCTTGAGCGCGAGCGCCCTGGTCGCAACCTGGGTCGCCGGGGTGCGGCTCGAGTGGCCACGGGCCTGGAGCACGGCCAGGACGAGCGTCCAGTCGACATGCGCCTGCCGGGAGTCGGCGACGAGCTCGCGCGCGAAGCGGATGCTCAAGCGCGAGGCCGGGGGCGTCGGGTCGGGTGCCGCCCGGTAGAGCCAGACCGTCGATCCGGGAAGGTCGGCCTCGGCGTCGAGCGGCTGCTTCTTCCCCGAGCTATGCGTCCTCGCACCATGATGATGGGCCGGGGTCTTCACGACCGCGATCCGGTGCGCGTGGCGCGTGGTCGAGCGCTTGACGGCCCAGCGGGACGACGAGCTCGGCTGGACGGTCCGCCCGGCCGACGGCATCGCCGAGGGGCGAACCGACAGGCCTTGCGGCTGCTTCACCTGAGCGCGTGCCAGCCTTTGCGCCTGCACGAGCGGTGCCTGCTGTGCGTCGACGGCGCCCGAGGCGCCTGTCGCCCCGGTCGGGCCCGTGGCGCCGGTGGCACCCGCGCCCGCCTGCTGGGAGGGGCCGTTGTCGAGAAGCGCCCGCACGCCGTTGCCGGCACCCGCGGAGAGCGCGAGGCCTGCGAAGAACAACGCGCAGAAGGAGAGGGCGGTGCCGAAGCGCCGGGTCTTGCTGCGCTTCGCCGCCGGCTGCTGCTTCGCTGCCGGCTCGTTCCTGCGATCCCACTCGTCCCAGCCCCTGCCGAGGAAGAGAATCCTTTTCGCGTAGTTCCGTCGTGGCATTGCCTGTCGCTCCCGTTGGTCGGGCGCCGAGGGGCCGCCACCTTGGCGCGGATCTCGATTGAGGCCCGCGGGCCGTACGGACTGGGAGCGATATCGACCGGAGGCGCCCACCGCCCTCCCCCGATCCAGGGGTCTCCGCCGGAAATCACCAATACGAGGGATCGGCGCTCCGGCCGAACGGAACGATGATCGCGGCAACTGAGCCCAAGGCGGCGCGGCCACGCCGATACAACCGGAGGTTTTCCCGGCGTGACCAAGCGCATCGCACGCAGATTCAACCGGCTCCTCTCAAACCTGAAGCCTTTTCCCCCGAGCTTGCCCCAGGGCAGGACGCACGCCGCCGCGTGCGCGTCGAGATGCGAAGGGAGGTGAATCAGATGCTGAAGCTCTTCACCCTCATGCAGGCCGCCGCCGATTCTCTGCGCCGGCGTGAGGAGGGGCAGACGATGGCGGAGTACGGGGTCGTGCTCGCCGTCATCACCCTCGCCGTCATCGGCGCGATCACGCTGCTGTCCGACAACGTTCGGAGCGCGATCGAGAGCGTCGCGAACATCCTGCCGTAAGGCAGCCAGCTTCTCCGGCAAGGGCCCCTTCTTCGGAAGGGGCCCCCTTCCTTCGACTCAACCAGAACAGGAACGAAACTCCCGTGAAGAACACAAACCGCCGCAAAATCGAGTTCAGATCGCAGAAGGGCCAGGCCGTGACCGAGTTCGCGCTGGCGCTTCCGATCCTCGTCTTGCTCCTCTTCGCGGTGATCCAGTTCGGAATCACCTTCAACAACTACGTGACGCTGACCGACGCGACCCGCGCTGGAGCCCGGAAGGCAGCCGTCAGCCGGCAGCAGTCCAGCCCGAGCGCGGTCGTCACGACCGCCGTCCGCAACTCGGCGGCGAACCTGACCCAGAGCAACCTGAACGTCTCGGTCACCTCGACCTGGCAGCCGGGCGCTGACGTGACGGTCACTGCGACCTACCCCTACCAGATCAAGCTCCTCGGAATCCCTCTCAAGAAAGGGAACCTGAAGAGCACGACGACGGAGCGTGTGGAATGAAAACTCGCAGCGAACGCGGCCAGTCGACGGTCCTGACCCTTGTCTTCCTCACCGTGCTACTGGGGATGGCGGCACTCGTCCTGGACGTCGGCTCCTGGTACCGCACCAAGCGGGCGGCTCAGTCGACGGCGGACGCAGCCGCGCTCGCCGGCGCGCAGGGGCTCCCGTACGACACCGGCAGCGCCGCCTCGCTCGCCCTCCAGTACGCGAACAAGAACGGCGGAGGAGTGAATCCCTCCGGCGTCACGATCTCGAGCGGCATCTTCCCCAACGACACGATCAAGGTGTCGCTCACGAAGCCCGCGACGGGCGTCTTCTCGAAACTCTTCGGAGTCAAGACGGTCACCGTCGGGGCGACGGCCACTGCACGCGCGAGCCTGATGAAGAGCGCGCAGTACGTGGCGCCGATCGGCGTCAACATCAAGCACCCGATGCTCAAGGGCACGAGCAAATGCCCTTGCTTCGGGTCCGCGAACAAAGCCACGCTGCCGCTCGGCAAGACCGGCGCCCCGGGCTCCTTCGACCTGCTGAACATCGACGGAAGCCACGGAGGCACCGGTGGCCCGACGCTGGCGAACTGGATCCTCAAGGGCTACTCGGGCTACCTCCCGATCGGCTCGTACCTCTCGGACACGGGCGCAAAGTGGAACGACTCGTCGGTCGACGCCGCGATCGCGCAACGGCTGAACGGCCCGCCCCTGCTCTTCCCGGTCTACGACGTGCTGAGCGGGTCGGGGGCCAACGCCCAGTACCACGTCGTGGGCTGGGCGGCGTTCCACCTCACCAGCTTCACCGCCAGCGGCAGCAGCGGCTCGATCACCGGCTGGTTCGAAGAAGTCGACTGGGACGGAATCGAGAGCACCATTTCGGACGGCAGCAATCCCGACCTGGGTGCGCGCGTCGTCAAGTTGATCAACTGAAAACCATCCACCAAATCCACCAACCATCCACCAAGGACAAGGAGCAATGGCATACCGAGCTAGAAATATCCTGATCGCGGTCGCGCTGGCGGCCGTGGCCGCGCTCCTCACGAGCTTCTACGTGACGAGCTACAAGCGGCACGTCCAGCGCAGCGAGGACCACGTGACGGTGCTCGTTGCCAAGCACGACATCCCGCAGGGCACGACCGGAGCTGATGCGGCAGGCATGCTCTCCCGCGTCGACGTGCCCCGGCACAGCGTCGTCCCCGGAGCGATCTCGAACTTTCCAGGTGCAGGGTGACTCGAACCAGACCCTCGCCGGAACGCTCGAGGACGGCGACCACGTCGATCTCGTCGCCACCTTCAAGTACCCGGACGGATGCTCGAACCCCTGCATCCACCTGACCCGGACTGTGCTCCGGAACGTGAAGGTCCTTCACGCCCCGGCGGGCCCGGCGGTCGGGAGCAAGCTGACGAGCGGCCTGCAGAGCAACTTCCCGGTGATGCTCTTGGTCACCGACAACCAGGCCCAGAAGCTCGACTTCACCACCACCGAGGCGGGCGGGACGTCGTCGGACGTTCACTGGTCGCTCACGCTCCGGCCGGTCGTGCACTCGGCCGACAGCCCCGAGGGCGTGACCTCTGAAAACCAGGTCATGCGCGACGGTCTGCGCGGCGGTCAGCTCGCACGGGCGTTCAGAGGAGGCAAGTGATGCTTGACGAGACGATTCAGACCAAGACACAGACCGAAGCCAGGCCGAGCACCCGCGAGCGCGCCCGCATCTACGTGACGGGCGACTGCGACGGGCTGCCCGACCTGCGCGAGGCGCTCTCGAACCACCCGGAGGTCGAGCTTGTCGGCTCGGCCAACCAGGTGGCCGAGGCGGCTCCGACCCTGACGGGCGGGCACCTGCAGGTCGTGCTGCACGCGACCCGCTCCTCCGCCCTGCCGGTCAACGAGATCGCGGCCCTGCGCGAGCACACCCGGGCGCCGATCGTCCTGCTCGCCTCGAACGGCTCCCCCGCCTT
>VAWL01000117.1 GCA_005883965.1 Actinomycetota bacterium
GAGAGCGGCGAGACGTTCACCGCCGACATCGGCGATGACAACCCGGCCGCGGTCTACATCCCCGGCCGGCACGCGCACGGCTTCGAGGCGCTGACGGACGTGTTGTTCTGCTACCACGTGACCCAGGAATACGACCCGGCCGAGCCGGACGAGCAGGGCATCTGCTGGGCCGACCCGCGCGTGAAGCACCTCTGGAGCACCGACTCGCCGCTCCTTTCCGAGCGCGATCTCGCCGCGTGCTCATAACGGGCGCCGGCGAGCAGCTCGGCTCGGCGCTTCAAGAGGTCTTCCCCGAGGCCCGCGCCCTGACCCGCGCCGACTGGGACGTCACGCGTCCTTTTGACCAAGTAACAGACTGTCACTTGGTCCTCCACGCTGCGGCCTGGACCGATGTCGACGCGGCGGAGGCGGACCCGGGCGGGGCGGAGGCGGTCAACGTGCTCGGCACGCGCAACGTGGTCGCGCTCGGTGCGCCGGTCGTCTACTTCTCGAGCGACTACGTCTTCGACGGAGCCAAGCGGGAGCCGTACGTCGAGTCCGACGAGCCGAGCCCGCTCTCGGCCTACGGCCGCACCAAGCTCGCGGGCGAGCAGGAAGTGCGGGGCGGCTGGATCGTCCGCAGCTCCTGGCTCTTCGGCTGGACTGGGCACAACTTCGTTCGCACGATGCTGGAGCTCGGCCGGCGGCAGGACGAGGTGGCGGTCGTCGCGGACCAGGCCGGCTGCCCGACCTACGCGGGTCACCTGGCCGAGGCGACGAAGCAGCTGCTCGAGCTCCCGGGGGGCCTCTGGCACCTGGCCGCCGAGGGCGAGTGCACGTGGGCCGAGTTCGCCCGCGCGATCTTCGAGGAGGCAGGTCTCGGCACCCGCGTGCGCGAGATCACGACCGAGGAGATTGGCCGCCCCGCCCCGCGCCCGGTCTACTCAGTGCTCCGCAGCGAGCGGCAAGGAGCCCCGCGCCTTCCCCACTGGCGGGAAGGCCTACGGGCCTGCCTCGAGCGCCTCGCTTAGAGACCCAGCGGGCCCGAGCTACTGCGCGGTCTTGTCGTGGCACACGAACGTCACGTTCAGGCTCGGTGTGACGACGAGCTGCGAACGCGCCACTTGCCGCTTGCCGAAGAAACAGGGGCCGTCTTTGACGACGATCGCCGCGGACGGAGCTCCGCCCACCACGATGCTCGGCGCCTGCACCTGCCCGTGGCAGACAATCGTCAGGTTCCCGCTCGGCGTCGCGACGATCTGACCCGAGGCGCGAACTACCTTGCGGAAGATCGTCGGATTCTGGATCAGGCACGTCGTCGACGTCACCGTCGCACCCGACTCCGCGGCCACCCCGTCTGCGATCAACGCGTTGTCCGCGTCGTCGAAGGCCGACGGCGAGTCAACGATCTCCGCGTCCACCGCCAGTGAATCGGAGGTTCCCGCCGCGGCACTGCCCGTTGTCGGATCCACCAGCTCCGCTCGTGCAATCCCGGCAACGGCGAGCGCGCCCGCCGCAAGGGCTATGGCCATTGTCCACCGAATCGTCATCGCCTGCCCCTTTCAGGTCGTTCGGTCGTCCGGTGCATCTCCGGCAGCGGCCCACGTTTCCAGTACGTGCTCGCGTGGTACCCGCTGAACCCGGCGCTTGAACAGTGGACGGATGGTCCCCTGGGGCAAGGTCCGGGAATGACCCCCCGAAGCGCATCCCGGATTACACGCTGGGCGAATGTGTCCAGACGACCGTCGTCCGCCTCGAATCTCCGGGCGTGACGGTTTCTGTTGGTATCGCACCGAGTCTTTCCGCGACACGTTGGGAGCGGACGTTGTCGGGCGAGATCAGAGAGACAAGCCGGTCGATGTATGGACGCTCATGTGCCCAATCGCGGATGGCTGCGGCTGCCTCGGTCGCATATCCGTGTCCCCAGTGCGCCCGCGTCAAGGCCCAGCCAAGCTCGGGCTGAGCATGACTTCCTGCCTTTGCCCAAGTCGAGGGCGTCCAGTCGCGTGTGTCGAAGATCATGAGCCCAGCTTGGCCGACCACCTGCCGGTCGGTTGCCGCGGTCTCGAGAATGAACGCACCAAGCCCGTCGGTTTTCCAACCGCTGGTCATTCCTCCTTCGATCATGGCTCGGACCTCCTCGACCGCTGAGACGGGCTCCTTTCCCAAGCCCTGCATAACCTCCGCGTCAGCGAACAGGTGGTACAGATCCTCCGCATCGTGCGCAGCTGGCACGCGCAGGCAAAGCCTCTCCGTGTAGAGGCGGAGTTCCCAGGGCGAGATCTCGTCAGCCACGCTGAAGACGCTAGCCGGAGCCTCCACCCACAGCCAAATCGGTTTGCCAGAGGAACGTGCCGCTGCTTAGGCGAGCTTGCGGAGGTAGACGTACTCATCGATCCATTGACCGTGGAGCTTTCGATTCCGAGGCGAGAGTCCTTGGGCGGCGAAATGCGCTCGTTCCAGCACGCGCCGGGACGCCTCGGTCGTCACCTCGACCGTCGCGGTGAGGCGCGACAACTGAAGCTCTGCCGCCCATGACACGACTCGTTGCAAGGCTCGGGTTGCGACTCCTCGACCACGCGACTCTCGTGCCAGCCAGAACGCGACCTCCGCCTCGCGTCCGAGCCAATCGATCTGCAGTAACGAAATCGACCCGAGCAGCCGATCGCCACCGTCGAAGATGCCGAATGCTGCTGTCCGCCCCGCATCCCATCCACGGCGGCGCTCTGAAATGTATTCCCGCGCCTGATCCACGGTCATGCCGAATGGAAAGCCTGTCCGACGCGGTATCCCCTGTCCGCCGTATAAGCGGAAGCGATCGCCTCCGCGTCAACGTCTCTCCATGGACGCAGACGGAGGTCGTCAGTCTCGAGAGTCGTAGCGCCGTAGTGCGGTAGCGTCGCCGAAGTGATCGCCTCGGCTCAAGCCTGACAGAGCCAACCTTGCCTGGACCAGCGTTCGGGAATGTCACCCGAAGGCAGCTGAAGCTCAGCGTCCGTCAGCGCGAGCGCAGTCATACCCTGGCGGCCACCACCGCCAGGTCCCGAGTTGCCTCGGTGTCTTGCCGTGGAACGACGGCGCATAGAAGCAACGGTCAAGAGCGCGATTTTCGAGAGCCTTGCGAGCGACCATCGCTCCAAACCCGAGCGCTACCAGACAGAGCACGGTGACGGTCGCGATTGCGACGGCGCGTCCGAAGGCAGCCGGTATTCGTAGCGCCACCGACTCATCGTAGGCCGAGAGGCGGAAAGGCCCGAGCGACGCCCCCTGGGCCGGTGCGGGAATGTCACCAGAGCGTCATGCTGCAGTTCTGCTGTCGCTGCGCCATGTCGGTCATCATGAATGCAGCATGAACAAGCCGCGCATCTTCCTCGGGTCGTCAGGCAAGCAGGCCAAACTGCTCCAGGCGATTACGCGCGGACTCAAGGACATCGCCGACGTCGAGCCCTGGACGACCACTTTCAACCCTGGGCGGTCCACCCTCGACCGGCTCGTCGAGCTCTCTCAGGAGGTCGATTTCGCGGCGTTCGTGTTTGCCCAGGACGACTGGACCTCGACGGATGCATCCCAGTTCGGCCAGGCGTCGCCGCGCGACAACGTGGTGTTCGAGGCCGGGCTGTTCGGTGGCGCGCTTGGGATCCGGCGCACGTTCCTCCTCCACGCCACGGGTTCGAAGCTGCCGACCGACCTGCTCGGGCTGACCTCGGTCCGCTACGACCCGGCAACCACCCCCTCGGAGATTCGCGCGATCAACCAGAAGCTCCGCAACGCGATCGAGACCGAGGGTCGCCGCGGCCCCGTCGAGGGCCTCTGGTGGCAGCTCTCGCTCACCGTGCGGAGCGAGGAAGAACCGTCGGCGGTGAGCCTCCTGCGCATCTCGCGGGACCGCGACGGTGACCTGAACGTGACCGGCCGCTCCTGGCAGGAGAACGGCACCCTGTCGGCGCGCTACTGGAGCGAGGCTGCGAAAGAGCGCAAGGACCCGGCCGGCGTCTTCTACTTCTGGAAGGGCGAGCGCCCCCTGGATTCGAATGCCCCGCAGCTCGAGGGCACGGGCGAGATCAGGTTGGAGGCAACGGACCGCGCCACTGGGTACTGGACGACACGTTCGGATCACGACACCGGGCTGAATGCCCGAACCGCCGGCGTCTACCAGCGAGCGGACCCCGCAGACCTCCAGGTGCTCGACCAGGGGAGCGAAGAGGAGCGGGCGGAGCTCATCGCGCAGCGCCTCCGGCAGTGGAAGTCAGCCGCGAACGCATTCTGAGCACGCGCGACGGGGGATCGAGGGTTGACTCGATCGTGCGGTCGGGCCGACGCTACCTGCGCTCTCCGTCAGAGGGCTCGGAGATCGCCTCGACGAGCTCACCGGTCTTCTTCTCATTCTCGCCGAGCGCGATGTCGGCCTGGGCGACGATGCCGACGAGCCTGTCGTTTTCGACCACGGGGAGCCGCCGAACTTGGTGGCGGGCCATGAGTTCCAGCGCCTCTTGGAGGTTTTTGTCGGGCTCGACACTGATGAGGTCCCGAGAGTAGACGTCCCCGACCGACGTCACTTTGGGATCTGCCGCCTCGGCGACCACTCTCGTCGTGATGTCTCTGTCAGTGATCATGCCGACAAGCTTCTCGCCCTCGGTGATCGGAAGCGAGCCGATGTGTTGCTCTCGCATCAGTCGCGCGGCCTCGACCACCGACGCCGTTGCGCCGATTGAGCGGGGATCGCCGGTCATCGCGTCGCGAACGCTCTTCGCCATCGTGCGTGCCTCCTCTTCGCTTGCTGTTCGATCTTAGCCCTGTTCAACTCGGGGTGGGAGAGCTCAGGCGCCGGGGCGAAAGGAGCCGCGTTGACCCTTCCTCAAGAGCTGACCCCGGGTAGGAGCACTCCCCTAGGCGAGCGCGCTCTCGCCCGGCCCGGCGGGGCGCACGTGCTCCTAGCGCCACGCGGCTTCGTCGACCGGGGCGCGGTCTCGGAGCGGCTCCCACCAGTCGCGGTGGTCGGCGTACCAGCGGACCGTCTCCGCGAGGCCGTCTTCCCAGCCGATCTCGTCCTGCCAGCCAAGTGCGCGGAGCTTCGACGAGTCGAGCAGGTAGCGGCGGTCATGGCCGGGCCGGTCGGGGACGATCGTCTTCAGCGACGCGTCCTTGCCGGTCAGCTCGAGGACGGCATCGGCGATTTCCTCGATCGAGCGCTCGACCCCGGAGCCGACGTTGTAGGTCTCGCCGCGCTCGCCGCGTTCGAGGACGAGGTCGATCGCTCGGCAATGGTCGAGCACGTGCAGCCACTCACGCCGGTTCTGCGTCGAGGCGTAGAGCGGCAGCGGGCGGTCGTCGAGCGCATGGGTGGTGAAGAGCGGGATCACCTTCTCCGGGAACTGGAACGGCCCGTAGTTGTTCGAGCAGTTGGTGATCGTCACCGGCACCGCGAAGGTCTCGAAATAGGCGCGGACGTAGTG
>VAWL01000163.1 GCA_005883965.1 Actinomycetota bacterium
ACCGAAGCATCACCCGTTGCTCGTCTTCACCTCGAGCGTCGAGAACATCGGTTACGGGCCGCTGATCGTCGAGGGCCGCCGGGCGAGCAGGCGCGTGCCGACGATGCGCGCCGTTCAGCTGATCGCGCTGGAAAAGGGCGGCTTTCGGCGCGTGGTCGGAGTCGGGCGGCTGCGCTACAACGTCAGCCCTTCCCACAGCCACTGGCACCTGCTGCCATTCGAGCGCTACGAACTGCGGACTCTGGCCGGGGCACAGATCGTGCGCGACCACAAGAGCGGCTTCTGCCTGACGAGCGATCACCAGTCGCCGCTGCCGACGCTCGGCCCGCATGCCAAGCAGCCGATCAAGGGCAGCGACTGCGCCCGGGACCGGCCGCGTGCGTTGCGCCTCCTCGAGGGCATCGCCGTTGGCTGGGGCGACATCTACATCCCCGCAAAGGAGGGGCAGGCGATCGACATTGGCGGCGTCCCTCCCGGCGACTACGACCTGGTCCACCGCGTCAACGTCGCTCGTATCCTGCGCGAGGCGGACTACTCGAACAACGACTCCTCGATGCGGATCCAGCTGCTGCCGCCGCCGACGCCAGGCGCGCTGCCCGGCGTGGTGGTGCTGCATACCTGCGAAACCGGAATCCAGTGCTAGGAAGGGGCCGCCGCCCTGCAAGAAGTCGCTGGCCGCTCGGGACCTTCCCCGCCGCGGGTACTTACGTGACAGGAATGTCTGAGAAGCCCCGGCTTCTGATCCTGATCACGCTCGCGGAGACCGGCGGCGCCCAGACCTCCGTCTCGCTCCTGCTTCCGGGCCTGACCGGCGAGTTCGACGTGACGGTCGCGGCACACGGATCGGGGCCCGTACGCGACGCTGCCCGTGCGGCCGGCGTCCCGTTCGTCCACCTCGAGCACATGCGACGGGCAATCAGTCCGTGGCAGGACGTGCTCGCACTGCTCGAGCTCGTGCGGCTCTGCCGGCGACTCCGGCCGGACATCGTGCACGCCCACAGCTCAAAGGCCGGCGCTCTCGGCCGCCTCGCTGCCGCACTTGCCTGTGTCCCTGTCCGCATCTTCACCGTCCACGGCTGGTCGTTCGCGGCATACAGCGGCCTCTCAGGACACCTCTACCTGTGGGTCGAGCGCCGGTTGCGCCGGGTAACGAACGCTGTGGTCTGCGTAGCCGCCGCGTCGCGCGACGCCGGGGTGGCGGCTGGAGCCTGCCGCGCGGAGCGCACGGTCGTGATCCACAACGCAGTCGACGTCGCCGCCTTCGCGTCGCCTCCGCGCGTCGACGGCGCTGCGCGCGTCGTCAGCATCGGCAGGTTGGCGTTCCCAAAGGATTTCGGCACCCTCGTCGAGGCGCTCGCCGCGACGAGGGCGGACTACCGGGCAGCCTTCGTCGGAGACGGCCCGCTGCTGCAGGAGGTTGCGGCCATGATCCTGGACCGAGGGCTGACGGAGCGGATCGACCTCCTCGGCAACCGAGGCGATGTCCCTGACTTGCTCGCCTCCGCGGACGTCTTCGTCCTGTCCAGCCGCTCCGAAGCGTTCCCAGTCTCAATTCTCGAGGCGATGGCGGCCGGCCTCCCCGTGGTCGCGACGAACGTCGGCGGCGTCGCCAAGAGCGTCGTGGACGGCGAGACGGGGCTACTCGTTCCGCCCGGCGACTCCGGCGCGCTCGCGGCGGCGCTCGACCGCCTTCTGAAGGACGACGCGTTGCGGCTGCGCCTCGGAGCGGCAGGGCGCGAACGGGCGCGCCGGTACTTCGACGTCGCCGGCTTCCGGCGCGCCCACGTCGAGCTCTATCGCCGGGAGCTGGAGCGCTGCGCCTCCGCGACCGGCAGCGACGGCGCGCGTCTGGTCAGCGTCGCAGCTGGACCCGGCGAATAGGCAAAGGCTCCTCCGGGGGACGCCGCGTCACGGGGCCCCGAGCGCCGGAGACGCCGAGGCGTGAGCTCGCGAGGCCTAGGAAGGTTGTCTCGCCGATCACGAGCAAGAGGAGCGCGATGCCGGCCGCGAGTGGCAAGCCGGAGCTGCTCGAGCTCGCAGCCGAGCGCAGCTCACTCAAACCCGCCGCGTCCTGGAACCCGACCGGCCGCCCGCGCTCCTGTGCCGGCGGCGGGGCCTTACTGCGCGGCGCGGGTCGCTGCGGCGTGGCCGATGCCGAAGCACCGGGCCTGTAGATCGCGCGGGCGATGACAGCCGATCTGGCCACACGCCGCACCGCAGGAATGGACGTCGACACGGACCTAGTGCTGGAGGACGAATTTGTAGACGATGCGCCGGGCCACGGAACCGGCTTCAGTGCCTGGTGGTGTGCATGAGGCGGAGCCACGGGCTTGGGCGCGGCCTGGGCTCGCTGCGCTGTCGCCGCAAACGCCAGAAGCGCGCAGGCCACCGTGAACATTCCCTGCATCGAAACCCTTACGCTCACGACTCGAGTTCTCCCCCTCGTCGTCGTCGACGTGATGCTAGCGCAACGTCGCGATCAGCACGATGATCGCGACGATCGCCACGACTGCGACGATGACGCCATTCGCGATGAATACGGCGTTCGCGACCCGCGGGCTCGTGGGCCCGCGTGAGGCCTTCGCCTCTCCTTCGGGCTCCTCCGGCACGACTCGGGTCCCCCGGGCGGCGTCCCGGTTCGACGCGCGCCAGCCCAACGCTCCGGAGAGCGCATCGGTGATGAACTGGTTCAAGCTGACGCGCTCGCGCTCCGCAGCCCGGGCGAGCTCGGCATGGAGGGTATGTGGCATCCGCAGCAGGAGACGGCCGCTGTACGACTCGGCTGACTTCGGCTCGGGAACCTCCTTGCCCTCTCGTCCGGCGGTCTCCACCCACGCGGTCACAGCCGCGGCAACGCGCTCGAGCGCCTCGTCTGGGGTCGACCCGCGCGCGTTGCAGCCGGGGAGCGCATCGACCGTCGCAACCCACTCGGCGTCGTCCGTGTCGTCGCGGACCAGGGTCACCGGGTACGGGACGTCGCGCGGATCGGCCGTGGCCTCCTCTGGCGGCGAACGCGTGGCTCGATATGCGCTCGCCCTGCTGCGCTGGCGGGCTCGCGATTTCACGGGGTTCAGATTGTACGGTGATAGCAAGAAAGCGCACCTCGGCGGGCTCAGAGGCCGCCTGCGGCTGCAGCCGAGCTCGCATCCTGGACGGGGCCGATCTCGGCGCGCAGCTTCACCAGCGCGCGCCGGGTCAGCCGCGAGACGTGGATCTGGGAGATCCCGACTTCCCGGGCGACCTGGGGCTGGCTCATCCCCGCAAAGAACTGCAGAGCCAGCAGCCGCCGCTCGCGCTCGCTGAGCACCTGAAAGCCTGCTGCCAGCAGGGCACGCTGCTCACCCCGCTCGTACCCCCCGTCGAGCACTTCGAGGTCAGCATAGGCATCCTTGTCCTCGTCGGGCGTCGGCTGCGATAGGGAGACCGGGGACTGCAGCCGCTCGGTGTCCAGCGCGGCGACGACCTCCGGCTCCGCGACGCCCGACGACTCCGCAATCTCGGAGATCGTCGCGGGCCGCTCGAGCCGGGCCGAGAGTTCGGCGGAGCAGGCGCACAGGCCGGGCCGCAGCTCCTGCAGCCGCCGCGGAATCCTGATCGGCCAGCCGCGGTCGCGGAGATGTCGCTTGATCTCGCCAGCGACGTTCGGGATCGCGAAGGCGCCGAACTCCACGCGCCGTTGCGGGTCGAACCGGTCGACAGCCTTGATCAGCCCGATGCAGCCAACCTGGACGAGGTCTTCATACTGCTCGCCCCGCATGCTGTGGCGCCGGGCCAGGCTCTTGACGAGCGGCATGTACTGCTGGATGAGGCGCTCGCGCGCCTGCAGGTTCCCTTCCTCCCGATACTCGCGGATCAGGCTGTGAACGCTCTCCCGGCTGGAGCCGGCCGATCTGCGGCGGGTCTGTGAACGCCCGACGTCCGGGCCAATCACTCGAGGCCGTACCGGCTGTTGCCGGTCGATCTCTGCCGCAATCGCAACCACTACGCTCTCCTCATCCCCCTAGTGGCGTCTCATTTGGCGATCTTGAACTCGCTCACTATAGCGCTCGTATTTTCGATTAGCAAATCCTTTCAGATTTGACATAGAAACCCACTCCAATGGTTCGCTACTGATGGGTGAGGGTACTTACCGCATATCACTGCTGAGGCTGGACAAGGCGAGGTGGATGTGGCGAGGAACGGGAAAGAGGCGCACGTCACGGCGACGCCGGCACACGTCGAGTTCGACCAAGGCCGGCTCCCGCACCGGCTCGGAGGCGGGGGGAGTCTCCGACTGGTCACACTCGCCGCTGCAAGCGCCTGCCTCGCCTTCTTCAGCCCCAGCAGTTCGAGCCCGATCGGCTCGGCGGCCCGTTCGCCGGCACCGGCCACAGTGGTTCCGGCCGTAGAACTGCTGGTATCGCCGCAGTATCAGGCGAAAACCGCTGATACTGAGGACAAAGCCGGGCCTGCCGCAGACCCGTCCGGCGGCGACGTCGCCGCTGTCGCCGCCGGGTCGGGTCCCAGAGGCCGTTGGACGCAGCTCGCCGGCGCCGTTGCAGGCGCCGAGCCGCTCGCTTTGCGGCGTGTCGTTGCGGGGCCGGCGCTAAGCGCCCCGCACGCTCGCCCAGTGCCCCAGGCGGAGGAGTGGTATCGAACGCAAATTACGCGGTATCAATTACATCAGACATCACGGATAAGCATTACCAGACTACGAAGCCCGATTCCGTCGTCATTCTTAGATCAGACGCTGGGATCAAAGTTCAATCAGATCATCAAGCAGATCGATGGGGGAGAGACTCAAGCTCACGGCGCTAAGGTGATATCAAGCCCGGTTCGCCCAACCGAGGGATTGGCCGACGCCAGGCTGCTGATGGGGCTCGGGCTCGCGCTCGGCCTCGCATACCTTGCCTTCCTCGTCCTCTGGTTCTGGTTGACCCGAAACCGCACGCACGGCGTCGCACGGGTCGTGCGCTTCTAGCGATGCCCCGCGCGGCCCCCACACCAATGCCTGCGCAGGAAAAGGCGGTGCCGGCTCGACGAAGGCATCTCGACCTGGCTCCGGCGCCGGACGCCAGGCGGGCGCTGATCGTCTCGAGCTTCGTCCTCCCCCATGCAGGAGGCGTCGAGCAGTTCGTCGACACCGCCGCGGCGCTCCTGTCCGAGCGCGGCTGGGCGATCCGCGTCCTGGCTTGCAGGCCGCGCGAGGGGACTGCCGCGGCCGACGTCACCATTCCGACCTACTTCCTGCCCCCAGGGGGATGGCCCGTGCCGGTGGGTGGCTGGCGCGCCCTCTGGCAGGAGATCGGCCGCGCCGACGCCGTCGTCGTGAACGGCAGCCGCAACCTTCTGCCCAACATCGCGGCCCTCGTGGCCCGGCTGCGCGGACGAAGGGCGATCTTCGTCCTGCACGGTTCCGGCGCGCCGTTCACGACGAGCTCGTTCGTCTACCACCGCCTGCTCGGGTCCGCGTTCGAGTGGCTCGTCGTTCGCGTAGCCCTGCGACTGTCGCTGCCGGCCTCGCTCTCACGTGCGGGCGTCGGAGGCGCGCGCCGGCGTTATGGCGTCGAGGCTGCCCACGTTCCGTACCCGCTGCGGGACCTGCCGCCCGCGTCGCCTCGTTCCCTCGGCCCGGACGAGCCGCTCAGGATCGTGTGGGTCGGCAGGTTGTACCCGGAGAAGAATCCCCTGCTCGCGGTCGAGGTCGTCGAGCGTGTGCGCCGCCGGCGGGATGCGACTCTCCATATCTACGGCAGCGGTGTCCTCTGGGACGAGCTCTGGCGGCTCGCGCGCAACAGGCCGTGGCTCGCTCTCTGCGGCCCGCGTAGCTGGAACGAGGTCCAGGCGGCTCAGGACGCCGGCCACGTCTGCCTGTCGACGTCGCTGCGGGACGCCACTCAGATCGCCATCCTGGAGCCGCTCGCGCGCGGCATCCCCGTTGTCTCCACCCGGGTCGGGGACGCGCCCGCGCACTACGTGTCGGCGTCGCTCCAGTCGTTCTGCGTCGACGTAGCCGATCCCGACGCCGCGGCCGCGGCAATCCTCGCGCTCACGTCCTCCTACGCGCAACACCGCGAGGAGTTCGCGGCAAACTCGGATCAGCTGCGCACCCGCCACGAGTGCGGCCCGGAACGGCTGAGCTCGCTCCTCGAGATCGCGGCTCTGGCGAGCCGGGCGAGTGACCGTGCGTGAACGTCCTGGAACCCAGCCACCCGGAGCCTCGGAGCGAGGAGCGCGCCGCGACCAGAGGGCCGGCGCTGCTCTTCTGGGCCCAGGTCATCGGGAACTCGGGCCTGTTCGTGGGCCTGCTGCTGGTCACCCGCGCACTTGGCCCGGCCGGGCGCGGGACGGTGGCATTCCTGACGGTGACCGCGCTGATCACCGCCTGGATCGCGCGGCTCGGCGTCACGGAGGCGACGGTGGTCTTCGCGGCGCGGCGGCCGAAGGAACGTTCCGTTCTCCTCGCGAACAGCCTCTCGTTCTCGGCGGTAGCGGGCATCGCCGCAGCGGCGCTCGTCTGCGGGACGCTCTGGCTTGTCCCCGCGCTGCGGCCCGAGCACGTGGGTGCGACGGAGCTGGCAGTCCTTGGGTTCAGCATCCTCGCCGCCTGCCTCGCCGACGCCGGCTACCGCTTCATGCTCGGCTGCAGCCGCTTTCGCGCGCATGCGCTCGTCACCGCAGTCACCTCGTGGGTCTATCCGCTGCTGGTCGTGGCCCTCTGGGCGTTCTTCGGGTTGACGATCGCGCTTGGCGCCTTCGTCTGGGCGGCCACGCAGGCGCTTCGGGCGACCCTGCTGATCTTTCTCGCCGTCTCCCGCGAGGGGCTCGGCAGGCCGAACTTGCGGGTCCTCCGAGAATCGATCTCGTTCGGCGTGCGGGCATGGATTGGGACGCTGGCCGACTCGCTCGGCTTCCGCATCGACCAGATCCTGCTGGTCATCATCGCGTCGGAGACGGCACTCGGCTTCTACGTCGTCGCCGTGAACCTCTCCGAGATCCTTCTCTACTTCCCGGGCGCAGTGGCGACGGCGCTCCTGCCCCTCGCGGCACAGAGCGCCCCGGTGCCGCGGCTCGCCCAGACACTAAAGGCGTTCCGATCGGCCGCGTACGTCACGCTTGCCACCTTGCTCCTGAGCGCGGTGCTCGGCCCGCCGTTGATCCCGCTCGTCTTCGGCACCGCCTTCAGCGCCTCGGTGACGCCGTTCCTGCTCCTGCTGCCGGGACTGATCGGCTTCACCGCGCTGATCGTCTTCTCGAACGCGCTGATGGCGTCGTCGCTGCCGACACGATCATCGGTGGCCGCAGTCGCGTGCTTCGGCGTCGGGCTTGCGCTCGACTTCGCGCTGATCCCCTATTTCGGAGCATCGGGTGCAGCGGCAGCCGCAAGCGGTGCCTACATCGCCGGAGGCCTGACGGCCCTGCTGCTCTACCGCGCGTGGGCGCCGTTCCGCCTGCGCGAGCTCGCCGTTCCTCAGCCAGGCGACTTCGAGGTGCTGCGGGCCCTCGCGCCCAAGCCTCTCGTCCGTCCACGTCCACAAAGGAGCTGATCCAGTGATCGAAGAGCGAGAGATCCGCGCCCCCGTTTCCCGGCTACACGCCCTGGAGTTGTCGGCCGAGGAGCCCATCGACGTCCGAAGGTACGTCAACGCGCTGCGCCGCTCACGGGTCCTGATCGCGGCAATCGTCATCGGTCTGACGACGCTCGTGCTGCTGCTCTCGCTCGCGTTGCCGAAGACCTACACGGCCCAGGCCACGATTCTCTTCGACGAATCGCCAAGCGTCACGACCACGATCGACGCGCAGCGCCAGCTGGCGACGATTCAGAAGCTCCTGATGACCCGCGACGTGCTTGCTCTCAGTGCGCGCAAGCTTCGGACGTCGGTCGGATCGCTCCAGGCGAAGGTGCAGGCGACGGTCGATCCGAACGCCAATATCGTCGGCATCTCGGCCTCCGCCTCGAGCCCGAAGGCCGCCGCGGCCACAGCCAACGCGGTTGCCGCGGCGTTCCTCGCGCGGCAGCGGGCGGTTGAATTGTCGAGCCTGAAGACCTCGAAGACGCGCCTGGAGAACGCGATCCTCCGGCTCGCCGGCACTGCCGGCGGGAAGGCCGAGATCCTGTTGCTGCGGGAGCGGCTGAGCGAGCTGAGCGTCACTGCCGCCACAGCCGGTAACGAGCTCCAGCTCGCCGACGCAGCGCGTCCCCCGACGAAGCCGACGTCTCCACGTCCGGTCCGGAACGCAGCCTTCGCATTCGTCGCGGCGCTCTTCATCGCCGTCCTGGTTGCGCTCGGACGCGAGCGAATCGCGCCGCGCGTCGGAGAACGCCGCGACCTGGAGCGCCTCAGCGGCGTCCCGATCGTGACCGAGATCCCAGATGCGGGCCGCAGCGCGGCCGGCGCCGCGGCCGAGCGAGACGCCTTCGACACGCTGGCCGCAGTGGTTGCAGCCCAGCTCCCGCCTCAGCGTCAGAAGGTGCTGCTCGTGACCAGCCCTCTCGCAGACAAGGGCAAGGCGCGGGTGACGGCCGGGCTGAGTCGGGCCCTCGCGCAGTCGGGCGAGACCGCGCTGGTCGTCGATGCCGACCTGCGCCGGCCGTCGCTCGAGCAGCTCTTCGGGATGGAACGCGCGCCGGGGCTCGCCGAGATCCTCGCCGCCGCGCGGCACGGCGATACCGAGACGGCCGCGGGGATGATCGTCGAGCCCCCCGCGTCCGCCTCGTCGCGGCGCCGCACCGGCATCCTGGCCGTTCTCGGAGCCGGCGAGGCCGCCTCGCCTTCGCTCGTCTCCCCGGATGCCCTCACGGTGCTATTCCATGAGTTACGCGAGTCGGCGTTCACATTCGTCGTCATCCACGCTCCGCCGTTGCTCGAGCCCGAGGGCTGCCGGGCATGGGCTCAGCACGCGGACGCGATGTTGGTCGTCTCGCGGCTCGAGAAGATGGCGCCGAACGAGCTGGTGGAGCTGAGGGACCAGCTCGAGCAGGTCGACACCACGGTGCTCGGGCACGTGCTGCTGGGCTCGGGGGAGCGCCTCGCCGACTAGCGGTCTGAGCGCCGCGCGCTTCCGGCCCAGATCAGCGCTGCTAGAAGCCAAAGATGGCGCCAGTGAAGCGTGTCCACGAAGAAGCCGTTGAAAAGCGCGCCAACCCACGCACCGAGTAAGGCCGCCGAGCCGATCCCGTACGTGTCGCGTCCGAAGATCGCGTTCCTGCCCGCCCAGTAGAGGGTGGCAAGCATGAGGATCAACAGGGAGAGGAGTCCCGGGACGCCCTCCTCGGCGAGGGCTCGCGCGTACATGCTGTGCGCCGAGATGTGCGCGTACCGCTCGAACTGCCCTGGCCCGATCCCGAACGGATGGCGCTCCGCCCACTTGATGCTTTCGGACTGCGCGCCGAAGCGGCCGTTGTCGTAGCTCTGCACCTTCGCGCGCTGTTCCAGGAACGACAGGGAGCCGGTGAACGACACCACCGCGCCGAGAGCGACACAGGCAACGAGCACCAGGGCGACGGTCCGTGCCGCCTGCCGGCCGGCCCCACGGCGAAAGCTGAACACCACAACCATCACCGCGAGCCCGGCAGCGAGGTTGAGCCAGGCCGCACGCGAGTAGGAAAAGAGCACGCCGGCCGTCAGGATTAGAAACGCGAGCACCTTCGTCGAGCGGCGCCACGAGAACAGGCGCGGCATCAGGATCTCCTCCAGCAGGATCAGCGCTGCCGGGACTAGGAACGGCCCGAAGACGTTCGGGTCCTTGAAGAGCCCCTCCGCCCGGCCGATTCGCGTGAAGAGGTGGTGGCCGGGGAACGGCATGATCAGGGCGAGAGTCGAGAGAAGAGCCGAGATGACGGCCCCGACCACGTACCAGCGCGCGATCCTTCGGGCGACCGAAAGCTCCGTGACGGTCGAGGCCAGCCAGAGCCCGAAGATCAGCACGTAGATCGTGATCCCAAGGAACTGCGCAGCGCGCTGGCCATCGACGATGCCGATCGTCGAGACGAGATTGAAGGCGAGAAATGCGCCCGCAAGCAGCACCGGTCCGGCCGTCAGGCGCCGGAGGCTGAAGCGGCCGGTCAGGAACGCGACCGCCATCAGCACGGCGAAGACGACGTCCGTCGGCGCCGGCTGGAAGCGGACCGCCGCGAGCAGGATCACGCCGACCGCCACGGCAGCGTCGTAGGCAAAGATCGCGAGCGCCAGCGATCCGAGCAGCACGAACGCGAACCCGGCGATGATCAGCAGGCTCGGCGGATGACGGTAGAGGAGGTAGGAGAGCGCCGCAGCGAAGACGCCGATCCCGACGGCTCCGGCGACCAGTCCCATGGTCTCGGCAACGGGGAGCCTCGACCTGCGGACGGCTACCGCTTCGACCATCAGCTCGAAGCTCGGAGCCGCGGATTGACCGGGCCTTTGGAATGCTGCTCCCCGTAGCGGGCCCGCCGGTACAGGCCTCGCAGGGGCAGTGGCTTGTCGTGCCCACCGGCGACCTTGGCCCGGAAGTCGAGCCGCCGGTCGCGCGGGTCGATCTGCCGCCGCCGCAGCGCCAGCGGGTCAGCGCCGCGAACGTTCACGCCAGGCTCGCAGCTGACGGCCAGGCGGTACCTCGCGTCGGCGACGAATCGGAGCTCGCGCTCGCCGAAGAGGCCGGCCGGGTAGCAGAAGGCCTCGACCGGGCGACCGAGGCGCGCCTCGAGGTCGGCTTTCGACTGCGAGATCTCCCGCCGCGATTCGGCGTCGCTGAGCAGCAGCAGATTCGGGTGCGTGACGGAGTGCGCCTCGAAGCGCAGGGTCCCCGCCCTGTCGAGCTCCACAATCTCCTCCCAGGTCAGAAGCGGCGGCTGGTCGGAGTACCAGGGAAACGACGCCGTCCCGTCGATCACCCCCGTCGGGACGAAGACAGTCGCGCGGAAGCCGAGTAGCTCCAGGATCGGCAGCGCGTTCTCGCCGACGTCCCGAAACCCGTCGTCGAAGTTCAGAGCGATCGTGCGCGGCGGGCACCGGCCCTCCTCGACCAGGGCTACGGCTTCGGGGAGACCGAAGACGCGGAAGCCGGCGTTCGCAAGGAACTCCATCTGCTGCCGGAACCGGCGCGGGGAGACCGCAAGCGGATCGTCGTCCTCCGAGACGCGGTGGTAGAAGATGATTCGCAGGCCGCTCGAGTCATCGAGCTTCCCGCGGGCTCGAACGAGCCACCAGACCGACTGCGTCCTCGTGACCGCTGCTTTGAGCGGTGCGGGCAGAGAGGGGCCCACGCCCGGGATGCCCCCGCCGGCCATGCTAGTCGCGGAGCCGCCGGACGCCGCTCGGCCGCAGCACGTCGCGCTCCCGGGTCAGCCGATGGCGCGCTGAGGCGGACCCGTAGTAGACCTTCCTCGCGAGCACCGAGTTCTTGCTGCGGCGACGGAGACGAAGCCACCTCGCCCGCGCCGCGACGGCCGTGCGGCCTCGGGCGCTGCCGGCCAGGCCGAGCCCGAGGTGAAGGGGCTCGAGCCCGTCAGCAATCTCGAGCTTGTACCGCTCGGCGCCGCCGAGGAACTCGGCCCTGGTCGCGCCCTCCCCGGCCGCGAGTTCGAGAGAGTAGAGCGCGGTCACAATTCCGGGCGAAAACCGGCTGAAGGCGGGATCGAAGGCGAGGCGGTGCAGGTACACGTTTCCCTCGAGCAGGAGGTTCCAGGTGAAGGCGACCGGTCGCCCGCCGACCTTCAGCAGCACGATTCGGTTCGTGTCGATCTCCGTGAGCCTCCTGACGACGGCGCGGGTGAACCGCTTCCCTGTAGCCGTCACGAACCCGGAGCCGTCCTGCCGGCCTTGCCAGCGCAGCTCGTGCAGGCGGAAGGCGTGCTCGAGCGCGGGCTCGAGCTCATCGAGCGTTCGCGCGTAGATGAGATCGACTTTCCCGAGCTCAGCGAGCTGGCGGCGCCTGCGCTTGTGATGGGAGCGCTTGCGAGCATTCGTCTTCGCGCGGTACACGGCCTCCCAGCCGTCTGAGAGATCCAGCACGGGGGCCTCATTCCGCTGGAACAGCTCGAGCCGGCGCGGCCCGCCCAGGACTGCCAGGCGGCCACGGTCGGAGAGACCGAAGAGGTCGACGTAATCGTGCTCGGACGCGCGGACGCGGTCGACGAGCGCCTCGACGACCTCCTGCCCCTCGCCCTCCGCGATCAGTGCGTCCGCGAGCGCGGACTGGCGCGCCCCGATGAAGGTCCCAACCCGCAGGCCGTGTCGGGAGAACGTGATCAGGGGTAGGGCGCCGACAAGCTGGTCACGACGGAAGGCAACCTCGACGGCCAGGCGGTTGCCCTCGCCGTAATGGCGCCACCACTCGACCAGCCAACAGTGCAGGAGGAACGGGCTGGGCCGCGGCATCGCGCGGACGAGTTCATCCCACGAGTCGGCGAGAGCGACCAGCCCGTCCTCGGAGTCGACCGTCTCGAGCCTGAGCGGAGCCTGTTCCCTGGGCGCCTCGAAAACGGCCGCCTCTGCGGAGAAGCGAGCGGTCACGAATGGGTAATTACCCACCAGGAGACCGATGGGCGTCATCGCAACGAGCCTCATGTCGCTAGGCGTCGCCGTCGGGCTCGCCTGTGCCGGCCTGTTTGCCGCGAGCGAGGCCGGTTGCGCGTCGGCCTCGCCCGGCTCTCCGCGGTCGGCCGCAATGACGAGCCCGACGAGCGCCCCGGTCACCCTCAGCCGGGTCCGTCGCCCTCGCGCTCCGGCCCCGTACACGGTCCCCCGCTACGCGCTGCGCGTCTCCTCCTCGTCGGGGCTCACGGCGGCGCTCTCGAACGGGCGCCGTGACACGCTCGTGCTGGCCCCCGGGATCTACGACAGCTCCGGAGACTTCGCCAACCGGGAAGGCGATCGGATCTACGCGTCGCGGCTGGGCGGCGCCGTGCTCAAGGCCGGGATCGCCCTCGGCGGAAACAACGGCCCGCCGGGAGCATTGATCCGAGGCCTGAACTTCAGCGTCAGCGATCCGAGGAAGACCCTGGACGGAGACGTCATCCACGTCTGGGGTTCCGCGTCCCGGGCGCAGGTGCTCGACACCCGGATCGACGGCCACGGCGTAATCGACGCCGGGCTGGTCGTTCATCAGCCGAGCGGCTTCGTCGCGCGGCGGGTCGTGGCGAGACGGTTCCGGAGCTACGGCATCGTCGTCGACCCGAGCAACTTCAACTACACGACGAGGCATCCGTTCTCGCTGAGCGACCTCAGGATCACGCGTGTCAGCCGTACGGTGCCGGGCTCGTCGAACGGGACGGCCGAGGCTTGCCTCTGGCTCGGAAGCCGCGGGACGGTCCAGCGGGTCAGCGTCCACAACTGCGCGATCAGCGGGATCTGGACGGGCACGGCCATGAAGAGCGCGCGCATCGAAGACGCAACGATCGACCACTCCCAGGTCGGGATCTACATCGAGCACTTCACCACCGGCACGACCTTCCGGCGCCTGCGGTTCGCAGCGGGCGTCACGCGCGGCGTTAACGCCGAGTGGGCAAATCGCGCTCAGGGCGGGCGGCCGGCCAGCGTCGACAACGTCATCGAGGACGCGTACTTCCGGACGTCGCACGTCGGCGTCTACCTCGACCAGGGAACGACCCGGACAGTCGTCCGCCACTGCGTTTTCGTAGGCCAGGACTGGGCCGGAATCGGGGACTTCCTGGGCGTCGACAACCGGTATTACGACAACAACTTCGACGGTCTCGCGTCGGGCGCAGTCCCGGTCTCGTACGAGCACGACTCCGCTGGGAGGGAGCGGCGATGAGCTCGGTCGTCGTGACCGATGCCGAGGAACGCGCGGCGCTCGGGGCTGCTCGCGGCCTCCGGAGATCCGGCTACCGGGTGTGCGCGGTCGCGCACGGCCGCACGGCGGCGACGCACTGGTCGCGCTCGTGTGCCGAGCGCGTCCGGCTGCCCGACCCGCGCGAGAACGTCCCCGGCTTCATCGACGGGCTCGACGAGCTTCTACGGAGCGGTCGCTACGACGCGCTCATCCCGGGAAGCGAGGCCTCGCTGCTCGCCGTCTCCGAGCACCGGGAACGTCTCGAGCATGCGACCCGTCTCGGACTGCCCTCGCGCGAGGCCGTGCGGCGAAGCGTCGACAAGCGGCTGCTGCTCGAGGTGGCTGCCCGCGCAGGCCTTGCTGCGCCGCACAGCAAGGCCTGCAAGGGCCTCGAGGAGGCTGAAGCCGCCGTCTTGGAGCTGGGCTATCCCGTCGTGCTCAAGCCGGCGCAGTCGTTCCAGCCCATGAACGGAGGCTCGAAGCAGCAGGGTGTCGTCTTCGTTCCGGACCCGGAGACGCTCGAGAGCTCGGTGCCGAAGCTGACGCCGCCCTTCATCGTCCAACGTTTCGAGCGCGCCGGCTTCCTGTCCTGCACGGGCGTGTTCGCGGAGGGGCGACTGCTGGCCGCGACCACCTCGCGTGTCCTGCGGCTCTGGCCGCCCGTCGCGGGAATGCATTGCTACGCGGAGACGGTCAGCTCACCGGACGGCCTGACCGATCGTGTGCGGGCGCTGCTTGCGGCTGTCGGCTGGCAGGGCATCTTCCAGCTGCAGATGCTCGAGCTGCCGGGCGGGCAGCTCTCGGTGATCGATCTCAACCCGCGGGTATTCGCGTCCATCGCGCTCGACAACTACGCCGGCGCGAACCCCGCTGCCGTCTGGTGTGACTGGCTGCTCGGGCGCAACCCCCTTCCTGTGGTCGCGCAGCCGGCCAGGCGGTATCGCTGGGAAGAAGGCGACTTCTGCCACTTCGCGTGGCAGCTTCGTCACCGGCGACTGCGGGCGGCTGCTGCCGCGATCCTTCCTCACCGCCGGGTCGCGCACTCGTGGTTCCGCGTGACCGACCCGGGGCCGTTGGTGGCACGGGCCCTGAATCTGGTCTTCCGCGGACGGAGGCGGATATGAGCACCGGCACCGAGGCGCGCCCCTTCGAGCCCGAGCATCTGCACGGCCTCACCCGGGCGGAGCCGACCGCGCGTCCCTATGTCGCACCCCGGAACGGCGTCACCTGGCTCGTCCTTGGCGGACGCGCGCTCCTAATCTGGCTGCCGGTCTATTTCCTGCTCGCCCAGACCGCCCCGACGCCCAAGGCGCTCGTCGCCGCCTGCGCGGTCTCGGCGATCTGGCTCCTGGGGCTCCGCGCCGGACTGAGCGCATACTTCACGCTCGGTCCGGCAGTCGCCTCGGCGGCGGGGACGCTCACGGGGCTCGTCGCCGTCTCGGCCTTCGACCTCTGGGTGCCGAGGATCGACCTCGGCGCGGGCGCCCTGGCGGAGACCGCCCTGGTCGTCTTCGCGCTGTCCGCCGCCTGGGAGCACGCCGTCCGCAGCATCGCGAAGCGCCGCGTGCTCGTTGTTGGCACCGGAGGGTGCGCTGCCGAGGTTCTGGACGAGCTGAAGCGCGGCGAGCGAGCCCCGTTCACGATGCTGGGGCTCGTCGGCGAGGGATGCGAAGTGCCCGCCGGCGACGTCCCGCGCCTCGGCTCGTTCGGCGAGCTCCGGAAGATCGTCGAAAGTCACCGGCCCGACATCGTGATCCTCACCGACGAACGCGTGAGCTCGTGGGCCGTCGATCCTCTCCTCGACCTTGCGCCGATCGGGTTCCGGGTCGTCGGCGTCGCGCACTTCGTGGAACACGCCCTCGGGCGCGTTCCCCTCCGCCACCTGACCCCGGCGTGGTTCATGAGCATGCTGCACCTCCGCCAGAAGCCGTACACACGTGTGACCAAGCGCATGTTCGACCTCGTTGTCTCGTCGGCGGGCCTGCTCCTCGCGGCGCCGCTGTTCCCGTTCCTCGTGCTGCTGGTCCGCACCACCGCGGGACCGATCATCTACCGCCAGACGCGGCTGGGCGAAGGAGGACGGCACTTCACAATCTTCAAGCTCCGGACGATGCGGGTCGACGCCGAGGACGAAGGAACCGCGCGCTTCGCGCAGGAGCACGACTCGCGGGTCACCCGGATCGGGCGCCTTCTCCGCCGGACGCATCTCGACGAGCTGCCCCAGCTCTGGAACGTGCTCAGAGGCGAGATGTCGGTGGTCGGCCCGCGGCCGGAACGACCGGAGTTCGTCGACCTGCTCGAGCGCTCCGTCCCCTTTTGGACGCGGCGCCTGCTGGTCAAGCCCGGCATCACGGGCTGGGCGCAGCTCCGCTGCGGCTACGCGTTCGACTCGGCCAGCGCAGCGGAGAAGCTCTCGTACGACCTCTGGTACCTGCGAAACCGAAACGTCGTCGTCGATCTGGCGATCTGCGCCAAGACCGTCTCGACGCTGCTCTTCAGGCCCGGCCGGTAACGGGCATACAATCCGCGCACGGCCACGAGCGAACACGACGACGGAACTGCCGGCGCCGATCGAGTGCTGCGCGCAAGCGTCTACCGGGACGCCGAGGGAAACCGCACGCTGGATCCCGGCCAGGCCGTCGGGGGCGAGATCGTGGAGCAGGCCGGGGACGGCGGCGCCGCGAGGCGCACCTGGTTCCGCGTCCAGGAAGTCGAGCCGAAGTTGCTCCCCGTCAGCGAAGCGGCGTTCCTGCTCTGGGTGCTCGCGCTGCTCCTGTTGGCCTGGCTGATCGCGGCCCTAGTCCTCCTGCGCCCCTAGGAGGACTAGGGCCGCGATCAGCCAGGCCAACAGGAGCAGCGCGAGCACCCAGAGCAGGAACGCCGGACACCGTGACAGAAGTGAGACGCGGCCCTCGGAGCCAGTTTGCCCCCCGCGCGGCTCCGCCTGAGCGGCGTGCGGCCCCTTTCCTCTAGCGCCGCCCCCGGTCGACGACGACGAACGAGCTCGCGCCGAGCAGACGTCCGTAACGGTTCGCGGATCGCAGCCCCCGCCCGGGCCACACGTACCAGCGATACCGGC
>VAWL01000118.1:0-2193 GCA_005883965.1 Actinomycetota bacterium
CGCCGGCTGCGCTGCCGGAGCAGGCGAACGTGCCGAGGAGCGCAGCGACCATCCCGAGCCGAAGCCTCATTTGCTCGGTAGTTACCCACTCAGCCGCGCTTGGGCTTTGGCGCGCATCTAACTCGCATTCATCGCGCGTCCAGCAATTCTCGTCCCGACGACGAGCGGCATCGGTCAGCCGGGACGGATTGAGGAGTGGAGCAAGAGCCTGCGGCTCTCGGGAGATCCGCCCCGGCCTCAGGAGCCTTCGCGCCTCTTGGGCCGATCCCTCCTCGAAGAGAGCTGCGATTCGAGGTCTGCCCGCAGATGAGAAGCGCGGGCGGGGCCTATCTAACGGGCGACCCTCGGCGGATCGCGGAGCACCTCGGCAATCAGGGCTGTGGCGGTGCGGAGATCCTTCGCAACGAGCGTCACCTCGGCGAGCGCGGTCGCGAAGACCGCTTCGGGCCCCTGGATCTCCGTACCGATGGGCACCTCGTCGTCGACCTCGAGCGACAGATAGCCGGCGGGTTTTCCGATCGGCAGGGCCTCGAGGCGGCCGGTCGCAGGCGCGTAGACGATCACGTTCACCGCGGCGGCCTGAGGCCGGCGGCTCGGCCGGAGGTTCTGCGGCAGCCCGAGGCAGCTCTGCAGCTGGGCCTCGACCAGGTCGACGCCCCACACCGCCTCGACGAACTCGTGCACTCGGCCGCCGCCCATCCTCGCGTTGACCTCGACGATGCGCGGACCACGGCTCGTGCACTTGCCCTCGACGTGGAGCGCGCCCTGCCCGAGGCCGAACGCGCGAACCGTCTCCACGACATGGCGGACGAGGCGGCGGACCTCCTTCCTGTCGTGGTCGGGCGGGCAGTGCAGGCCGGTCTCCTGGAACGACGGCTCCGCGGTCGGCCAGTTCTGCGAGACGCTCGAGAACAGGCACTCGCCGTCCTGCATGACCAGGTCGACGTCGAACTCGACGCCGTCGAGGTACTCCTCGAGCAGGAGGTCGTTGCCGGCCCGGAAGATGACGTCGAGCTCCGGGTCGACTATGCGACGCACGAGCGTGTAGACGCCTGGAAGAGACTCGAGGTCGTCGACCCGGATGCAGCCCGCCGCGCGCGCGCCGAACTCGGGCTTGACGACGGCTGGGAAGCCGATGTCGGCGGCGGCCGCGAACAGCTCGTCGAGCGACCGCACCCGTTGTGCGCGCGGCGCGGGCAGGCCGAGCTGCGCGGCCAGCTCGCGGGTCCGCAGCTTGCTGCGCGCCGCGTCGACCGCCTCCGGTGGGTTGCCCGCCAGGCCGAGCTCTGCCGCGACGCGGGCTGCGACGCCGACGCTGTCCTCCCAGAAGGTGAGCACGCCGTCCGGCCGGACACCCGTTCCGGCGAGCGCTGCGAGGACCGCCTGGGCATCCCGGTCGGGATCTCCGTCGACGGGTGCGGAAAGCCATGCGGCGGCAACGCCCTCTGCGACGAGCGACTCGGACCAGTGGCCGGGCTCGTCGACGATGACCAGGCTTGCACCGAGCTCAGCCATCCGGGCGTAGGCGCGCCGCTTCCCCGGGTAGCCCGCGCTGACGACGGCGACCGTGGCGCCCGGCGCGCTCACGCTTCGCCCCAGGCCGGGTCGTCGACGAGCGGGGTAGGCGGAGCCGCCGGCGGAGACCTCCCAGGCACATCGAGCGCCGAATGCAGCGCGGGAGCGGTCTGGAGCACGTCCAACAACACCTGGCCGTCCAGGCGCAGGAGCGTGCTCGGCTCGACAGTCGTCACGGTGGCGTTCCTCGGCGCATTGTCGAGCAGTCCCCGCTCCCCGAAGAAATCGCCCGGGCCGAGGCGAGCGACGTCCTTGCCATCGCGGTGGACGAGGACGCTCCCGTCGACGACAGCGTAGAACGCGTGAGCCGGCGCACCCTGCACGACGACGTCCACCCCGTCCGGAAGCGGGCAGAACTGCGAGGCCGACGCGAGCTGTTCGAGGACGAGCCGTGGCACCCCGGCGGCGATCGGCAGTCTCTCCACGACCGCCACCCGCGCGGCCAGCGCGTCCGCGCGGCGCCGGCTCAGGGCATCGAGCCCGCGGAGCCAGCCCAGGCATCCGAACGTCGCCAGCACGGCGATCCCGCCGAGGATCAGAAAGCTGGTGCGAAGCGACGTCGAGGCGAGCAGGAGCGAGGCCAGGAGGGCACCGGCCACCATCGCCGCGACGGCGACG
>VAWL01000118.1:2319-7620 GCA_005883965.1 Actinomycetota bacterium
CGAGGGTTCACGGCCGCGCTGAGCAGGGCACCGACTCCGCCGGCGGTCAACAGGTAGCCGTAGCCGGCCGCCCCGAGGTCGAGCCGGCGAGCCGCGTACACGACGAGCTGCACGGTCTGCGCGCCGTACGTCAGCTCGGCCATCGCGATTACGATCATGAGCGGGACCACGAACGGCGTCGCACGAGCGGTTCGAAGGCCCTCGAGGACGTGAAGGCTCGCGGTTTCGGCCGTTCGCCCGCTCGTCGCTGCTGGACGGCGGCGGATGGTCCAGATCAGGGCCGCCGAGACGGCGAACGTGAGCCCGTTGACGAGGAACGCGACCGAGTCCGGCCCGGCGGCCAGGAGGACGGCTCCGATCGCAGGCCCCACGACGACGCCGAGGTCCTGCACGGTGTGCAGGAGGGCGTTCGCCGGGCCGAGCCGGGCCTCGCCGACCAGCCTCGGCAGCAACGCCAGTGCTGCCGGCCGTTCCGCCGTGCCAGCCGACGAGGCCAGGGCCGTCAGCACGAGCACGAGCGCGACCGGCCCGTCGGTCTTCACGACCGCCGCGAGCGCGACCATCAGCAGACACCGCGCGAGATCGCCGGCGAGCAGCACGGTGCGGCGGTCGTAGCGGTCGGCGACCACTCCGCCGAAAGGGCCGAAGACGACGTAGGGGACGAGCCGGCAGATCGTCGCCGCCGCGACCCAGCGCGCCGAGCCCGTGGCTGCGAAGACCGTGCCGAGGAGCGCCGCGTTGAACAACCAGTCGCCGAGCTGCGAGACGGCGCTGGCCGCGATCAGGCGTCGCGCATCCCGGATCGCGAGGATCTCGCGGTAGGCGCCGCCCGCTGGCACGAGGTGACGTTAATCCATCGGGCTAGGCGTCGATCGAGAGGATCTTGGCGCGCCAGGCGCCGCGTGGCGCGTCGATGTCGACCTCGTCGCCGGCCTTCTTGCCGAGGAGCGCGCGCCCGACGGGCGAATCCGGGGAGACACCTTCGACGCCTGAGATGCGGATCTGCAGCCGCTCGCCCTTCTCGTCCTCGAGCTCGACCTGCGAGCCGACCTCGATGGTGTCCGCGGCCTTCGCCTTCTCGACCAGCTCGACGCGGCTGAGGCGGTCGCGCAGCATCGTGATCCGCCGCTCGAGCAATCCCTGTTCGTTCTTCGCGGCGTGGTACTCGAAGTTCTCCGAGAGGTCGCCGAAGCCGCGCGCGGTGGCGATCGCCTCGACCATCGCGGCGCGGCGCGGGCCCTCCAGCTCGGCGAGCTCGGCTTCGAGCTTTTCCTTCTCGGCCTGGGTCAGGCGCTCGGGCTTCTCGGAGGGCACGATCCGGCAGCCTAGCCGCGACTGCTACCGTGTGGACAACGGGCTGCCAACCGGGCGGCCCCGTGAGATGAGCTTCTCGGTCCTCCTTCGGGTGTTTCGAGCAAGGGAGTCTCGAACCCGAAAAGGAGTCGAACCGAATGTCACAGCAGTCTTTCCGCGAGCTTGGCGTGTCTGCGCCCGTTGCCGACGCGCTCGCCGCTCGCTCGATCCACGCACCCTTCCGCATCCAGGAGCTGGTCCTTCCCGACGCGCTCGCCGGCCTCGACGTTCTCGCGCGGTCCCCGACCGGCTCTGGCAAGACGCTGGCCTTCGCGCTGCCGATCGTCGAGCACACGGCGTCCGCCGACCCGCGGCCGTCGGCGCTCGTGCTCGTGCCCACGCGCGAGCTCGCCGCGCAGGTGACCGCGGAGTTCCAGTCCATCGTCAGGACGAAAGGGCTGCAGGTCGCAGCAGCCTACGGCGGCCAGCCGCTCCGGAAGCAGGCGGCCAGGGCCAAGAACGCGCACATCCTCGTCGCGACGCCCGGCCGGCTGGAAGATCTCGCCGAGCGGCGCATGGTCGACCTCTCGCGCATCCGCGTCTTCATCCTGGACGAGGCCGACCGGATGCTCGACATGGGCTTCAAGCCGCAGGTTGACCGGATCGTGCGCCGGCTGCCGCGTAACCGGCAGACGATGCTCTTCTCGGCCACGCTCGATGACCGCGTCGGCGAGCTCGCCCGCAAGTACACGAACAGCCCGTCGCGAATCGAAGGCGAGCTATCGGCCAGCCGCCAGCCCGGGGAGATCGAGCACCACTTCGTCCCGGTCACCTCGGACACGAAGCTGGACACGCTCGTCGACCACATCCGCGATTCGGACTCGACGCTCGTCTTCGTGCGGACGAAGCGCGGCGCCGACCGGCTCGTCCAGCGGCTCGGCCGCCACGACGTCGCCGCAGCCGCGATGCACGGCGACATGTCGCAGAACGCGCGGGAGCGGGCACTGGCCCGGTTCCGGAGCGGCAAGGTCTCGACGCTGGTCGCGACCGACGTCGCCGCCCGCGGCCTCGATCTCGACGACATCACGCACGTGATCAACTTCGATCCGCCCGAGGAGGACAAGGGTTACGTCCATCGGACCGGGCGCACCGGCCGCGCGGGCCGCAACGGCACCGCGATCACGCTCGTTCTGCCGGAGCAGCAGGCGGACACGAGCCGGGTCGCCAGGCGGCTCGGCCACAGCGAGCAGTTCGAGCAGTCCGGCCTGCAGTCGGCTCCCGCGAAGCTCCTTTACACAAGCCGCCGCGGCCGCCGTTCGAAGTGGTAAGCGCTTAACCAAAATCCGACCGGCCGGGTATAAGCAAGGGGAACATGCGCGCCGCTCGCCATGCCTGGAGCCGGGCCCGCCGCCACCTCTCAGGAGGGGTTGCGATCGTGGTCCTGGTCGTGCTCGTCGTCGCGAGCGCCGGGACAGGCGCGGCCTTCGCCTACGACCGCAGCCACCGCGACGTGATCGCGCACGGCGTGCACGTCGGCCGGATCGACCTCGGCGGGCTGACGGCGGTGCAGGCCCGCGCCACCCTCGCGCCCCGGCTCGCGCCGCTCCGGCGCCCGCTGGTGCTCCGCTACTCCGGGGGCCGGCTCGTGCTCACGCCGCGCGCGCTACGCCTCTCGGTCGAGCCGGACGCTTCCGTGGTCCGGCGCGCCCTCGCGGTGAGCCGCAATTCATGGTTCGTCGCCCGCGCCTGGCGCGACCTGGTGGGCCAGGACCTGAAGTCGAGCCTGCAACCGCGGGTCGGCTACTCGGGAAGCGCCGTCGCACACGCCGTTCGCACCCTGAAGCGCCGCGTGAATCGCGCGCCCCGCAACGCGGGCGTCGTGCCGAGCGCGAAGGGGCTGACGGTCTTCAAGAGCCGCCCGGGGACGAGGATCTCCGTGGGCAGGCTGTGGCGCGAGATCACGCGCACGCTGTCGACTCCCGGCGCGTCACGCGTCCTGCGCGTGCCCGCCGTGCTCGCCGTCCCGCACCTCAGCGCCCGCCAGCTCCGGCACCGCTACCCGTCGTACATCGTCATCGACCGGACCGCGTTCAAGCTGCGGCTCTACAAGCACCTGCGGCTGGTGCACGTCTACCCGATCGCGGTCGGCCAGGCCGGGCTCGAAACCCCGGCCGGGATCTACCACATCCAGGACAAGGCGATCGACCCGTCCTGGCACGTGCCGCAGAGCGCCTGGGCCGGCTCGCTCGCCGGGCAGGTGATCCCGCCGGGGCCGGACGACCCGATCAAGTCACGCTGGATGGGGATCTTCGACGGCGCCGGGATTCACGGCACCGACGAGACCTGGTCGATCGGGCATGCGGTCTCGCACGGCTGCGTCCGGATGCTGATCCCGGACGTGATCGATCTCTACGACCGCGTCGCGGTCGGAACGCCCGTGTACATCGGCTGATCCGGCGGGGCTGAGTGCTCGACGCCGGCGGTCGCGTAGGCGTCGTCCTCGTCGAGCGTCTCGTGCTCGAGCAGTGCGGTCGCGAGCGAGTCGAGCTTCGACCGGTTCTCCCGGAGCAGAGCGATCACCTCCTCGTGCGATGACTCGACGATCCGGCGCACCTCCTCGTCGACGAGCTTCCGCGTCTCGGGCGAGACCTCGGCCGCGCCGGGCAGGAACGGTCCCGAGCCGTCGCGCGGGAGCACGGCGACCGGCCCGATCGCGGCGCTCATCCCCCAGCGCCCGACCATCTGGCGGGCGATCTCGGTCAGCTGCTCGATGTCGGACTCGGCGCCGGTGCTCGTCTCGCCGAAGACGACCTCCTCGGCCGCACGTCCGCCGAGCGCGACCTTGATCCTCGCGATAACTTCCGGCTCGCGGTAGTTGAAGCGGTCGCTCTCCGGTGCCGCGAAGGTGACGCCGAGCGCCATCCCGCGCGGGATGATCGAGACCTTGCGCACCGGGTCGGCGCCCTCGGTGAGCATCCCCACGATCGCGTGGCCGCCCTCGTGATACGCAGTGCGGCGGCGGTCCTCCTGGCTCATCATCACCTGCCGCTCGGCGCCGAGGACGATCCGCTCGAGCGCGTCCGTGAAGTCGGCCTCGTCAACCGTCTTGTGATCGCGCCGCGCAGCCAGGAGCGCCGCCTCGTTGACGAGGTTGGCGAGGTCGGCGCCGACCATCCCCGGCGTGGTCGCCGCGATCCGGCCGAGGTCGACATCGGGCCCCAGCGGCACGCTGCGCGTGTGCACCTTCAGGATCGCCTCGCGGCCGGCGCGGTCGGGCGGCTGCACCGCGACGCGGCGGTCGAAGCGGCCGGGCCGGAGCAGCGCGGCGTCGAGCACGTCGGGCCGGTTGGTCGCGCCGATCACGATCACCTTCGTGGACGAGTCGAAGCCGTCCATCTCGGTCAGGATCTGGTTGAGCGTCTGCTCGCGCTCGTCGTTGCCGCCGCTGAAGCCGGCGACCCCGGAGGTGCGCGAGCGGCCGATCGCGTCGAGCTCGTCGATGAAGACGATCGCCGGGGCGTCGGCCTTCGCCTGCGTGAACAGGTCACGAACGCGCGAGGCGCCGACGCCGACGATCGCCTCGACGAACTCCGACGCCGCCAGCGAGAAGAACGGCGCATCCGCCTCGCCGGCCACGGCACGCGCGAGCAGCGTCTTGCCGGTCCCGGGCGGACCCGAGAGCAGCACGCCGTGTGGGATCCGCCCGCCGAGCTGCTGGTACTTCTCGGGATGCCGCAGGAAGTCGACCACCTCGGTCAGCTCGTCCTTGGCCTCGTCGATCCCGGCGACGTCGGCGAAGGTGACGCGGTCGCCGGACGGCTGGTAGCGCCGCGCCCGCGAGCGGCCGAAGGAGCCGAGCACGTTCTGCACGTTCCCCGCCCGCCGCACCAGGAAGAAGAGCAACAGCACGAACAGGATCGTCGGCCCGAAGCCGAGCAGCAGGTTCTGCCACCACGGCAGGCCCGTCTGGAGCGGCTCCGCGTTGACCACCACCTTGTTGTCCTGCAG
>VAWL01000119.1 GCA_005883965.1 Actinomycetota bacterium
GGAGAAGGCGCTGCAGCAGGTCGTGCGGCTGATCGCGCGCTCGGCCGACGCAGTGGTCGCCGTCTCGGAGCCGATCGCCGACGAGGTGCGCGCCTTCGACCCGGCCGGCGAGGTGCGCGTGATCCCGAACGGCTGCGACTTCGACGACTTCGCCGGGCTCGAGTACCGCTCCGGCGAGCGCTTCCGCTTCTCGCACACGGGCAGCTTCTTCGGCAAGCGCGACCCGCGACCGTTCCTCTCCGCGCTCGCCGCTTCCGGCCTCGAAGACGTCGTGGCGCGCTTCGCCGGCGACTTCAAGGCCGCCGACCGCGAGTGGGTCGAGCAGCTCGGCCTCGGCGACCGGCTGGAGCTACTGCCCTACCTGCCACACCGCGAGGCGCTTGAGTTGCAGCGCGACTCGGAGGCGAACCTGCTGCTCCTGCCCGAGGCGGCGGGCCGGGGGCGGATCGTCCCGAGCGGCAAGATCTTCGAGTACCTCGCCGCCGAGCGGCCGATCCTCGCCGCGGTGCCGACCGACGGCGCCGCCGCGGATCTCGTCCGCGAGACCGGCGCGGGAGTCGTGGTCGCCCCCGACGACGAACGCGGCCTGCGCGAGGCGATCCTGGGTCTCCACGCCCGCTGGCGCGCGGGCCGGCTGACGAACGGCTACCTCTCGGACGAGCAGCGGCGCCGGCTCTCGCGCCGCACGCGGGTCGAGGAGCTGGCGGAGCTGCTCTGGAGCCTCAAGTGAGCCGGCGCGAGTCGAGCGCGGTCCCGTTCTTCTTCCTGGCCGCGGTCTTCTGCGCGACCTTCGAGAAGGTGCAGTGGAACGTCGCGGGCTCGGTTTTCCTGGCCGACGTGACCGCGCTCGCGTTCCTGATCGCGTTCGCCGCCGACCGGCTCGGGCGGCGCGGCGGGAAGATCCCGCGCACGGCCGCCGTGCTGATCGTCTTCTTCGGCGCCTTCCTGTTCGTCGACCTGATCGGCTTCTTCAACCTCCAGACGACGCAGGCGCTGGACCAGTTCGCCAAGGGCCTCGGCAAGTGGGTGATCCATTTCGCCTTCCTGATCGTCGGGGTCGTCTACTTGACCGGCCGCTCGCAGCGCTTCTTCTGGCGCACGCTCGGCTGGTTCCTGGGCGGGATCGCCTTCAACGCGGGCTACGGGGTACTGCAGCTGCTCTCGGCCCAGGCGGGCCACAACCTCGACTCGCTGGTCGTGTCGCCGCTGACCCGCGGGGCGAGCCAGATCAACGTCTACGGCGCGGTCAACGGGACGAGCGTCTTCCGCCCGAACGCGCTCACGGGCGACCCAAATCACATCGGGATCATGCTGCTGCTGCCGATCCTGATCCTGACGCCGATCTACCTCCGCCTCGAGCGGGGCCACCGCTGGCGGGTGAGGCTGGCGGTGCTGCTCGCCTTCCTGCTCCTCGCCGAGCTGGCGACGCTCTCGCGCAGCGGCGCCCTCGGGCTGGTCGTGGGCGCGCTCGTCCTGCTCGTGCCCTACCGGCACCTCCTCTTCTCGCGCCGCGCGCTGCTGCCGCTCGGGCTGCTGGCGATTCCGGTCGCCTTCGAGCTCTACCACCGGCGGCATTACTTCGGCGTCGTCCTGCGCTCGCGGATCTCGCACGGCACGGGCACCTCGACGCACCTCGACGTCTACAAGTTCGTCCCGCAGATCCTGCACATGCACCCGCTGTTCGGGCTCGGGTTCAACAACTTCTCCGTCTACTACGAGTTCGTGACCGGCAAGACGAACTGGGGGCCGCACTCGTACTACGTCGCGCTGATCGTCGAGGGCGGGCTGGTCGGTACGGCGCTGTTCGCGGTCTTCCTCTGGTACCTGTTCGCGCGGCTCGGCGCGGCGCGGCGGCTCGGGCGGGCACTGGCGGCGGCGCGCGATCCTTTGGCGGCCCGGGTGCGGCCGCTGGCCTGGGGGCTGACTGCGGCGCTCGTCGGAACGATGGCCGCGAACGTCTTCTACCTGACGATGTCGTTCCTCTACTTCTACGTGTTCGCGATGATCGTGCTGGTGACCCCTGCCGTGTTTGCGCGCCGGTGAGGATCCTGGTGCTGACCACGTCGTACCCGCGCTTCGAGGGCGATTCCGTCGTGAACTTTCTCGGCGAGGCGGTGGCGCGGCTGCGGGAGCGGGAAGTTGAGGTGGACGTCGTCTCGCCGATGGACTTTCCGCACTACGGGATCGCGTACGGGGCCGGGATCATGGGGAACCTGCGGCGGCAGCCGTGGCGGGCGGCTCTCGTGCCGGCGTTCCTGGCGAGCTTCCGGCGCGCGGCCTCGCCTCGGGCTCGCGACGCGGACCTGATCCACGCGCACTGGCTGCCGAGCGGATTCGTGGCCGCGACCCTGGGCCGCCCGTTCGTCGTCCAGCTCTGGGGGACGGATGTCGAGCTCGCAAAGCGGATGCGTCCGCTGGCGCGGGCGGTGCTGCGGCGGGCGCGGCTGGTGATCTGCCCCTCGAACGCTTTGGCCGAGGCGGCGCGGGAGCTGGGCGCGGAGAGGGTGCGTGTCATCCCGAGCGGGGTCGAGGTCCCGGCCTCCGTGGGCGGCGAGGCCGAGCCGCCGGAGGTGTTCTTCGCCGGGCGGCTCTCGCCGGAGAAGGGGATCCTGGAGCTCGTGGAGGCGGCGCAGGGGATGTCGCTGGTCGTCGCCGGTGACGGGCCGTTGCGTAAGCGGGTTCCCGGCGCGCTGGGGTTCGTGCCCCACGACGAGCTTGGCCCGCTGTACGAGCGCGCCGCGGTCGTCGCGTGCCCGTCGCACCGGGAGGGCTTCGGCGTCGTCTGCGCGGAGGCGATGGCCTACGGGCGGCCGGTGGTCGCCGGCGCGGTCGGCGGCCTGCTCGACCTCGTGGTGGACGGCGAGACCGGGCTCCTCGTGCCACCGCGCGACGTAGGCGCGCTCAGGGCCGCGCTGGAACGGCTTCTCGGTGACCAGGAGTTGCGCCGCCGCTTGGGCGCGGCCGCCCGCGAGCGGATCCGAGAGCGCTTCGCCTGGCCGGCGGTCACCGACGCCACGATGGCCGCCTACGAAGAGGCCCTCGCGTGATTTTGTCGACGAAAAGGCATGTCCCGGGGACAGTCTCAGGGACAGTCACAGGGACAGTCACAGGGACAGTCTCAGGGACAGTCACTGGGGGCTCCTCCGCGTGAGGCCGGCGGTCGTCTATGGGCTGCTGCACGCGGGGCTCGCGATTGTGCGCAGCCTCGGGCGCGAAGGGATCCCGGTCGAGGGGATCGCGCTCCAGCGCTACGAGTTCGGCCTCCGCTCGCGCTACCTGCGCCGCCGCACGCTGGCCGCGGACGACGACGCCGTGCTCGAGGCCCTCCGCCACGCCGCCGCGCCCGGCGAACGGCCGGTCCTGTTCCTCGAGCGCGACGAGAACGTCGACACGGTCCTGCGCCGCTGGGACGAGGTGCACGAGCTCGCCGACGTGCCGCTCCCTGAAGACCCCGAGCCGATCAGGCGCCTGCGGCGCAAGGACCTCCTGCCCGAGGCGGCCGCGGAGGCCGGTGTCCCCACCCCGTACACGGTCAGAGCCGAGAGCGAGGAGGCGATCCGCGACGGCGGGCTCAAGCCGCCGCTTCTCGTCAAGCCGCTCGAGGGCCAGGAGTTCGCGCTCGCCCTCGGCGAGAAGGCCGTCCCGGCCAAGACCCTCGACGAGGCGGTCGCCGCCTGGCGCCGGGCCAAGGAGCGCGGCTTCGAGACGATCGTCCAGGAGCTGATCCCGGACTCGCACGAGCACGTCTACTCGCTCTTCACCTACATCGGCCGGGCGGGCGAGCCGCTCGCAAGCGTCGTCGGCCGCAAGGTGCGCCAGGGCCCGCTGCGCTTCGGCACGAGCGCCGTATTCGCCTCCGACCACGACGACGAGGTGCACGAGCTCGGGCAGCGCCTCCTGCGCACCGCCGGCTACACCGGCTTCGCGCACGTCGAGCTCGTCCGCGATCCGCGCGACGGGCTGCTGAAGGCGATCGAGGTCAACACGCGCCCGCCCGTCTGGGCCGGGATCGCGATGGGGCGCGAGCTCGGCATCGCCCGGATCGCCTACGACGACCTCTGCGGCCGCGAGCCGGCCGGCGAGCAGACCATGAGCGAACGTCTGACGTGGATCTACCTCGCCAAGGACGTCTGGGTCTCGGCCCAGATGGCGCGGCGCCGTGAGCTGCCGCCGCGCGAGTTCTTGCGGCACTATCTCAATCGCAAGAAGGTGCGCGCCACCTTCGCCGCCGACGACCCGGCACCGGCGATCGCCAGTCTCGGCTACTTACGATCACGAGTATGAGAATCGTTCTCGTCGATCCGCTCGCCTACACACCGCCCTACGACAACGCGCTCGCACGGGCGCTCGCGGCCGAGGGCCACGCGGTCACGCTGATGACCTCGCCCTATCCGCACGGCAAGGCGCCGGCGGCCGAGGGCTACACGCGTGAGGAGCTGTTCACGCCGGTTTCGTCGCGGCTCTTCCGCCGCTCGCCGCTGCGTTTGCCGGCAAAGGGTCTCGAGTACGCGCCCTCGGTCGCGCGCCTCGTCCGCCGCATCGGCAAGCTCGACTCCGACGTCGTCCACGTCCAGTGGCTGCCGCGCCCGGAGCACGACCTGCGCTGGCTCCGGCGGATCGCCGACGACCGGCCGGTCGTGCTGACCGCCCACGATGTCCTCCCGCGCCGCCGACGCGCCATGCCCGTCTGGCCGGACGTGCTCGAGACCGCCGAGCGCGTCGTCGTCCACTCGCAGCGCGGGGTCGAGCAACTGGTCGAGCTCGGCCTCGGCCGCGAACGGATCGCGCAGATCTCGCACCCCGTCTTCCCGGCCGACCCGCTGCCGCCGCCCAAAGGGAGGACGCTGCTCTTCT
>VAWL01000144.1 GCA_005883965.1 Actinomycetota bacterium
GCGTTCGCCTCGCCGGTGCCGACCCAGAGGCCGTGACTTGGATCGATCGCGAGAGCGCCGACGGAAAGCGTGGGCGCGTCGTCGGTCAGAGGCGTCCATGTGGTTCCGGAGCGCTTCCAGACGCCGCCGTCGGCTGCGCCTGCGTAGAGCGTGCTGCCGTCGACGGCGAGCGCGGTCATCCGTCCGCCGACGTCGCCTGCGCCGCCGCCGGAGTTCGACCAGACCGGATCGCGGTAGCCGTGCGCGTCGCTGTCGTAGGGCTTGTTCGTAATCTCGTCCCAGCTGCCGCCCACGAGCGGCAGGTTCTTCGCCGCGAGGTAGGCACCGCTGAACGCGCCTGCGTCGACCACGTCGGCCGGTGCGGTGCGCGCCTCGGCGTACTGGTCGGCCTGCTCGAGCACGTCGAAGGTGCCTTCGCCGGCGTCCTTCAGCACCCGCTCGGACGATTTTCCGCTGGAGGTCGTCGAGCCCGCGAGCACCGGCGGCAGCGTCGTCGATGCGGTCGTCGGCTGGCGGGCCGGCTCGAACTGCAACGGCATCTACGAGTCGACCGACGGCGGCGCGCACTTCAGCCCGGTCACTGTCACCGGCGCCCTGAACGAGGGAGACATGGGCCGGACGACGATCGCCTACTCGGCGAACGGCTCGAACGTCTACGCGCTCGTCCAGTCGGCCGGAATGTTCAACCATGCCCGCACCGACCAGGGCGGGACGATCCTGCAGGGAATCTACAAGTCCGATACCGGCATCGGCGGTTCGTGGACGAAGGTCGCCGAGTGGCGGAACCTGCAGAACAACACCGGCTCGGCGCTCGGGAACACCTCGCACGGCTACCACCCCGGTGTCCAGGCCTGGTACAACCAGTTCCTCGGCGTCGACCCTGCGAACGCGAATCACATCTTCCTCGGCCTCGAGGAAGTGTTCGAGAGCTTCAACGGCGGCGCGACCTGGAGAGCCGCAGGCCCGTACTGGAACTTCGGACTGCCGTGCTCGGCCGCAGGTCTCGACAACTGCCCGGCGACGACGCATCCTGACCAGCACGCGGTCGCCTTCGGGAACGGGAAGGTCTACGTCGGCAACGACGGTGGCGTCTACAGCCGCGGCGTGGACGCCGGCACGGCGAGCTTCGACTCGCTGAACGTCGGCCTCGACACCCTCCAGTACTACTACGCGGATGCCGGCCCCGTTGCGGGTGGCGACGCGATCTGGGGCGGCCTGCAGGACAACGGCGTCTCGCTGCTGAGCCCTGGGGCGACCGAGATGGTCTCTCCGTTCGGCGGCGACGGCGGCGACAACATCGTCGACCACACGAACGGCGACCACGCCGTCAACGAGTACGTCGACCTCGATATGGCGCTGACGACGAACGGCGGTAAGTCAACGGGAGCCGGGGATCCCGCGTACCGCGAGATCAGTCCGTCGTGTTTTGCCTTCACGTACACGCCGAGCCCGTGCGACCCGAATGCGCGCTTCATCGCGCCGTTCGAGCCGGACGCCGCGAACCCGGCCCACTGGGTCGCGGGCGGCGAGTTCGTCTGGGACAACCAGGGCAAGGGTTGGAACACGACCTGCAGCGCAACAGCGTGTGATTGGAAGATCGTCCATGACACGGGTGCAGGCCACTCGATCACGGCGATCGGCGTCAACGGCTCCACGTACGTCGCGTGGTGCGGCCCGTGCAACGCCGCCGGCTTCGCCCGCGGCATCGACACCGTCTTCAACGGCTTCTCACGTCGGTGGACAAACTCGTTCTCCGCCGGTGAGGGCCACGTCTTCGAGACGACCGACGGCGGCACAACCTGGACCGACATCAGCGGCAACCTGCCCGACGCACCCGGCGACGACATCGTCCTGACCGCGAGCGGCAAGCTCGTCGAGGCCAGCGACATCGGTGTCTTCGTCGCGTCGGCCGGCCAGGGCGCCACGACGACGTGGTCGCGTTACGGCACGCTGCCGAACGTGTCCGTTAACGACCTGCAGCTGAGTCCGGACGGCTCATACATCATCGCCGCGACGCACGGCCGCGGTCTCTGGAAGATCGCGACGCCCTAGCGTCTCGGTAGCTCGTGCAGCGAAACGGCCCCGCTTCTGCGGGGCCGTTTCGCCTTTCCCGACGAGGCTTTTTAGTTCGGATATTTGAACGGCGCTACTCCTCCGGCGAGACCCCTCGAAACGTCGGCGCGGGCAGAACGGCCCTCACTGCGGACCGGCCTCTGCTTTGGGCGGCCACTCCTCGGCGGTGACCGCGTACAGCTTGTGGTCCTCCCAGACGCCGGCGATCTGCAGGTAGCGCAGCGCAAGTCCCTCCTCGCGAAAGGCCGCCTTCTCGAGCACGCGGATCGAGGCGACGTTCCGCGGGATCACCGCTGCCTGCACGCGGTGGAGCGCCAGTTCGCCGAAAGCTGCATCCACCGCCTGCCGCACCGCTTCGGTCGCGTAGCCGCGCCCGTTGTGCCGCTCGGAGACAAAGAAGCCGACGTGCGCGTTTTCGAACGGGGCGCGCGAGATCCCCGTTAGCTGGATCCGCCCCACGAGCTCGTCGCCGGCGTCGAGAAGGATCCCGAAATCGACAAGATCCTCGGCCTCGCGCCGCTTGGCGAGGCCGCGCTGCTGCACCTCCAGGGTGAAGAACGTGTCCCGCCGCGTCGGTTCCCACCGATCCAGAAATGCGCGGTCGCGCACCAAGACCTCGAGCAGCGCCTCCGCGTCAGTGGCCTCGAGCTGGCGGAGATAGAGGGCTACTTCGCGCTCGCTAGCTCGCGTACTCGAAGGGCGCGAAGACCGAGTGCCTCCCCGCAAGGTCGAAACTGACCTCCGGCGCGTTCACCTTGATCCGCTCGTTCGTGGCGATCTGGCCGTCGGACCAGATGAAACCGCCCTCTTTGACGATCCGAACCTTGTTCTCCTCGCCGCTCACCGGGCTCCGCAACGCCGTCATCACCGCGTCGGCGATCCCGTCGATCGAGATGCTCGAGCTCTTACCGTCGACCTTGAGGTCGATCGCGGCGCGGTCGACGGCACTGGGCTCGGAAAAAGTCGAGTTGAAGATCTCGAAGAGCGAGTAGCCCTCTTCGCCTCGCCAGATCCGGCTGAGCGCGTCGTACTGCTCGTCGGACTCGGAATCGACGTAGGCGTGCCCGCGGCCGCCGCCGTCATGGATGGCGCCCGGCCACCAGAGCGCCCAGACGACCTTCGATCCGGAGAGATCGAGCCCGTCGAAAGTGCCGTCGTCGATTCGGTGGGCGAGGAGGGCCTGACAGTTCCCTTCCGGGGAGTTCGGGATGCCTTTGAAGTTGCAGGCGCAGCCGGGTTCGCAACTGCAGAACTCGAGATATGTGCCCGCGACATTCCAATCGGCCATTTCGACCGAACCGGCTAGAGCCCGAAGCGACGTGCAGCGGAGTCGAACTCGTCGAACTGGACGAGCTTGCAGCCTTCGTCGGTCCATGCGTCGTGACCGGCCGGAACCATGAAGACGTCGCCCGCGTTCGTGGCGAGCTCCGTTCCGTCGTCCAGCCTGACGCGCATCGACCCCTCGATCATGTAGCCGACGTGTGTGTCGCCACAGCGGTCCGCCCCCATCTTCTCCGAGAACTTCCAGCCAGGCGGATAGCTGGCGTGTTTCACCTTCACGTCGCCGAGGTAGACAACGTCAATCTTGACGCCGCCTTTCTCGGCCTGTTCGTCGGGCTGGTCGAACGAGCGGCTTGCGGCCTTGCTCGTGGTCGCCATCGGGTCTCTCCCTTCTCCTTCGTTGACGCGGCGAGCCTACTCCACCGTCGTGGCGGCTCCAAGCCACGTGCGGCGACCCCGTTGCAGTCGAACGGCCGCCTCGACATGTCGCGGTCTGGGTCGCCGGCGCGGCGAAGGCGTCACAGAATCGGCGCGCACACGGCGCTCATCCGTACGCCTTTTCTCGCTAGCGTCGAGGCGGGTCCAACGCAAACCCCCACCCCTTTTGGGTGGGCGCAAAGGTCACGAACCCCGACCCGGCGGCGCTGCCGCGATCGCGCCCGGCCGGTCGGCTACCCCGACCTCGTAGACCTCGACCGCCACCCGCCGCCCCTTCAGCGAATCCGGATACGCCTTCGGAAAGCTCGCCAGAGCGGGCTCCGCGGCCTCGATCGCCTCGAGCGTCTCGAAGAACGTGATCCCGATGCTCTTGCCCGCCTCCCGATTCACGAACGTGAGGAAAGCTTTGGATTCCGGCAGCACCTCCGCGTGCCGACCGGAGCGCTCGTCGAGGCGGCGAATCAACTCGTCGATCTGCGCCGGATCGTGGTCCTCGAAGAACGCGACGCGTGCGTACATACCTTCACCTCCGACGTCTCGGTCTCGACCGAACCTAGACGAAGCGCCGCCGGACGACGCGAACCGTCCGGACGAACGGGGCGGCGGCGACTCCGCCGATCAACGCAGCGAGATTAAGGGCGTTCGTCGTGGCGCAGGTCCGGCACGCATTGCAACACGCCGGCGCCATCTCGGCGTAGCGGTTCAGGAACGGCACCCACCGGACAGCGCGCACTCCGAGCATTCTGGAAGTCTAGGGCGGCTCCGGCAGCCCCGAACGCCCGTGATCGCCACGGTCGGATTCAACCAGCGCCTCCGCAGCCCGGCCCGGCTGGCTACGCTCGCTGGATGCCGCGCCTTGTCGGCATCAATCACGTCGCGCTCGAGGTCGAGAGCGTCGACGACGCACTCGAGTTCTACGGGCGGATCTTCGACCTCGAGCTGCGCGGTCGCTCGCCGCGCATGGCCTTCATCGACATCGGCGACCAGTTCATCGCCCTCTCGGAAGGACGCACGCAGCCGCCGGACCGGAGCCGCCACTTCGGCCTCGTGGTCGACGACAAGGAGGCGACGCGCCGGGCGCTCGAGGCCGCGGGCGTGGCCGTCCAGCCGGGTCGTGGCCTCGATTTCCTCGACCCCTGGGGGAACCACGTCCAGGTCGTCGACTATCGCGACGTCCAATTCTCGAAGGCGCCAGAGGTTCTTCGCGGCATCGGCCTCGACGGCCTGGGGAAGTCGGAGCAGGCGCTCGCGGAGCTCCGCGAGAAAGGGCTGCTCGGCTAGTCGTCGCCGGCGCTTCGGCGCTCGCGTTCCGCCCACCAGAGCTCGAAACGGCCGCTCGGCGAATCGAGATAGGCGCCGAACTCGCCCTCCACGGCTGCCACTTCGTCGCGCAGCTGAAACATCTGGTACTCGACCAGCTGCGCGCGGTCGCAGACGTGCTCATCCGTGTTCGCGCGCTCGACCGCGGCGCCGCACTCCGAACAGGGCATGTACCGGGGTTGTGGAAACCGGATGCCCATGGGAAGAGAGTGCTTGTCGCATCGGACGCAAGCGCCCCTGCGCATCCCTCGAAAGTGAGAGGGCGGCCACGCGGCCGCCCTCTCGAAACACCGGAAACCGCCTGATCAGCGCGTCTGAGCCGCTGTCGCGCTGGGAATGGCGCCGATCTGCTGGAGCATCCCGAGCGTGTCCCAGTTGCTCCATTCCTCGATGATATTGCCGTCCCGCAGCCGCGTGAGGTTCAGCCCTTCCACGACGATCTCCATCCCCGTGGGCGGGATGCCCATGAGCTCGCCGGTGTGTCGACCGCGGCCCTCCCAGCGAGTCGCCACCGCGTCGCCCTCGGCGATCTGATCCTTCACCGTGATGTGCGCGCCCTCGAACGCGTCGCTGTACTGCTTGAAGTTGTCCTTCGCGCCCTGCGGCCCGCGGATCGGCTCGGGAAGAGCCGGGTCGTACCCGACGTAGTCGCTGCTGATCAACTCGTCGAACACGCCGGGATCCTGCCAACTGTCCTCCAGCGCCCGCCGCACGATCTCCTTGTTGCCAGTCGCCATCGCACCTCCTTGTCGCAGGGACGCGGCGACTCTAACGCCTGCCGTTGGGGCCGATCAATGGTCTCGCCGATAAAACCGACGCAAAGTGCTAGACGACCGCGGCCTCGCCGAGCAAGGCCTTGGCCTCGGCGAAGAAGTCCGGCACCGGCTGCACCCGGTACTCGTTGCCGAGCTGCAGAGTCTTCGGCCCGGCCGAGGTCTCCAGCGCGACCACGACAGGCGCCTCGCCCGGGTACTCGCGGACGAGGGCGGCCAACTCGCGGATCAAGCCCGCTTTCGCGCGCAACGCATCGATCCGAAGCAAAACCTCGCGCCGTTCCGGCGTCGCCTCGAACGACGAGACCTCGAGCGCGATCAGCTTTGTCTCCCCCTCCTTGTGGTCGATCCGCGCCTTGACGACGAGGATCGCGTCCGGGACGAGCAGCTCGTGCGACGACGCGTAGACGGAGTTGAAGACGACGCACTCGGCCGAGCCGATCACGTCGTCGAGCCGGACGAAGACCATCGGCTCGCCCTTCTTCGTCGTCACCTGCTTGACCGCCGAGACGATACCGCCGACGGTGACGATCTCGCCGTCGCGCCGACGCTCCAGCTCGGCGAGGGCTGCGTCGGTCTTGCGCCGCAGCTGGTCGCGCACCGCGTTCAAGGGGTGCTCGGAGACGTAGAGACCGAGCGTCTCCTTCTCCAGCCGGAGCAACTCGTTCTTCTCGAACTCGTACGTCGGGATGTCCGGGTGGTGCTTGGGCACCGATTCCTCCGCACTGGTCTCGCCGAGATCGAAGATCGACCCCTGCCCCGCGATCTTGTCCGCCTGCGAGCGGCCGCCCCAGGACAGAGCCTGCTCCACGCATTCGAGCATCCCGCGCCGCGTCGCCCCGGTCGAGTCGAGCGCGCCGCACTTGATCAAGGACTCCAGAGCCCGTTTGTTCGCACACTGCGGATCGACCCGCTCGGTGAAGTCCCACAGCGTCTCGAACGGTCCCCCCTCCTTGCGCGCCGCGATGATCGCGCGCGCGGCCGGGTCGCCGACGTTCTTGACCGCGTTCAGCCCGAACCGAATCTTCCCCTCCACGACCGCGAAATCGTGCGCGGACGAGTTCACGTCCGGCGGCAGCACCTCGATCCCCATCTCCGCGCACGCCGCCACGTAGAACGGCACCCGGTCCTTCGTGTTCATGACCGAGGAGATCAGCGCCGCCATGTACTCGCGCGGGTGGTGAGCGCGCAACCAGGCGGTTCGGTAGGCGATCAGCGCGTAGCAGGCGGCGTGCGACTTGTTGAAGGAGTAGTC
>VAWL01000145.1 GCA_005883965.1 Actinomycetota bacterium
AGCTCACGTAGTCGAGCCCGAGGCCGTGGCAGAACGCGATCGAGTCCGGCTCGCCGCCGTGCTCGCCGCAGATGCCCATCTTCATACCCGCTTTGGCGCCGCGGCCGCGCTCAACCGCGATCCGCATCAGCTCGCCGACGCCGCGCTGGTCGATCGTCTCGAACGGGTTGCGCTCGAGCACCCCGTCCTCGAGGTAGCGCGTCAGGAACTTGCCTTCGGCATCGTCGCGCGAGAAGCCGAGCGCCGTCTGCGTCAGGTCGTTGGTGCCGAACGAGAAGAAGTCCGCGTGTTCGGCGATCTCGTCGGCGCAGATGCAGGCGCGCGGGAGCTCGATCATCGTGCCGACCTGGTACTCGACCGACTCGCTCTCCTCGTTCGCGGTGGCGATCGTGATCGCCCGCAGCCGGTGCAGCTCCTCGGCGAAGCCGACGAGCGGGTGCATGATCTCCACGAGCGGCGCATCGCCCGTCCGCTCCTCGACCGCGGCGGCGGCGCGGATGATCGCCCGCACCTGCATCTCGTAGATCTCCGGCCAGAGCAGACCCAGCCGGCCGCCGCGGGTGCCGAGCATCGGGTTCGACTCCTGCAGCGCTTTGATCCGCTCGCGCATGCGGTCGTCCTCGGCTTCCTCGAGCGGCGGCAGGAACTCGTGCAGCGGCGGGTCGAGCAGGCGAATCGTCACCGGCAGGCCGGCCATCGCCTCGAAGATCCCCTCGAAGTCGCCCTGCTGGAACGGCAGCAACTTGTCGAGCGCGGCGCGGCGCTCGTCCTCGCCGGAGGCCATGATCATCTCGCGGACGCGCGGCAGCCGGTCCTCGGCCATGAACATGTGCTCGGTGCGGCAGAGGCCGATGCCCTGCGCGCCGAACTCACGAGCTCTGGCCGCGTCTTCCGGCGTGTCGGCGTTGGCGCGGACCTTGAGGCGGCGCAGGTCGTCGGCCCAGCCGAGGATGGTCTCGAAGTCCTCGTTGATCTGCGGCGCGACCAGCGGGACCGCGCCGACGATCACCCGGCCGGTGCCGCCGTCGATCGTGATCACGTCGCCTTCGGCGAGCTCCCGGCCGTTGAGCGAGAAGGTGCGGGCGTCGAGGTCGATCGTCAGGCCTTCACAGCCGGCGACGCACGGCTTGCCCATCCCTCGGGCGACCACGGCCGCGTGCGAGGTCATGCCGCCGTGCGCGGTCAGGATGCCGTTCGCCTGCAGCAGGCCGTGGATGTCATCCGGGGTCGTCTCCCAGCGGACGAGGATCACGTCCTCTCCGGCCTGGCCGCGCTCCTCGGCGGCGTCGGCGTCGAGCACGGCCTTGCCCGAGGCGGCACCGGGCGAGGCGTTCAGCCCGCGCGCCGCGACCTCGACCTCGGCCTTCGGGTCGATCATCGGGTGCAGCAGCTGGTCGAGCTGGCCGGCGTCGATCCGCGCGACCGCCTCCTCGCGGGAGATCAATCCCTCCTCCACCATTGACACCGCCGAGCGGAGGGCCGCAGTGGCCGTCCGCTTCGCCGAGCGCGTCTGCAGCAGGTAGAGCCGCCCGTCCTCGACCGTGAACTCGATGTCCTGCATGTCGCGGTAGTGCTCCTCGAGGCGCCGCATCGTCGCCAGCAGCTCCTCGAACGGCTCCGGCAGGCTCTTCTCCATCGTCCCGAGGGGCTCCGGCGTGCGGATGCCGGCGACCACGTCCTCGCCCTGCGCGTCGGTGAGGAACTCGCCGTAGAGGCCCTGCTCGCCGGTGGACGGGTCGCGCGTGAACGCAACGCCGGTCCCCGAGGTCGCACCCTTGTTGCCGAAGACCATCTGCACGACGTTGACGGCGGTGCCGAGGTCCTCCGGGATCCGGTTGGCGCGGCGGTAGACCTGCGCGCGCGGCGTGTCCCACGAGTCGAACACGGCCCTGACCGCGCGGGCGAGCTGCCGGCGCGCGTCCTGCGGGAACGCCTGTCCGGTCTCTTCCTCGTAGATCTCCTTGAAGGTGGCGACGAGCTCGCGCAGGTCGTCGGCCGAGAGCTCGACGTCCTGCTGGACGCCGTGCTCGTTCTTGAGGTCGGTCAGCGCCCGCTCGAAGCGCTGTGCGTCGACGCCGTCGACCACCTCGCCGTACATCTGGATCAGCCGCCGGTAGGAGTCGAAGGCGAAGCGCGGGTTGCCGGTGGAGGCTGCGAGGCCCTCGACAGAGTCGTCGTTCAGGCCGAGGTTGAGGATCGTGTCCATCATCCCCGGCATCGAGACCGCCGCACCGGAGCGGACCGAGACGAGCAGCGGGTCGCTCGAGTCGCCGAAGCGCTTGCCCGTCTTGTCCTCCAGTGCGCTCAGATGCCGCTCGATCTCGGGCTCGAGGCCGTCGGGGAGCTCCTTGCCGTTCTGCATGTACGCGCGGCACGCATCGGTGGTGACGGTGAAGCCGGCCGGGACGGGGACGCCGAGCTGCGTCATCTCGGCAAGGCCCACGCCCTTGCCGCCGAGCAGCTCCCGCCCGCCCTCGGACCGCTCGTCGAAGTCGTAGACGAAACGCCCGATTACTCGCATTGCGCACCAATCTTCCCATGGACCGGCCGACTACACTCGCCCAGTGGCACCGATCAGGCTCTCCGTCCTGGCCGCGGCGGCGCTCGTCGTCGGCATCGGGAACGGCGCCGGAGCCACCGTTCACGGCAGCCGGATCGCATTCGGGCTCGAACGGGGCGACCTCAGCAGCATCTACACCGTGCGGGCGAACGGCACCGGCCTGCGCCGCCTGACCTCTCCGCCGACCCGGCAGGAGCTCGGCGGCGACTCGGGCCCGGTCTGGTCGCCGGACGGGCGCCGGATCGTCTTCGAGCGCGACCTGACCTACTGGGGCACCGACCGCTTCCGCCTCACGGCCGTGCCTTCCGGCGGCGGGATCGCCCACGACCTCACACCGGGGCCGTTCGACTCGATGCCGACGTACTCGCCGTCCGGCCGGCGGATCGCCTTCGTCCGTTCGGCCGGCGACGAGGTTGCGCTGTATAGGGTCGACCGGCTTGGGCGCAACGCCACGCGGCTTTTGTCGAACGGGCTCGACGTCACCCCGGCCTGGTCTCCGGACGCCAAGACGATCGTCTTCTCGCGCCTCGCCGACCAATCGCTGCCGATCGACCAGGCGACCCTCTACTTCGCCGACGCCGACGGCTCCAACGTCCGGCAGCTCGGTGCAGCGCCGGTCCGCGGGGTCTCGCCCTCGTGGTCGCCCGACGGCAGCCGTATCGCGTTCGTCTCGTTCAACGACCACAACGGCGCCATCTGCCCGGCCGTGGGCTGCCCGCCCAACGGCGAGATCTACGCCGTGGGCGCCGACGGCACAGGCCTCACGCGGCTGACGGCGAGCAAGGCGGACGACGAGCACCCGACCTGGTCGCCGGACGGCTCACGGATCGCGTTCGCGAGCGGCTTCGCGCTCCGCACCCAGGGACATCTGCCCTGGCTCGTCACCGTGCCGGCCGGAGGCGGCCCGGCCAAGCGGATCGGCAAGTTCTCCGGAGTGGTCGATCCCGCCTGGAGCCCGGCGGGCGTCCGCTAAGGCCGGGGCGAGGGCGGACCCCCACCCCGGCCGAAGCGTGGTTCCCTACGGGCAGCTACCGCTTCCGATCAGGCGCGGCCCGCCGTTCTGGCGTAGGAAGAGCGGCCGCGAGGTCGGGTACGGACCGCCGGTCAGCGGATCGGCGAGCCTCGTATCGCCCGTGGCGATGAGCACGCAGCCGTGCGCATCGAGCGCGTTCGTGAAGTAATCGCCTAGCCGGCGGTCCTGGCCGGTGGCGACGCAGGTCGTCCCGCCCTGGCAGACCTGCCCGATGTGAACGGGCCGGCCGACCGCGTCGACGACCGACTTCTGCGGCGTCTTGCTCGTCGCGCCAGTCAGCGACGCTTCCATCACGTGGATGTGGCCCGGCTGGCAGTCGAGATCGGGCTCTCCGTCCTGCGGCTCGGTCTGGTACCAGACGATCGAGACCTTGCCGGCGTCGCCGGCCGCGATCCACGGCCAGAACACCCGGGTGCCGGGATGTGCAACCGCGGCGGGCGCCGACCAGCTCTTCCCGAGGTCCCTGGTCGAGACGAGCATGATCGAGTTGGCCGCCGGGGCCTGCGCGCCGGAGCATCCGCCGGTGACCCCGGCCTGCCGGTCGTTTGTGTCCCAAACGACGTAGACGGCGCCGGCCGAGTCGATCGCGATCGCCGGCCAGTGCCCGTAGAGCGACGTGTTGGCGACCGCTTCGTGTGGAGTGAACGCGGTCACGGCCTGGTTCGAGACGCTGATGCCGATTCCGGTCGTTCCATCCGGGTGCACGAAGACGGCGGGCTCCACCAGGACGTGCGCAAGCTTGTCGTAGTACGGCTTCCCGAACCCGGAGTAGCCGGTGCCGTCTGGCAGAGAACCGTAGTCCTTGACGCCGATCGCATTGCACGTTTCGCCGCCGTCATTCGAGACGAAGACCATGTGACCGCTGCTGGCGACCCCGCTGGCGGTGACCGTGTCCCCGCTCAGGTCGCCCTCGACGGTGTTCGTGCCCATGTAGACCTGGTTCGTCTTGGCACCCGCGAGCCAGGGCCGGTCGCCGTCGTGGCAGTCTGCGGTTCCCTTGTCCCACGACTGGCCGCCGTCGGCTGAGGAGAAGAGCGCGTCGTTGACGAGATCGATGCCCGTGTTGTAGACGCGCCCGCCCGCGTCCTGCGTCAGATCGGGGTCACTGAAACCGGTGTTCTTCGCCGGCGTGGACGGACAGGGACTGTCGAGATACCGGTCGCGGAACCAGTTGAGCCCGTCGGTCGACGTCCAGACGTTGACCTGATTGCAATAGTTGGAGACGAAGCTGAAGTCGCCCCATGGGGAATTGACGATCCCGTCGCGGTAGAGATGCGTCGTCCCCTCGTGCGCCGTGTAGATCAGTCTCCCGTGCATCGCGTCGGCGAAGACCTCCGGTTCGCCGCCCGCAAGCTGCTGGTCGACGTACAGCGGCACGCCAAAGGTCGGCGCCGATGTGCGCGCGCCGACCGATCCGGAGAGCACTCCGGTGAGCGCGGTCGCGGTGAGCAGGCTGACGAGCAGCAACCTCGATCTGATGCGAAACGCGCGGGATGACAGGCCCATCGGGTTCTCCTTTCGGTCAGCGGACCCGGGGGACGCCCGCATCAGGAACGCCTCCTCGATACCCGGCCGCCCCGAAATCAGTCCTCGGGGTCGGACGAGGAGCTAGCCTGCACCCGATGAAGCTCGAGGGCATCCACCACGTCACGGCGATCACGGGCGATGCGCCCGGCAACGTCGACTTCTACGTGCGCGTGCTCGGCCTGCGGCTCGTCAAGAAGAGCGTCAACCAGGACGACCCGACCGTCTACCACCTCTTCTACGCCGACGAAGAGGGCAAGCCCGGCAGCGACATCACCTTCTTCGAGTACCCGGGCGCGCGGCCGGGACGAGCGGGCGCGGGGATGGTCCACACCGTCGAGTGGCGCGTCGCCTCGCCGGAGTCGGTCGACTTCTGGGAAAACCGGCTCGCCGACGAAGGAATCGCGGCGGAGCGTGACGACGGAGGCGGGCTCACGTTCGCCGATCCCGAGGGCTTAGCACGCGCTGCAGGGCTTCAACGCCGTCCACGCCTATACGCGCGACCCGGAGCGGAGCAGCAGCTTCCTCGAGGCGCTCGAGTTCTCGCGGAACGGCGAGGCCTGGGAGGCGCGCGGCGAGCGGCGCGGCGGGCTCTACGCGTACGACCCCTCGGACGAGCAGGGCGTCCCCGGCGCCGGCACCGTCCACCACGTCGCCTGGGCCTCGACACCCGAGGAGCACGAGGCCTGGCAGCAGCGCGTCCTCGAGGCCGGCGGCTCCCCCACGCCGGTCATCGACCGCTTCTACTTCCGCTCGATCTACTTCCGCGAGCCGAGCGGCGTCCTCTTCGAGATCGCGACGATCGGCCCCGGCTTCGACGTCGACGAGCCGCTCGAGCACCTCGGCGAGCACCTGTCGCTGCCGCCGAACTACGAGAACCTGCGCGGCCGGCTCGAGCAGGTGCTGACGCCGCTGCCCGACCCACGGGCTCTGCGCGCCGCGAAGTGACCATTGCCTCCCGCGAGCGCCCGCCCGCGGGAGAGCCTGAGGGCCTTCTCGTCCTCTTCCACGGGCGGGGCGTCGACGAGAACGACCTCTTTCCGCTGCTCGACGAGCTCGACCCGGAGCGCCGGTTGCTCGGGCTCACCCCGCGCGGCCCGCTCGCGCTGCCGCCGGGCGGGTCGCACTGGTACGCGTTCCAGGAGGTGGGCTTCCCAGACCCGCAGACCTTCTTCGAGACGTATGCGTCCGTCTCCGCATGGCTCGACTCGGTGGCCGCGGAGACGGGGATCGGGCCGGAGCTGACCGTGCTCGGCGGCTTCTCGCAGGGCACCGTGATGACCTACGCGCTCGGGTTCGGCCAGGGCCGCCCGCGCCCCGCGGCGCTGATCGCGCTGAGCGGGTTCATGCCGAGCGTGCCCGGCTTCTCGCTCGATCTCTCGACGCCCTTGCCGCCGGTCGCGATCGGGCACGGGACGAACGACCCGGTGATCTCGGTCGAGTGGAGTCGCCGCGCGAGGGCGGCGATCGAAGAGGCCGGCGGCGAGGTGCTCTACCGCGAGTACCCGCTGCCGCACGCGGTCGACCCCGGCTTCCTGCTCGAGCTGCGCCCCTGGCTCGCGGCGGTCTACGACGGCGTGACCGGCGGGCGGTAGCCGGGCCGGCGGCGCGCGCGAAAGTCGGCGAGCCAGGCCAGCGCGCGCAGGCCCATCCAGATGGGCGTCAGCAGCACGTAGAAGAGGACCAGGGCGAAGCCGAGGATCAGCCACCAGAGCGCCCACCGCCACAGCGGGACTCGGGCCTTGGCTTGTCTCACGAGACGGGCGCTTCGGCCTTCGCGCCGTTCTCGGCCCGGCGGCGGTCGACCATACGGATCACGCGGGCTGCAGTCTCCTCGATCGACAGGTCCGAGATCTCGATCACCGGGCAGCCGAGCCGGCGGTGGATCGCCTCGGCCTGCTCGAGCTCCGCGTAGATCTCGAGCAGCTCCGCGTAACCGCGCTGGTTGCCGCCCCCGAGGCGGGCCACCCGCTGGCGGCGGATCTCCTGAAGGCGGGTCGCATCGATCGTCAGGCCGACGATCTTGGTCGGGTCGATCTCGAAGAGGGCCAAGGGCGGCTCGATCCCCTTCACGACGGGCACGTTCGCGGTCTTGTAGCCGAGGTAGCCGAGGTACATCGAGAGCGGCGTCTTCGAGGTGCGCGAGACGCCGACGAGGACGATGTCGGCGTCGTGGAGGCCCGCGCCAACGCCGTCGTCGTACTTGACCGCGAACTCGATAGCGGCGATCCGCTTGAAGTAGGTCGAGTCGAGCGGGGCTCGGGCGCCGGGCGTCATCTGGGCGGCGACGCCGGCGACCTTCGCCACGGCCTCGATCGGATGGCCTAGGAGGTCGCAGTAATGCAGCCGGTAGCGGCGACAGAGCGCGCGGGCCGCCTCGCGCAGCTCCGGGTGGACGAGCGTGTAGACGATCACAGCGGGCCGGCCCTTGGCGCGGTTGAGCGCGAGCTGCAGGTCGTCGACGGTCTCGACCCGCGGGTGGCGGATCTCCTCGAAGTCCTGGTCCGGAAACTGGGCCTCGAGCGCGTGGACGAGCCGGACGGCGGTCTCGCCGGTGGAGTCCGAGATCACGTGCAGCTCGACGGGTTGGCGGGTCACGCGCAAGAGCGTAACCGCGGGCCGGTGGTGGACAGCTACCGAGACCGGGGTCGCGCGCGCGAGCGGCGCGTCGAATTGACACTTCCGGCACGGTCCCGTGACACACATGGCACGAATTGGTGGATAGGCTCAGCTCGGGTGGCGGGTGGAATTTCAATCCCCACCCAAGGGTGGGGAAGCGCCCCGTGTGCCTCGAAAAGCTCCGCCCGGTTGTTCAGCGCGGGATCTGTGAGAGGTCGCCCAGGCGCCCGAGCGTGTCCCGCACGTCGAGCAGCAGGCGCAGCCGGTTCGCCCGCACCGCCGGATCCTCGTCCATCACGAGCACGTCCTCGAAGAACCGCTCCATCGCCGGCCCGAGCGCCGACGCGGCCTCGAGCGCGCCGCGCACGTCGCCGTCGGCCGACACCAAGTCCGCGACCTGGCCGAGCGTCTCGGCAAGCGCCTGCTCCGCCTCCTCGCGCAGCAGCGAGTGGTCGAGCTCCCGCGCAGCGGCCTCGGCCTCGCGGCCGGCCAGTCCGGGCCGCACGAACGTACTCGACCGGCACGTCGATCAATCCTTCGAGGCGCTCCTCGACGAACTCCCGCACTTCGTCCGGCATCAGCTCGCGCGGGATCGCCAGCCCGCCCTCGACCGCCAGCCGGCAGAGCCCGATCGCGGCCCGCCTCAGCCCGTAGGGGTCGCGCGACCCCGTCGGCTTGTGCCCGAGCGAGAACGAGACGGCCAGCGTGTCCAGCTTGTCGGCCGCCGCGAGCACCTTGCCCGCCTCCGTTTGCGGAAGCGGCCCAGCCGCCGCGTCCGGCAGGTACTGCTCGTCGATCGCCGCGCACACCGCCTCGGGATAGCCCGCGAGCCGCGCGTACTCCGCGCCGATATGCCCTTCGAGGTCCGGAAACTCGCGCACGAGCTCGGACGCCTGGTCGGCCTTCGCCAGCCGTGCCGCCTCCACGCTTGCCTCGCCGCCGCCGAGCTTCTCGACGAGCGCGCGCAGGCGATCGCCCTTGTCGGCGAACGAACCGGCGCCGGCGAAGAACGTGATCGAGCCGAGCCGCTCGGCCAGCCTGTCGATCCCGAGCTGAACGTCCCGCTCGAAGGTGAAGGTCGCGTCGTCCAGCCGGCCCTCGAGCACAACCTCGTTCCCGGCACGCACTGTGTCGGCGTCGCCCCCGTTGGCCACGAAGGCGAAGCGGTTGCCGCCTAGCGGGAAGTAGCGTTGGTGGGACTGCATCGCGGTCACGACCACGCGCTCCGGCAGCGCGAGGAACCGCTCGTCGAAGCTCCCCTCGAGCACCGTCACGCTCTCGACGAGGAACACGACCTCCTCGAGCACGCCCGCCGGATCGCTCCACTTGCCGATCGCGTCGAGGCCCGCCACGGTCTGGCGGCGGCGCTCCTCGGCGTCCGGCTCGACACCGTCTCCGCGGAGGCGCTCCGCATACTCGCCGGCGTGCGGGATCTCGACCGGGCCGCCGGTGAAGCGGTGTCCGAACGACGTCTCCCCCACCACCGAGTCGCCGTCGAGCTTCGCGAGCGTCCAGCGAACCGGCCGGGAGAACCGAATGCCGCTCTCGTCCCAGCGCATCGACTTGGAGAACGAAAGCCCGCGGACGATCGCGTCGACGCGCTCGGGCAAAACGTCGCGCAGCGGCCGGCCGGGACGCTCCAGGCCGAGGAAGCCTTCCCGCGAGGCGAGCTCCTCGACCGTCGCCCCATGCTTCTTCGCGAAGCCCGCGGCCGCCTTCTCGGCGAGGTTCTCCGGCGGCCCCTTGATCCACTCGTCCGGAGTCCGCTCCTCGACGTCGAGCAGGGCCGCCAGCCGTCGCGGGCCGACAAACAGCGCGCTCGGCCGGGCGCCCAGCTCGCGCTCGACCAGCACCGGCAGCTGCTCCCCCGCCTCCCGGCAGGCGCCCGCGGGAAGCTCCTCGCAACCGATCTCAAGCAGCAGCTTCGCCATCGTCCTCCGACTCCAGCTCCAGATACAGCTGCGCAACCTCGCGCGCGAGCGTGCGCACTCGGCCGATGTACGCCGCCCGCTCCGTCACCGAAATCGCCCCGCGCGCGTCGAGCAGGTTGAACGCGTGCGAGCACTTCAACACGTGGTCGTACGCCGGCAGCGGCAGGCGCCGCTCGACGAGGCTACGGCACTCCTGCTCGTGCTGGTCGAATCGCGCCTCGAGGGCGTCGACCGGCGCCAGCTCGAAGTTGTACGCCGACCACTCGCGCTCGCTCTCGCGGTAGACGTCGCCCCAGGTCACGCCCGGCGCCCATTCGAGCTCGAAGGCGCTGCGCTTGCCTTGCAGGAACATCGCGAGCCGCTCGAGGCCGTACGTCATCTCCGCGGGGACGAGCTCGACGTCGACGCCTCCGAGCTGCTGGAAGTACGTCCACTGCGTGATCTCCATGCCGTCGCACCAGACCTCCCACCCGAGCCCCCAGGCGCCGAGGGTGGGCTGTTCCCAGTCGTCCTCGACCAGCCGCACGTCGTGCCGGCGGAGGTCGATCCCGAGCGACTCGAGCGACTCGAAGTAGCGGTCGAGCACGTCCTCAGGCGCCGGCTTGAGGATCACCTGATACTGGAAGTAGTGCTGGAAGCGGTACGGGTTCTCCCCGTAGCGCCCGTCCTGCGGCCTGATCACCGGCTCGACGTAGGCGGTCTTCCAGGGCTTCGGGCCGAGGCAGCGCAGGAAGGTGGCCGGATTCATCGTCCCGGCCGCAAGCTCCGTGTGGTACGGCTGCATCAGCACGCAGCCCTGGTCGGCCCAGTAGCCCTCGAGGGCCCGGATCATCTCCTGGTAGTTCACGCGGGCGAAAGACTATGCCCCGCGCCGGTTAGGGCCGGTGCGCGGACCGAGGCCCGCCGCCCCAAAGTCGTCGTGTTCAGAGACTAGGCGGACAGCGCAAGCGTGCGCAGGCGGAAGCCGCCGTGGAACTCGTACGACGCTGTGATCACGCCCAGTGCCTCCCGCGCCGCCCGCTCGGAGAGCCCGGCGTCACCGGCCTCCGCCAGCGGCCGCTGGAGCAGGCCCTCGATCCCGAGCAGCCCCTCGTGCGAGAGCGGCAGCACGCCGCCGGCGGCGCACGCGGCGCAGACCGCCCCGCCGGCCTTCGGCGAGTAACCCGCCAGGCCCGAGCTCGCCCCGCACTCGGCGCAGCTCGTCAGGTGCGGCAGGTAACCGGAGAGCCAGAGCAGCTTCAGCTGGAAAGAGAGCACGAGCGGGTCGACGATCCGTTCGTCGGGCCCGCGCGGGGCGAGGTCGTCGAGAACGTCGAGGAAGCGCGCCAGCGCCCGGAACGCGCGCTCGTTCGCCTCCTGCTCGGGGAAGAGGCGCAGCATCGCCTCGGCACCGACGAGCCCGAGGCCGAGCCGGTACGGCTCCTCGACTTCGTCTTGCGGACGCCTTTCGCCACCGCCCCGACACGCCCGCGCTCGAGCGTGTAGAGGTGCAGCACGCGATCCGCCTCGCCCAGGCGAAACGAGCGCAGCACGACCGCCTCGGTCTTGTAGGAGCGCCCGGGCACCGTCGCCCAGTCTAGACCGGGCTCAGGTCGTGGAAGCCCCTCGGAAAGGGCGAAGGGCGGAGAAGACTCCGCCCTTCGCTTCGACCCCCATTCCCCCAGGCCCGTGTCTCCGGAGCTTCCCAGCTTCAAACCAGTACGCGTCTGCGGTGCAATGCACACCGGTACGAGGAGCTCAACACTGGCAGGAAGGGCAGTACCAGGTGCCGCGACCGGCTACGCGGGTCTTCTCGATCGGGGTTCCGCAGCGATCGCAGGGCTCGCCGCCCCGGCCGTACACCTTGAACTCGTCCTGCATCCGGCCGGAGGCGCCGTCCGGCTGGCGGTAGTCGCTGAGCGTCGCTCCCTGCCGAGTGATGCCGGCCCGGAGCGCTGCGCGGACGCCGCGGTGCAGGGCGGCGATCTCGGCGGGGGCCAACTCGCCCGCAGGCCTACGCGGATGGATGCCGGCTCGCCAGAGCGACTCGTCCGCGTAGATGTTCCCGACGCCCGCGAGGCGGCGCTGGTCGAGCAGCGCGGCCTTGACCGGCGCCTGGCGGCCCGCGAGCGCCTCGCCGAGGCGCTTCGGCGTGAACGCCCGCGCGAGCGGCTCGTGCCCGACGCGGTCGTCGAGGTACGTGCCGATCTCTTCGGGCTCGACCAATAGCCACGTGCCGAACCGCCGGACGTCGCGATAGACGACGTCCGATCCGTCGTCTAATCTGACAACAGCGCGGCGATGAGCATCCTCGGCCGGAGCGGCGGTCGAGCGCCGCGACCCGCTCTCCCTCGAGCTCGGCGGCCACTCCGGCGGGGTCGAAGGGCCGGGTGAGGCGCGGGTCCTGGATCTCGACGCGCTCGAGGCGGCGCCCGACAAGCTTCGGCTCCAGCTGTCTCCTGACGGTCTCGACCTCGGGCAGCTCGGGCATGGAGCAAGCCTAGTCCCGGCCGTCCCGCTGAGAACTCCTGTGAACGCGGGGCCTCGGGTGATCGCGTCTCAGCTGAGCACGTCGAGCACCACTGGGCGCTCGGGCGGAGGCTCGTCGGCGAGCTCGTAGGCCGCCATCAGCTCCTGGGCCGCTTGCCGCGCCGCCTCCTCGCTCTGGGCGTGGATCTCCGCCAATGGCTCGCCGGCGTTGACCCTGTCGCCGCGCTTGCGCAGGCACACGATTCCGACCGCATGGTCGATGCGATCGTCCTTCGTCTGGCGTCCTGCGCCCAGATGCAGCGCCGCCTCGCCGACGCGGACCGCCTCGAGCGCCGCCACGAAGCCGCCTGCGGGCGACTCCACCGCGCGGACGACGGGCGCCGACGGGAGAGCCCCTTCGTCGGGATCGCCCCCCTGGGCGCGGATCCACCGTTCGTACGCGGCGAACGCGCTGCCGTCGGCGACGGCCCGCTCGGCACGCGCGCGCCCCTCGGCCTCGTCGACTCCGAGATCCGAAACGGCGAGAAGCCGAGCCACGGCGGCCAGGACGAGCTCGACGAAGTCGGGTGGGCCCTCGCCTCGAAGCGTCGCGACCGCCTCGCGAATCTCGAGCGCGTTTCCCACCGCGCGCCCGAGCGGCTGGTCCATGTCCGTGAGCAGGCACACGACCTCACGCCCCGAGCGCTGCCCGAGGTCGAGCATCACCTCGGCGAGCGTCCGCGCATCCTCGAGCGACTTCATGAAGGCGCCATCGCCGACCTTGACGTCCAACACGATCGCGTTCGCCCCTCCCGCGATCTTCTTGGACATGATGCTCGAGGCGATGAGCGGGTAGCTGTCGACCGTCGCGGTCACGTCGCGCAGCGCGTAGAGGCGCTTGTCGGCGGGGACGAAGTCG
>VAWL01000146.1 GCA_005883965.1 Actinomycetota bacterium
CTCCTCGTCGTAGGCCTCGACCTGCGCAGGCTCGGTCTCCGTGACCAGGCCGGGGAAGTCCGGGTCGGCCGGCGCGCTCCCGGCGGCCTCGGCCGCGCGCGCGGCGAGCTCCCGCAGCCCGTCCTCGCCGGGCCGGTTGGCGATAGCGATCCCGAGCCGCCCGTCGCGGACGACCTGCAGCTCGACGACCTCGTTCTCGACCAGCGTCGGCTGGTGCACCTCGGACGACGCGTAACGAGCGAGGCCGGAGCGCTCGCGGCGCACGATCGCCTGCGCCTCGTCGCCCTCCGCCGCGCGCACGGCTCGCTCGGCGAGCTCCAGCCCTCTGCTCACGAGCGGAACCCGACCTGCACGTTGCGGAACCGCGCCGGCGCCGTCCTGTGCGAGACGTGCGCGTGCTGGCCAGGCTGACCCTTGCCGCAGTTGGTCAGTCCGTGCAGGAGGCACTCCTCCGAGCCGGCGACCGCGTCGAGCGAGCCCCAGAAATCCGGTGTCCGGCCGGTATAGGTCGCGTCGCGCAGCATCTGCCCGACCTTGCCGGCCTTGATCTCCCACGCGACCTGCGTCCCGAACTGGAAGTTGAGGCGCTGGTCGTCGATCGACCAGCTCTTGTTGGTCTGGAGGTAGACGCCCTCGTCGACGCCGGCGATCAGCTCCTCGACCGAGCCCTCGCCGGGCTCGAGGTTGAGGTTCGTCATGCGCACGAGTGGCATCCGGCTCCAGCCGTCGGCGCGCATCGAGCCGCCCGCGCCGCTGCCGATCCGGGCCGCCGTCTCGCGCGAGGTGAGGAATCCGCTGAGAATCCCCTCGGCGACCACGGGCTCACGCCGCGCGGGAACGCCCTCGTCGTCGAAGCCGAAGGTGCCGAGGCCGCCCGGGGTCGTCGAGTCGGCCGTGATGTTCATGTGCTCGGAGCCGTAGCGCAGCGAGCCGAGGTCGCCGGGCGAGAGGAAGCTCGTGCCCGCGTAGGCGGCCTCGGTGCCGTAGACGCGGTCGAGCTCAGTCGGGTGGCCTACCGACTCGTGCACCTGGAGCACCATCTGCTCGGCGTCGATCACGACGGTCATCAAGTCGGCCGGGCACGGGTCGGCGCGCAGCAGTGCGGAGGCCTGCTCGGCGACGCGCGGCGCCTCGCGCTCGAGCGCCAGCGATTCGACGTACTCCCAGCCAGCCTGGGCGCTCGAGCCGCCATGGGCGCTCGGGTGGCTGCGGATCTGCGTGATGCCGTCGCCTACTGCCATCGCGTCGATGCCGCCGCCGCACTCCACCGTCTCCTGCTCGATCGAGGCGCCATCGGAGGAGACGAACAGCTTCTGCTCCTGCTGGGCGCGGACCGACGCAGCCGTCACCTTCACGTCCTCGTGCCGGAGCGCGGCCTCCGCCCGCAGGCAGTGCTCGACCTTGTCGGCGAGCGAGATCTCGAGCGGGTGCTTCTCGTAGGCGGTGCGGTACTCGCCGCTTGCCGGCTCGAGCGGCGCCAGCTCCCGCCCGTGGCTGCCCGGTGCGGCCTTGGCGAACGCGCAGGCCCTAGCGGCAGTCGCGCGCGCGGTCTCGACACTCAGCTCGTTGTCGCAGGCAAAGCCCCACGCGCCGCCGACGAGCACGCGTACCCCCAGCCCCTGGGTCTCGACGTCGTCGAGCCGGTCGACCCGGCGGTTGCGGGTCGCGACCGTCTGCGAGCGCCGGACGACGACTCTCGCGTCCGCGTACGACGCCCCTGCGGCGAGAGCCGCGGCCACCGCCTCTTCGCACAGCTCCCGCATATCCGGGAATGTATTGGCGCAGGGCTCCGGATGGAAGGCGTGGCTACAATGGCCCGCGCGCGCTGGTGGCGGAATTGGTAGACGCGCAAGGTTGAGGGCCTTGTGGGGTTAATACCCCGTGGAGGTTCAAGTCCTCTCCAGCGCATAGGGGCGGCCGTACCCGCGGCCGCTTTTGTTTGCTTGACAGATATAGCGTGGAGATATATCGTCACGCTACATGAGGCAGACAGCAGTGACGCCGGTCGTGCTCGGGCTCCTCTCGCTCGGGCCGCGGTCCGGCTACGACATCAAGACGGTGGTCGACCGTTCGACCCGGTTCTTCTGGGCGGCCAGTTACGGGCAGATATACCCGGAGCTGCGCCGGCTCGAGGAGGAGGGCCTGATCGAGGGCGAGGACGCGCCGAACGGCGGGCGCGGGCGGCGGGTCTTCAAGCTGACCGCCGCCGGGCGCGAGGCGCTCGAGGAGTGGCTGCTCGGCCCCGAGACGACGATCGAGTACCGCGACGAGTCGCTGCTGCGGCTCTTCTTCGCGGACGCGCTGCCGCGCGGGCAGGCGCTTGCGCTGCTCGAGGGCCGCAAGCGCGGGCACGAAGCGTACCTCGAGGTGCTGCACGCGATCGACGCCATTCCCGGCAAGGACCCGGACTTCGTCGACCTCGTCCTGCACTGGGGCATCGACTTCAACCAATGGGGAGCTGACTGGTGCGAGAAGCAGCTGAAGCAGCTGCGGGCCAAGAAAGCGGCCTGACGAAGCCCACATTCCGCGCCGTCCTGATGACGGGCCTGCCGGGGTTCCTGCGGGAAGGCTTCCTGCCGCTCGGCGCCTTCTACGCGGGCTTGCGCGTTTATGGGCTCAGCGCGGGCATCGTCGCCGCACTGGTCGCCTCGGTGCTCATCTACCTGTACGAGCGGCGGGCGGGCCGCGACGCGCTGCTCGTACGGCTCTCGCTCGGCTTCGTCCTCGTGCAGTCGATCGTCGGTCTGGCGGCCGACAGCACGACCGTCTACCTGGCCCAGCCCGTGCTGATCGCGGGCGCGTGGGGCCTCGCGTTCCTCGTCTCGGTGCCGCTCGGGCGGCCGCTCGCCGGCGCCCTGGCCTGCGCCTGGTATCCGTTTCCGGCCTGGTTCCGCGAGCTCGAGGCCTTCAAGCGCGTCTACGGCGTGCAGTCGCTGGTCTGGGGCGCGTACTTCCTCGGCCGCAGCGCCCTCCGGCTGGCCATGCTGCTCAACGGCAGCCTCGAGAGCTTCCTCCTTGTCACCTTCTTGACCGGCACGCCGGTGATGCTCCTACTGCTCGCCTGGTCGATCCGCCACTCGATCCGGAGCTTCTCCGCGCTCGAGCTCTCGCCACATGAGGCGCTCAGGGCCGCTGCGTGACCGGGTCGCGCTCCGCGCGCTGCGGCTGAGCTCGGTCGCCTGGGCCGCGGCCGAGCGGCTCGGCCTCGACCCGGTCGGCTCGAGCGAAGGGCCTCCGCTTCCAGACCCGGCCCGCCGTGCGGCACTCGACGAGCTCGCGGCCCGCGGCGGCACGATCGACGCGGGCACCTGCCCGTTCCCCGCGCACGAGCTGCTCACCCACCTCGTGGTCGAGCGTGGCCTGCTCCTGCACGGCTCGAACCAGACCGGACTCGAGCGGCTGGAGCCGAGGCCGGCCCGCGACTTCCGCACCGAGCTCCGCGCCGTGGTCGCGACCGACGACGGTGTCTGGCCGCTCTTCTACGCGGTGATCGACCGCGAGCGGGTCGAGTCGGTCTTCACCGCCTGCGTGCACGTGGGCAGCCGGCGCTTGTACCTGTTCGCGAGCGGCGGCGAGCCGGCCTGGACGCGGGGCGCGGTCTACGCCGTCCGGCGTGACGGCTTCCGCCGGGAATGGGGCCGCGAATGGGTTTCCGCCGGGCCGGTCGAGCCGGTGCTGCGCGTGCTCGTCGGTCCCGAAGACTTTCCGCTTCGCGAGCACGTGCTGGCCGTGGACGACTTCTCCGGCCTGAGCAAGCGCTTCCGGGAGGCCAAGCGCCTGCGGACTGCTTGACGCCGTCCGGGAGGAGGGCTACTCTGGCTGTCGAACATACGTTCGTTCCCGCTCCCGAACCAGGAGACCCGATGCTGACCGGACGCCAGCAGGAGATCTGGAAGTTTTTGACCGACTACGTCGACGAGCACGGCTACCCGCCGACGGTGCGCGAGATCGGCGAGGCCGTCGGGCTCGCCTCGCCGTCGACCGTGCACGCCCATCTCGCGAACCTCGAGCGCGCTGGCCTGATCAAGCGCGACCCGACCAAACCGCGGGCGCTGGAGCTGCGCCGCGATCCAATGACCGAGCGGCGGCGCGCGACCGACGTCCACCGGCTGCCGCTGGTCGGAGAGATCGCCGCAGGTGGGCCGCTGCTCGCCGAGCAGAACGTCGAGGAGTACTTGTCGGTCCCAGAACCGCTCGCGGGCGGCGGGGAGGAGTTCCTCGTCCGCGTGAGGGGCGACTCGATGGTCAATGCTGGCATCCTCGAGGGCGACCTGGTCGTCGTCCGCCGCCAGCAGAGCGCACGTGACGGCGACATCGTCGTCGCGCTGGCGGGCGCCGACGAGACCGCAGACGAAGCGACCGTCAAGCGCTTCTTCCGCGAGGACGGCCGCATCCGGCTCCAGCCCGAGAACGACGCGCTCGAGCCGATCTACGCCGAGCACGTCCAGATCCTCGGCAAGGTGACGGGGGTCTTCAGGAGTCTGTGACGGTCGAGCCGCTAAACCGCACGCTCGAGCAGGAGCTGAACGCGCTGCTGCGCGGCGCCAGCCTGGAGTGCCTCACCTGCGGCGAGTTCGTCATGCGCCTGCCGCAGGGCGGCGTCTTCTGCCCCGAGTGCGGTAGCGGGCTCGATTTGCGGCCCGGTGAACGCGCCGGAACCTGGCTACACTGGGAGACGCAGGCCGGGTGACCGCGGAGCGCCACGTGCTGGTCAAACAGCTGGGTGCTTCGAGGAAAGTCCGGACACCGAAGGGCAGGACGCTGGGGCGACCCAGGCGGCGAAAGCCGACGGAAAGTGGCACAGAAAGGAGACCGCCGGCGAGGGATCTCGCGAGACCTCGAAGGTAAGGGTGAAACGGTGGGGTAAGAGCCCACCAGCGCCGTGGCGACACGGCGGCTAGCCAAACCCCGTCCGGTGCAAGGCGAACAGGCTCCGTTGACGCGGCCCGCCGAGGAGCCGGGTAAGCCGCACAGAAGGATGGTCACCCAAGACAGAATCCGGCTTACAGGCCTGCTACACCGGAGCCCCGCCTCGGCGGGGCTCCGGCATTAGTGCGGCAACGTGCCGCCTGTGAGCACAACGACGACCCCCGTCGCGCCGGCGAGCAACAGGGTGACCACGACTCCGCGCCGAAGCAGGAAGATGAGGACGGCGGCGCCGGCGAGGACGCCGTACTGCCACGTCTCCGAGAGTGCTCGGGTGAGCGGGATCGCCGTGCCGAGGATCGCGCCGATCGCCGCCGGGCCTGCGCCGCCGAGGAAGGCCTTCGCCGTCTTGTTCTCCCGCAGCCGGTCGAAGTGCGACGCGCCGAGCAGGACGAAGGCGAACGACGGCGAGAAGGCGACCAGCGCCGCGAGCAGCCCTCCGCCCAGGCCCGCGGCGCCGTAGCCGACGACGGCGACGGTGTGGACGACCGGCCCCGGGGTCACCTGGCCGAGGGCGACCGCGTTCAGGAACTGCGCCGAGGTCAGCCAGTGGTAGTGGTTGGCGAGCGCAAGGGCCGCGCCTCCCCTCCGTAGCGCCACCTCGAGCAACCCGCAGCCGAGCAGGACGAGCACGAGCCACGGCCCGACCGTCGCGGCTGCCATGGCTCCGGCCAGGGCGTAGACCGCCCACCGCACGCGGCTCATGGCGCGTCGCAGGCTGTCGGGAAGCAGGCTCCAGCCCGCCTGCACGGCCACTGCCGCGACCGCGGCGCCCGCTCCCGCGCCGGCGCCGAGAATCCAGCGTGGCGGCGAGACGGCGAGGAAGAGCGCCGCCAGCCCAAGGATCAGCACGAGGCCTGGCCCGATGAAGCAGATGCCGCCCACGAGCGCGCCGATCCGGCCGCGGAGCCGCCAGGCGCAGAAGATCGCGAGCTGGGTCGAGGCAGGCCCCGGCAGCAGGTTGCAGGCGGCGATCGCGTCCTCGAAGTCGCGCGGCTCGATCCAGCCGCGCCGTTCGACGCAGAGCTGCCGCAGAAGCGCGATGTGCGCGGGCGGGCCGCCGAAGCCGACGCAGCCGATGCGGCCCCACTCGCGCGCGATCGTCGCCAGCCTGGGCCGCATGCGGCGAGTCTGACCGATCTTGACATGTGACCGTTTGGTCACCTATGATGCAGGCGTGACCGACGACGACGCAGTCTTCAAGGCCCTCGCCGACCCGACGCGGCGGTACCTGCTCGACCGGCTCTACGAGCGCGACGGCCGCACGCTCACCGAGCTCGAGTCGGAGCTGGAGATGACCCGCTTCGGTGTCATGAAGCACCTGCGCGTCCTCGAGGACGCGGGCCTCGTCGTAACGCGCCGCGCCGGGCGCGAGAAGCAGCACTTCCTCAACCCGGTGCCGATCCGGCTCGTCCACGACCGCTGGATCGACAAGTACACCGAGCACCGCGTCGCGGCGCTCAGCGACCTCAAGAAGCGACTGGAGGAGTCAGCATGACCACCATGACCGCGCAAGCCACGCAGGTCTACCAGGTCTTCATCCGGGCAACGCCGGAGCAGATCTGGCAGGCGATTACGAACGCCGAGTTCACCGAGCGCTACTTCTACGGCACCCGGATCGACACCACCGCCGACCGCCGGCTGACGCAGTGGGAGAAGCAGGTCGGGGAGGACCCGGTGCTCGAATGGGACCCGCCCCGGAAGCTCGTCCACGGCTGGCACTCGAAGTGGAACGATGAGCTCAGCGCCGAGGAGCCGAGCAGGGTGAGCTGGGAGCTCGAGGCCCAGGACGACGGGACGACGCTCCTGACCGTCGTGCACGACCAGCTCGAAGGCGCACCGAAGACCGCGGCGAGCGTCTCCGGCCCCGGCTGGACGCGCGTGTTGAGCGGCCTGAAGACGCTGCTCGAGACTGGCGAGCCGCTGGTCGGCTGATGGACTTCGACCGCTTCACGGTAGTCCTGCTGCTGACCAACCCGGACGCGCCGGAGCTCGACGACGAGGAGGCAGCCCGTCTGCAGGACGCCCACATGAGCCACCTGGCCGACCTGCACGCGGCCGGCCACCTGCTGGCGGCGGGGCCGCTCTCGGACGAGCAGCGGCTCTACCGCGGGCTGTCGATTCTGTCCGTCGGGCCCGAGCAGGCGCGTGAGCTGAAGGAGGCGGACCCGGCCGTGCGCGCGGGGATCTTCACGCTCGAGGTCATTCCTTGGATGGTTCCGGCCGGGGCGATCGCCAGCGCCCCGGCCCGGTTCCCGCGCTCGATCGCCGAGGCGAGCGCCGACTAAAGCGACGGCCACGGTGGCGGTAGCTTCCGTCACGGCCGGCGACCGGCTTGCTGCCTGCCAGCCGATTCCACGCCGGATATCGTCGCGCTGTGAGCGGCAGGCCGATCCTCGTCACGGGCGCACACCGCTCGGGAACGACCTGGGTGGGAAAGATGTTGGCGCTCGCGCCCGGCGTCGGCTACATCCACGAGCCGTTCAACCCGCGCACGCCGGCCGGTCTCAGCTCGGCCCGCTTCGATGACTACTTCACCGTCGTCACCGCCGAGAACCAGGCGCGGTACGAGCCGGGGCTCTCCAGGACGCTGCGCTTCGAGTACGACTGGGCCGCGGGGCTGCGGTCGCTCCGCTCGCCCAGAGACGCGGCTCGCGCCGTGCGGGACTCCTGGCGTTTCGCCCGCTCGCGGCACGCCGGAGCACGCCCGCTCGTCAAGGACCCGATCGCGCTCCTGTCGGCCGAGTGGCTCGCCGAGCAGTTCGGAATGGAGGTGGTCGTGCTCGTCCGCCACCCGGCCGGGTTCGCGGGAAGCCTGAAACGGCTCGGTTGGAACCACAGCTTCGGAACCTTCCTTGCTGACGGTCGTGCGCCGGAGATCCTGCGGCCTTACGAGGACGAAATTCGTGGGCAGGCCGAGTCGCCAGGCGGTGTGCTCGAGCAGGCGGCGCTGCTCTGGCGGATCCTCTACGGCGCGGTCGCCGGCTACCGCGAGCGCCACCCCGACTGGGTCTACTTGCGCCACGAGGACGCGGGGTCTGACCCCGTCGGAACCTATGCGCGCCTCTACGAGCGGCTCGGCCTCGAGCTGACGCCTGCCGCGCGCGAGCGGATCGAGCGCGCCAGCGGCTCCGAAAATCCGGTCGAGGCCGACTCACCGCACGCCGTGGAGCTCGACAGTGCCGGCGCAGTCTCGCGCTGGCGGTCGATCCTCGAGCCGGGCGAGGTCGACTTCCTACGCGAGGAGACGCGGGACGTCTGGCCGCGGTTCTACTCGGACGAGGACTGGTAGCCGAAGACGGCGGAGCCGAGCGGCGATTCTCAGGCTCGAAGGACGACTTCGAGCGCGGTCCCGCGCCCAGGCTTCGAGACCAGCCGGAAGCCGCCGCCGATCGACGCCGCGCGGGCCCGCATGTTCTTCAGCCCCTGCCCGGCGGCGATCTCGTCCTCGACGAAGCCGGAGCCGTCGTCGACGACGGTGACGAAGCGCTCGCCCACGCGCTCCTCGATCCGCACCTCGGCGCGCCGTGCGCCCGCGTGCTTGCGCGCGTTGGCGAGGCCTTCCTGGACGATGCGAAACACCTCGATCTGCTCGTCGGGGGCGAGCCGGATCCCGTCCTGAATCTCGAGGTCGACCTCGAGCTGGCCGTCGGCGGTCAGGAAGTCCACGTAGCGGCGTAGGGCCGAGTCGAACGGCGCCGAGCCGCCGGCCGACGAAAGCGCGAGGACGGCGAAGCGCGCCTCCTGCTGCGCCGCTGCGGCCGCATCCTTGAGCTGCGGCAGGATCGTCTCGAGCGAGCCGCCGCTCTCGAGCCGGCTCGCGTGCGTCGAGACGGCAAACAGGTACTGCGCGAGCCCGTCATGGATCTCCCGTGCGACGCGGGCCCGCTCCTCGGCGACGGCGCGACCGAACTCGGCGAAGCGGATCGCGCGCCAGACGCCGACCAGCAGGACGCTGTACGAGAGCAGGCGCAGGAAGTCCCCCTGCGAGACGTAGCGGGCGGAAAGGAGCGGCGTGAAGACGTAGTGGAGCTCCGCGAAGAGCGCCAGGGTCGCGGCGAGGCAGAGCCAACGGTCGAGGTCGTTCCGCCGCGCGCGGAAGCGGAGCCCCCAGCCGACCATCGCGACGAGCGACAGCACTGCCTGGATCGCGAGCGCTCCCATCAGCTGGAACGGCTGCTGAGTTGCGTCGCTTTCGGCGATCGGCGGCAGACCGCTGCCGGCCTTCTGCGCGATTCCCCAGCAGAGCGCGAGGACGATCGCGACGGCCAGGATCATCTCGCCGAGGGCGCGGCCGCGCGCGTTGACGCGCCGCTTGGTGAACGGAGCAGCTGCGATCAGGGTCGCCGCGAACAGGCGGCCGCCGAGCCCGGCCCAGAACTCGGTCCGGTGGAGCGGCTGGCCGCCGAGCAGCGGGGCGATCGAGAACGCGAGGGTCGAAGCAGCGGCGGCTGCGAACCCGCCGCAGAGCAGCAGGTCGAGGCGACGCCCGTCGACCGAGAAGCGAATCCCCGCCAGCAGGGCCACGATCGCTGCGGCCAGCGTGACGGCGGTGTCGAGCACGAGCCGGACCTGGGGCAGCGAGTAGGTGTTGCGCAGGCTCGGGTAGGCGACGAACAGCGCCAGTGCAGCGCCGAGCAGGCCGATCAGGAGCACTTCGCCCCAGAGCCAGGCCTGGTAGTCGTCACGCTCTTCGTGCCGCATAAAGCACTTGTCGGCAGGCTGGGCGCTGCCGATAAGGGCCGTATGCGGATTCTGCTTGCGGACGACCATCCCATCACGCGGGAGGCCCTGGCCGCGCTGCTCGGCCAGTACGACTTCACCGTCGTCGGCGAGGCGTCGGACGGCGAGGAGGCGATCGAGCTCGCGCGGAAGCTCCAGCCGCAGCTCGTGCTGCTCGACCTCTCGATGCCCGGCCTCGGCGGCCTCGAGGCGCTGCCGCAGATTCGCGACGCCGCCCCCGAGTGCGAGGTCGTCGTCCTGACCGCTTCCGGAACCGAGGAAGACCTGCTCCCAGCGATCGAGGTCGCCCGCCGGCTGCTCGAGGAGGTGCGCGAGGGAGGCACACGCGGCGTCCCCGACCGCATCGCCCACTCGCTCAGCGCCCGCGAGGTCGAGGTCCTGCTGCTACTCGACGAGCACCTCGGCACCGACGAGATCGCGGCACGGCTCTACATCTCCGAGCACACGGTCCGCTCGCACGTCAAGAGCCTGCTGCGCAAGCTCGGCGTCTCCTCGCGACGCGAGGCTCTGGAAGCGCTCAACCAAGCCAGAGCCGCGTAGGAGGTGACGAAATAGCGTCTGAGCAGCCGAGCGATATTCCGCCAAACCCTCCTAGAAATCACCCACGGCGGGGGATGCGATTCACCCACGCCCGGCCGGGCTTCGCTCCGATACTCAGAGGGACACCCTCCCTCTCCCTCTCATAGGTGTCTGAAGCGCGGTGGCTCTGTGCTTCCTCGGCGACACGGCCGGCCTCCAGAAGGGCCGGCCGTCGTCATTTCTGGAAGCCTTCCAGCGCAGCGGCGACGAGGCCCGGCAGCGCGCCGGGGTTGTACCCGCCCTCGAGCACGGCGGCGACACGCGGGCCGAGGTCGGCGCTGTGGCTCGCCAGCCGGCCGAAGCCCTCCGCGGTCACGTGCATTCCCGCGAGCGGGTCCTCGGCGTGCGCGTCGAAGCCGGCCGAGACGAGCACGAGCTCCGGCTCGAACGCCCTTACCGCCGGGCCGACCAGCTCGTCGAAGGCGTGAAGGTACTCCTCGTCGCCCGACCCCGCCGGCAAAGGCACGTTCAGGGTCGTCTCGTCGCCCTCGCCCGGGCCGCC
>VAWL01000147.1 GCA_005883965.1 Actinomycetota bacterium
AGGCCTTCGAGCAGGACGCCCTTGAAGGCGACGGTGAACGCGTACCAGTCGAGCCCCGCCCGCTCCTCCGTACCGGCCGCGGCGGCCTGCTCTTGCTCGCGAAGGAAGGCCACGCCCTCATCGCGCTGGGCCATCCAGCCGCCTGCGCGCAGGACTGCCTTGCGCAGCCACTGCAGCCCGAAGGCGAGCAGCAGGGCGCCAACGACGAGCCGGAGCACGTGGATCGGGATGACCGTCAGCGCCGGCCCGAGGGCGGCGACGAGCACCGCCAGTGCGAGAGTCGCCGCGCCGGCGCCGATCAGCGGCGAGCGCCAGCCGCGCACGACGCCGACGCCGATCACGATCGTTACCGCCTCGACCATCTCGACCGCGCTCGCGAGAAACGCTCCCGCGACGATGAGGGCGGTGCTGGTGCTCATGAGGGCATCGTGACGGAGCTCAGCGGTCGCGGTAGCGCGAGGTCACGAGCTCCTCGTACTCCGGGTGCCCCTTGATGTAGTGCGCGATGAATGGGCAGAGCGGAGCGATCTCGAGACCCTGGTTCCGCGCATCCTCCAGCGCGGCGGCCGCGAGCATGCTCCCGAAGCCGCGGCCCTCGCACGCCTCGTCCACCTCGGTGTGCGTGAAGGCAATCCGGCCGTCGCGGCGGCGGTAGGCAGCGAGGCCGATCAGGCGGTCACCGAGCCGGAGCTCGTAACGGTTCTTCTCCGGGACGTCGACGACCTCGGCTTCGGCCGGCGTTCCCTCGCCCGTCTGCAGCTCGTCGGTGCCGCGGAAGTACTCGATGAGCTGGCCGGTCGCGTCCGACTCGCGCGCGTCGCGGTGGTCGGCGAACCGGCTGCGATGAGCGGCGGCGAAAGGCCCGGGCTCGCGCTCGCGCAGGTGGTCGAAAATCGCCCGCGTGCCGCGGTAGAGCTCGCCGTCCTCGGCCTGCAGCACCGGGATCTGGTCGGTTCCGGCCAGCGCCTGCAGTCCCTCGCGCTGCTCCGGCCACGGCTCGACCTGGCGCGCGACGAAGTCGAGGCCAAGCTCGGTCAGCACCTCGCGGACGGCCGAGGAGAACGGGCACCACTCGGCCTGGTAGAGCGTGAGCGCGGGCTCAGCCACGGAAGCCATTCCTGGCGTGCGTGCCGTCGCAGAAGGGCTTGTTGGCCGAGCCGCCGCAGCGGCAGAGCGCGGCCTTGTCGCCCTCGTAGAGGACGTTGCCCTCGGCGTCGAGCACGCGCACGTCGCCGCGAATCAAGAGGGGCCCGTTCTCGGAGGCGCGGATGTCGAGACCCAGTGGCCGGCGCTTCGCCTGGCCGGGACGGCGTGTGCGCAGCGCACCGGACGGGCAGAGCGCGACCGCGGCCTCGATCTCGTCCGCGCTGGCGGCGTCGACCTTCACCCAGGGCCGTGCCTGCTCGTCGAAGACTTCCGGCAGCGAGCGAACGCAGTTGTGCGAGTGGTAGCAGAGCCGCGGCTCCCACTCGACGACGATCTCGTCGGTCGCGTACTCCCGGGTGACCCGGTCGCGCGTCGTCGGCTCGCTCACCTCGCGGACGGTAGCTGGCAGAGTGCGCCTCGTGGCGACGATGGCCGATCTCGACGCGCTCGCTCTCGCGCTGCCTCAGGTGACGAAGGAGCTCTCAGACGACGCCCGGCCCGCCTACAAGGTCCACGGCAAGCTGTTCTGCTGCCACCGCGGCCGCCGGCCGGACGCAGTCGACGAGCACGGCGAGCGGCTCGACGACGTGCTCATGTTCCGCGTCGAGGACCTCGACGTGAAGGAGCTACTGCTCTCAGACGCGCGGGGGATCTACTTCACGACGCCGCACTTCGACGGCTACGCGGCGGTGCTCGTTCGCATCCCGGATCTCGAGCGACTCGACCTGGACGAGCTTGGCGACCTGATCGCCGAGGCCTGGCTCACCCGCGCTCAGAAGCGAGTCGTCAAGGCCTGGCTCGCGAAGCAGAGTTAGGCGGTCAGGTCGGCGGCGAGCTCGTCGAAGGCGGCGACGAAGGTGTCGCAGTCCTCCTCGGAGTGGGCGACGGTCAGCGTCCACTCCTCCTCACGGCCGGGCGTCATGTAGACGCGGCGGTTCATGTTGTAGAGCCAGGCGAGGTCGGCCAGCTCGCCGTCCTGGTTCGCCTTGAACGAGTCGTAGTCGACGACGGGCTCGGGCGAGAAGGTGACGCACCCCTTCGCTCCGAGCCCCACGCCGTAGCCAGGAAGCCCGTGCCGCTCGATCACCTCCTCGCAGCCCTTGAGCAGCCGCGCCTCGAGCCGCTCCAACAGCTCGTACGCCTCGGGCGTGAGCACCTTGCTGAGACTGGCCCGCGCGGCAGCCATGGCCAGCGGGTTCCCGTTGAACGTGCCCACCTGGTAGACCTCGCCCTTCTCGACCGGCTCGAACGCCTCGTCCGTTCCGCCGATTGCACCCGTCGGGACTCCGCCGCCCAGCGCCTTGGCGAGCGTGACGATGTCGGGCGTGACGCCGTAGCGCTCGACCGCACCGCCGGCCGCTACGACCAGGCCGGTCTTGACCTCGTCGAAGATCAGCAACACCCCGAGCCGCTTCGTCAGCTCGCGCACCGCCTCGAGGTAGCCGGGCTCGGGGAGGATCACCCCGAGGTTCATCATCGCCGGCTCCATGATCACGCAGGCCGGCGGGCGGCCCTCCTCGATCAGCCGCTCGATCCGCCGCTCCATCGCGTCCGCGTCGTTGAACGGGACGGCGATCGTCAGGTCGGCCACGGACTGCGGGATCCCGGCGCCGTACGGGAGCGACGCGTAGTCCTCACGGTCGCCGATCTCGTCGTAGGGGACGCCGATCGAGACCATCACGTAGTCGTGGTGGCCGTGGTAGGAGCCGAAGATCTTGACGATCGCCTCGCGGCCGGTCTTGGCGCGGGCGATGCGGATCGCGTCCATCGTCGCCTCCGAGCCGGAGTTGACGAAGCGCCAGCGCGGCAGGCCGAAGCGGCGCTTCAGCTCCTCGGCCACGAAGACCGCGTCCTCGGTCGGCGCGGCGAAATGCGTGCCGAGCTCGAGCCGTGCCTCGACGGCGCGCGTGATCGCGGGGTGCGCGTGGCCCTGCGGCATCGAGCCGAAGCCGTTGTGGAAGTCGATCCGCTCGGTGCCGTCAACGTCCCAGACCCTCGAGCCCTTACCGCGCTCGAGATAGATCGGCCAGGGCTCGCGGTGCTGGTACGCGGAGGCGACGCCGCCCGCAAGCGCGTTGCGCGCGCGCTCGAACATCGCGCGGGAGGCGGGAGTGGCCTCGTCCAGCCGGCGCTGCTCGCGCTCGGTCAGCTCCGCGATCCTGGCGCGGTCGAGCTCGGCGGTCGCACGGATGCTCATAGGCGCATTCTCTCCTTTGGGGCGGGCGCTGCGAGGATTGAGGGATGGAAGCATGGCAGTACGCGGGCCCGGCGGAGCGCGTCTCCGAGCCCGGGACCTTCTTCGCCTCCGAGGCCGGACACGTTCCGGTGGTGGTCACGCGCGGGCGAGACGGCAAGCTGCGGGCGCTACTGAACGTCTGCCGCCATCGCGGGCACGTCGTCGCCGAGGGTTGCGGGAGACGGGCGACCCTGCAGTGCCCGTACCACGCCTGGACGTACGAGCTCGACGGAAGCCTGCGGCGCGCACCGCGCTCGGAGCGGGAGCCGGGCTTCGACGCCACTGGGCTCTCGCTCCTGCCGCTCGCCGTCGCGGCCCTGGGGCCGCTCGTGTTCGTCAACCCTGACCGGGATCCGCCTCCGCTTCACCTCGACCTCGACCCGGAGGGCCTGCGCTTCGAGTCGAGCGAGCAGCGCGAGCATTCCGGCGACCTGCAGCCGACGACGTTCGAGGCGGACGCCACCGGCCTCACGGTCACCCGTTGGGGCCGGACCGCGGTGACGGTGGATAGATACCGGCGCTAGAGGATCGCCCGCGGATACGTTTTGGCCGCGGCGACCGCTGCGACGACCAGGAAGCACACGACGACCGTGAAGTCGAGCCAGAGCGCTCCGCCGGCCGAGACTCCGAGCAGCAGCCCGCGGATGCCGTGGACCTCGTAGCTGAGAGGGTTCGCGTGCGCGACGACCTGCAACCAACCGGGCATGATCGCGATCGGATAGAGCGCGCTCGAGGCGAAGAAGAGCGGCATCACGACGAGCTGGCCGATGCCCATGAACCGCTCGCGCGTCCGGACGAGCGAGGCGAGGATCATCGACAGGCAGGCGAACGCGCCCGTGCCGAGCACGAGCAGCAGCAGCGCGCCGAGCACCCCGAGCGGGCTCCAGTGGATCGGGATGCGCGCGATCGCGGTCACGCCCAGCAGCACGATGCCCTGCGTGAGCGCGCGGATCCCGGCGCCGGACGCCTTGCCGAGCACGATCCCGAGCCGCGGGATCGGCGTCGCGAGCAGCCGCTGGAGCTGGCCGACGTCACGCTCCCAGATGACGCCGAGGCCGAAGAAGATCGCCACGAACAGAGCCGCCTGCGCCATCACGCCGGGCGCGAGGTAGGCGCGGTAGTCGTGGTAGCCGCCGCTCAGCACATGGTTGCGCCGCAGCGCGGTGCCGAAGATGAACAGCCAGAGGAGCGGCTGGACCGACCGCGTGAAGATGTCGAGGTGGTCGTGGTGAAGCTTGCGCAGCTCGGCCCACGCCATCGCGGTCGTGCCGTCGCGGAGCCGCGCGGCGCGCACCGCCAGACCGTGCGCGGCGTCAAGCGAGCCGGCGCGAACGCTTGCGGGTTGCGCGGACATCCCTGAAGCTCCCTCCTTCCTCGAGCGTGCCGCCGGTGGCGGCGGTGAAGACGTCCTCGAGCGAGTCGGCCTCGAACTGCTCCCGAAGCTCTTCCGGCGAGCCGGTCGCGGCGATCGAACCGAGGTTCATGATCGCGAGCCGGTCACATTGCCGCTCGGCCTCCTCCATCTGATGCGTCGTGACGAGGATCGTCGTGCCGGCTTCCTCGCGCAGCAGCTCGAGCCGGTCCCAGACCATCCGGCGCGCCGTCGGATCGAGGCCGAGCGTCGGCTCGTCGAGGAAGAGAACCTGCGGGCGGGCGAGCAGCGCCGTCGCGATCTCGAGCCGCCTGAGCATCCCGCCGGAGAGCGTGCGGCCGAGCCGGTCGAGAAACGTGCCGAGCGCCATCGCCTCGACCGCCTGGTCGATCCGCTCCCCGCGCTCGCGCCGCGGCACTCCGGTCACGCGGCCGTAGAACTCGAGATTCTCGCGCGCGGTGAGGGCGCCGTCGATCGAGATCGCCTGCGGCACGTAGCCGATCGACTGCCGGACGGCAAGCCCGTCGCGGACGACGTCATGACCTGCGACCTCGGCGCTCCCGGCG